>JBEKEI010000193.1:0-8229 GCA_050013915.1 Roseiarcus sp.
GCTCGACCCGGTCGAGCCGCAGCAGGGCGAGCGCGCGAGCCCCCGCGGCCGATCCCAAGGCGCCGACCTGCGCATCGCCGGCGACGACCGGCGTGCCCGGCGGCGGCGGCGCGCCGGCGAGCGCGAGCCGGACGATGCGCTTGCGCACGCCGCCGCGATGGCGCATTCGCGAGACGACTTCCTGGCCGACGTAGCAGCCCTTGTCGAAATCGACGCCGTGCAGCAGATCGAGGTTGGCGTCGTGCGGGAATATGTCGGCATAGGCGAAATCGACGCCGCCGCGCGGGACGCCGAGGCCGATGCGATGGGCCTCATAGGCTTCGAGGCCGGCCGCGGAGGCGGCGGGCGCGGTCGCGCGCGCCACGATCGCGCGGACGCCGAGGCCGGAATCGCGCGGGTCGACGAAGGCGACGCCGCCGAGGTCGTCGGTCGGCGCCGGGCCGGAACAATCGTCCCAGCGCGCGATCACCACGCAGTCGGCGCTTTCGTCGGCGATCGCAGCCTTGGCGCGCAGGCGATAGAAGCCGAGGCGGCGGGCGAGTTCGCCGGCGTGTGCGGCCGGACAATCGATGAGAAAGGCCGCGCCCGAGGCGGCGGGAACCCGCAGCACGAGAAAGTCGAACAGGATCTTGCCCTGGGGCGACAGCAGGGCGGCGTAGCGCGCGACGCCTGGCCCGAGCTTCTCCACGTCATTGGTCAGCAGGCCCTGCAGGAAGCTCGCGGCGTCCTCGCCCGCGACCCTGAGGACACCGCGGTCCTCCAGCACAACCGAATGGATCGTCATTGCGTCAAACCCCCGCCGCACTTGCATGGAGCGCCCATGTTGGCTAGTCCGCCTGTCGTCGCACGCAATCCGGGGACGCGTCCATGCCGCAGACGTTCGATCTGATGCTGCGCCGCGGAACCGTGGTCAACCAGGACGGGATCGGCGCCCGCGACGTCGGCGTGACGGCCGGCCGGATCGCCGCGATCGGCGATCTCGCGCACGCCTCGGCGGGCGAGACCGTCGACTGCCGGGGGCTGCACGTCCTGCCCGGCGTGATCGACAGCCAGGTGCATTTCCGCGAGCCGGGCGCGACGCACAAGGAGGATCTGGAATCGGGGTCGCGCGCCGCCGTGCTGGGCGGCGTCACCGCCGTCTTCGAAATGCCCAACACCGACCCGCTGACCACTTCGGCCGCCGCGCTCGAAGACAAGCTGGCGCGGGCGCGGGGGCGCATGCATTGCGATTTCGCGTTCTGGGTCGGCGGGACGCATGACAATGTCGCCGACCTGCCCGAGCTCGAGCGGCTGCCGGGCGCGGCGGGGATCAAGGTGTTCATGGGGTCGTCGACCGGCAAGCTGCTGGTCGCCGACGATTCCGGGCTGCGCGCGATCCTGGCGACGATCCGCCGCCGCGCGGCCTTCCACGCCGAGGACGAGGCGCGTCTCGAAGAACGAAAGACGCTGCGGGTCGCCGGCGATCCCGCCTCCCATCCGGTCTGGCGCGACGAAATCGCGGCGCTGCGCGCGACCGAGCGGCTGATCGGGCTCGCCCGCCAGACCGGCGCGCGCGTGCACGTGCTCCACATCTCGACCGCGCAGGAGATCGATTTTCTCGAATGCGCCAAGGACGTCGCGACCTGCGAGGCGACGCCGCATCACCTGACGCTCTGCGACGAAGACTATCGGAGGCTCGGCGCGCGGATGCAGATGAACCCGCCGGTGCGCGGGGCCGCGCACCGCGACGGCGTGTGGCGGGGCGTCGCGCAGGGGATCGTCGACGTGCTCGGCTCGGACCATGCTCCCCATACGCTCGCCGAGAAGGCGCGTCCCTACCCGGCCAGTCCCTCGGGCATGACCGGCGTGCAGACGCTGGTCCCGATCATGCTCGACCACGTCGCGGCGGGAAGGCTCACCCTCCAGCGCTTCGTCGATCTTGCGAGCGCGGGGCCGGCGCGGATATTCGGCGTCGCCTGCAAGGGGCGGATCGCGGCCGGCTACGACGCCGACTTCACGATCGTCGACCTCGCGCGAACGCAAACCATCCGCGACGGCTGGATCGCCTCGCGCTGCGGCTGGACGCCGTATGACGGCCGCATCGTGAAGGGCTGGCCGGTCGGGACGTTCGTGCGCGGCGTCCGCGTGATGTGGGAGGGCGAGCTGGCCAATCCCGCGCGAGGCGCGGCGGTGCGCTTTGTCGAGGCGCTGTGAGCGGCTCCCAGGTCGCGCGCCGGATCGCCCGAGCCGGACCCCGCGATTGTCAGGCTCGCGCCGGCCGCATAGCCTGCCGCCGTCCGCGAGGATCGGGTTCGAGGCGCGAGGGCTCCATGTGCGGCCGTGTCCGGCTTCCCAACGACTATTCCGAGATCAAGATCAAGCTCCGTTTCGACGACGCGGCGCCCGCCCCCAATCTGCGCGCGTCCTGGAACATCGCGCCGACCCAGGACCTGCTCGCGGCGGTCCGCGACCCCGCGAGCGGCGCCCGGATTCCCGTGCTGATGCGCTGGGGCCTCGTGCCTTCGTGGGCGAAGGACATCAGGATCGGCGTGTCCACCTTCAACGCGCGCGCCGACACGCTGAGGGTCAAGCCGGCGTTCCGCGGCGCCTGGAGGGCGGGGCGACGCTGCCTCATCGTCACCGATGGCTTCTACGAATGGCGCCGGGGCGACAAGCAGCCCTTCGCCATCGCACGGGCCGATGCGCCCTTCACCGTGATGGCCGGCCTCTGGGAGGATTGGAAGTCGCCGGCGGGCGAACGAATCCGCAGCTGCACGATCATCACGACCGAGGCCAACGAGTTGCTCGCCCCGCTGCACGACCGCATGCCGGTCATCCTCGCCGAGGCTGACTGGCCGCGCTGGCTCGGCGAGGCGCCCGCCGGCGAGGCCGAACTCGCCGCGCTGCTGGGGCCCTACCCTTCCGAACTCATGAAGCTGTGGCCGGTCGGGCGCGCGGTCGGCAATGTCCGCAATGACGGGCCGGCGCTCGTCCAGGCGGTGGCGGCGGCCTGAAAGCGCCGGACCGTCGAAAGAGCGCGCGCCCCGCGAGCCGGGGGTCGTCCCGCTTGGCCCGCGGACCCGCCGCCGCGGCGTAGCCCCGAGTTTCATCGATGCGCTTAGACGCCATTTAACCAAGCCCAGGGTAAAAGCCGACACCGGCGCGCTGAATCGGACGGTTTAACGAGTTCGCAATGCGCCGCTGAGAGTATCGCCTCATCCGAAGAGCAAAACAATTGCTTCGTTGGATCGAACAAGCAGCAGCAGCAGGAGCAAACAGTATGATCAAGTCCCTCAAGAATTTCGTCGCCAACGAGTCCGGCGCGACCGCCATCGAATACGCCCTTATCGCTTCGCTGATCGCCGTCGCGATCATCGCAGCCGTCACGGCCGTCGGCACCCATCTGCAGAACACCTTCAACGAAGTTTCGTCGAACCTCAAGTAAGCTCGACCCCACGGCCGGCAACGGCCTCGTGCGCCGGCAGGATCGCTCCTGCCGGCGCGTTTTCGTTGCGAACGCCGACGACGGCCGACCGACACGCGATCGTCGGCGGAGAGAGGCCAGGCGCGGCGGGGCTCGCCGGCGCCGACCGCCGCGGTCGCCACGAAATCGTCGATCAGATCATTGCGGGAGCGGCGTCGGCGCGCGGGCGCCGCGCGGAATCGACGCGCGCGCGACGACCGGGGCCGAGAGCGTCAGATCGCCTCGTCGCGTAGCCGGGCGACCATGCGGCGCATGTCGAACGGCCGCGCCCGGGTGTCGGCGTGGGAGCCGGGGCGAACGTCATCGTCTGCGTGCGACTTCGGCGGCGTATAGGAGTCGAATTTCATCCGCATCGCAATCGCCACGGCCTCGCCGAACGCGATCGCCTCCCGATCGGCGACCGAGGACAGGAAGCCGAGAACGGTCGCCGAGGACTCGCCGACGGCTGACCGGATGATCGCCTGGTCCGCCTCGTTGGGCAGGCGCATCGCGAACATGGTCGAACATTGCGACAGCACCGTCGCGTCGAGTTCGCTGGGACGTTGCGAGACGACGCACAGCGAGGCGCCGTATTTGCGCCCTTCCTTGGCGATGCGGCCGATCGCCTGGCGGGTGGGCGCGAAGCCGAGCGAACGATCGTTCGGGATGTAGCGATGGGCCTCCTCGCAGACCAGCGCGATCTCGTAGGAGCCCTCGCTCCACAAGGCGAGGTCGAAGGTGAGACGGGCGAGCACCGAGACGACGGAGTTGAGGACTTCGTTCGGCAGACCGGCCAGCTGCACAATCGAGACGGGGGCGCCGTTGATGGGCGTGCGGAACAACCGCGCCAGATTGGTCGCCATCGTGTCTTCGACCAGCGAATTGCCGAACATGAACCGGTACCTGGGATCCCGGTTGAGGTTCTCCAGGCGGCTCTTGAGGACGCGGAGGTCGGCGCGCTGATAGGGCGGTTCGAGCTTGCCGATCCAGTCGTCGACGATCTGAATCGCGTCGCTCATCCGGTAGGGCACCGGCGTGTCGGCGCTGAGCGCGCTCTGGCCGGGGGTGGAGGGGCGCCTAATCCCCATGGTCGCGGTCTGCGTGGCGGCGAATTTCGCCTTGGCGGCCTTCACCAGTTCGAACAGCGCCTCGCTCTCGTTGAGCCCGGGCACGCGGCCGCTGAACACGATGTCGGCGAGTTCGTCGAACCTGAACATCCAGAACGGCAGATCGAGCGTCGAGGAATCGAAGACGATCGAATTGTCGTGAAAGTGCTCCTTGTACTCGTTGTGCGGGTCCATGATCAGGACACGCAGGTTCTTGCGAAGCTCGATCGATTTCTGGATCAGGATCGCGACCGCGGTGGTCTTGCCGACGCCGGTCGAGCCGATGACGGCGAAGTGCCGGTTCACCATGCGATGGATGTTGACTTCCGCGGCGATGGTTTCGTTCTGGGTGAGATGACCGATCGCGACGCCGTCATTGTTGCGCGAGGCGAATATCGTCGCGAGATCGCGCGATCGAATGCGATGGGCGACGGCGCCGAGGGCGGGATAGGTGTGCAGGCCGCGGCTGAACCGCGGCACGCCGGCGGCGTCGTCGACGATTTCGCCGATCAATTCCACCGTCACGTGGACGATGTTGGTGTCGGCGTCGACCCAGACGCGATCGGCGGCCGCAAGCGTGCTGACGACCCCGACCATTCGCACATCGAGGTGAACGATCGTGATGAGATGGCCGACCGACCAATGACCACCGTTGGCGCCGCTCCCCATCAGACTGGTGACGACCCCGAACCTGCCGTTGACTTCGACGAGATGGCCGAGGACGCGGTCGGGAACTGCGTCGCGCCGGTGGTCGGCCGCCGGCCCCTGGTCCGCCGGCGGAGTTTCGACCGGAGCCGGAGTGCGCGTCTCAACGACGCGAGCCATTATCTGCATCGGACTTTCCTCTCGGGCGAGCGAGCCGCGGCCGCATCTGTCGCGACTTCGCACGCTCGGTTGTGAAAATCCTGCCGGAAAACCGTTAACGCGCGGCCAACCGGTTCGCCGAGCGTTCGCGCATCCGGGAAACCCGGTTGATCGCCGTTGTGCGTCCGCGGCCGCTCGCGGTCGGATTTGCGCCCTGGCGGGAGCCCCGCAGCCGCGGCGCGACGCCCCCGCGTCGCCCATGGCCCGCAAGCCGGCGACGATCCCGGCTGGGACAGGCGCGCCACGCCCTCGCCCGAAAGCGTTCAGATGACGATCACCTTCGTGCCGACCGGCACGCGATCGTAAAGGTCGATGACGTCTTGGTTCATCATGCGGATGCAGCCCGACGAAACGTTCTTGCCTATGGTTTCAGGCTCGTTGGTGCCGTGGATGCGATACATCGACGATCCCAGGTAGAGTGCGCGGGCGCCGAGCGGGTTGCCGGGGCCGCCGTCAAGGTGGTCGGGCAGTTCAGGCCGGCGCAGCAGCATTTCCGGCGGCGGCGTCCATCCCGGCCATTCCGCCTTGCGGCTGATGGTCTTGACCCCGGACCACTCGAAGCCGGGCCGCCCGACGCCGATGCCGTAGCGCAACGCGCGCCCGGCCGGCTCGACCAGGAACAGGAACTTGTGCGGCGTATCGATGACGATCGTGCCGGGCCGCTCGGGCCCGTCATAGGCGACTTCCTGCCGCCGGAACTCTGAATCCGGCGCCTCGCGCGGTTCGGTCACCGTCGGGGCGACGGGGTTGAGAAAGGCCGTGCGCGTCGCGGGCGCGCCGCCCGCCCGGGCCCGCCGAGAATTGTCGTCCGCCACGCCGCCTGTATAGCCGGTGAGCAGGTAGTCGATCAAACCGCCGCCAAAGGAGCCAGGGCGGGGCTGAGCCGCCTGATCTACCCGCGCGGCGGCAGCCATCTGGGCGGGACTCACACCGGGGATGACGACGGGATCCTGCGCCGCGCGCGCGGAAAAGGCGCTCGCGGCCAGGGTCGCGAACGACAAGGCGACCGGAACCAGCGTCGCGGACGCCCCCGCCAGGGCATGATGAAACCTGCGCCGCATGATCGAACCCCCTTGAACGCGAAAGCGCGAGGGACGCAAGCCGATCGCCCGGCGAGTCCCATCGCCAAGATCATACGCGAATATTAATCGCGGAATACTCAATTTATACATGATGGTTATTAGATCGTGACGCGTGTCATTAAGTAAATGCCGAATTAGAATTAATAATGAATAATCCGTTGCTGCGCCGCGCGCGTGGCATCCGGCGGAGCGGCGGTCAGGCGCGCGAGGCGACGAGGGCGCCGATCCTGCCGCGCAGGCGCGCGACGTCCAGCGCATAGGCGGCGACGCCATAGACGAGCCCGCCGACGAGGGCCTCGGCGAGCAGCGTGGCGAGCCCGGGCGGAAGCGCGCGCAGCGGCAGCACCGCCGCCGTCATCGCGGCCGTCGCAACGAAGGTCGCGAGCACGTCCAGACCGCTCGGCCATTCCGGCCTCGTCGCCGCCGCGAGCGCGAGCCCGACTAGCAGCGCCACGACCAACGCGCCCGATTGCGCGACCGCCAGCCACGCGCCGTCGGGCCCGTGCGGCAGGACGGCCAGCAGCAGGAGGTCCGCCGCGCATGCCGACAGAGCAGCGGCGATCATCGGCGCGGTCCGCTTGCCGATCTGGAAGATCGGCGCCAGCGCGAACTGGAGCAGCGCGTAGCACAACAGCCCCGGCAGCAACGCCGCGAGATAGACGGCGAATGGACCGCGAAACGCGACCGGGACAACGAGCGCCTCGAAGTTCGGCAGGATCAGCCAGACTCCGACGCAGGCCGGCAGGAGGACGGCGAGCACCGTGACCATGTTGTCGGCGAGTTGGGCGCGGGCGCCGTCGGCGCCGTGGGTTTCGTCGGCGCGCACCGCCAACTGGAAGAGCAGCACGTCCAGCGTCGAGCCGATCGCGGACAGAATGCGAAAGCCGATATCGTTGGCGAGCGAGAACTGCCCGGTCTCGCCGAAGCCGTAGAGGCCCCCGACGATGACTCGGTTAGCGAACGGGATCAGCTGAAACAGGATCGAAGCGACGATCAGCGGCAGGCCGTAGCGCATGAACTGGGCGGCGAGCGCTCCGCGCGCTTGCAACGGGGACGCCCGCGGGTCGGCCAAGGCGCGCCACGAACTTGCCAACGCGCCGGCGACGCTGAGGCAGATGCCGGCCAGCGCAATCTGCGCGGAGGCGAACCACCAGGCGCCGCCGACCGTCAGCGCCAGTCCGAGGACGTTCTTGACGATGATCGTGCGCGCATAGGCGGCGTCGTGGAAGCGGGCGCGCGCCAGCGAGGTGCGGTAGTCGTAGAATCCGCTGGCCGCTCCGGTCGCTCCGGCCATGACGAGCAGGCCCGGCGAGAGCGGCAGCGCCAGCCCGGGCAGTCCGAGGACGAAGGCGGACACGCCCACCAGCGCGGCGAGGGCGGCGAAGCAGGCGTCGAGCGTGGCGCGCACTTCCGGACGGGTCTCCCGCGTGCGGTCGGAATAGAAGCGGACCGCCGAAACGCGGATCCAGTCGAAGCCGGCGGTGTTGATCAGCACGGCGGTCGCCGAGGCGATCGCAAAGCGGCCGAATTCCGCCGGACCGAGGAATTTGGCGACGAGCAGCGCGACAAGGAAGTTGAACAGCGCGTTCGAAGCGAAGGCGACCCCGACGACCATCGATCAGATTCCGTGCGCAGGCGCCGCCCGGCGCGGCCGGATCGGTTGTGCATTGTGGTAACCGATCGGCAATAACAAAGTCTTGCCGGGCGGACCGGCTATGGCGCGCCCGGCGCCCGG
>JBEKEI010000194.1:0-8225 GCA_050013915.1 Roseiarcus sp.
TAGGAAGAGCCGGCGTTGATCGTCCAGGCGAGCGAATGTTCGGATCCGCCAAAACCCGATTGGTCGCCGGCCGTCCGCCCCGTCCCGACCGCCGAAGCCCGGCTGCCGCCCGATTGGCCGGGCGAAAGATAAAGCGGCGTGTAGCCCGCTCCCCCGCTGACCCGCGCCTGGTCGCCGCTGAGCGCGCCGACCCCCGAGACGCTGCCGGCGAGCCCATGGCTTATCGGCAACTTCGGAGTCGGCGTGTTCGACGAAGCCGTCATTAAGGACGCAGGCGTGGCCGCGCCGGCGTTGTCGGCGGTGATCTGGTCGCCGTCGGCCATCAGCGTGTTGAGGCTGACCTCGAACGTGGTGTCCCAGGTCTGCCCATACGCGACGCCCCAGGGATTGCGCACCTCGAGCAGGCCAGTCGTGGAATCGTAGCCGTAGATCGACATCGCGTGGCTGGCGACCAGGGTAGTGCGCCCCGAGGCATCGGTGGCGTTGGTCTCCGACCCCAGGACCACGTCGTCATGGGCGGAGAGATCGCCGACGAGAGTCGCCAGCACACCGGCGTTGGTCTGCGACATGGTGACCCCGGTAAAGGCGAGGTTGCTGTTGTAGGTCACCTTCTGCCATGAGCTGCGCGTCGAATCGAAGTCGGTGATCTGAGAGGCGCCGGTGATTTCTTCGAGCGCCTCCTCTGGGCTGCCGCCGTTGCCGATGCCCGAGAACGAATCACCAGCCGACGTTGCGCCGCCGGTCGTGTTGCCGGACGCCTGGAATTCGGCGTAGGCGGTCTCTACGATGCTCGCCCAGATGTCGGGGCTCTTGTTGAAGATATTGCCGCCGTCGGCGAGCTGGCTGTCGACGGTCACGTAATCGGCCGCGCCATTGACGAAGAACCGCACCCCGTAGGTGCCGTTGCCGTTGACCGTGATCATGTTGGTGATGAGGCTCGAATCCTGATTGGCGACCTCGCCGAGGCTTGACAGGAGGTAGCAGTCGCCCAGATAGCCCTGGTTGATGTTGGAGATCGAGGGGCCGGCGGCGGCATAGAGCGGCGCCGTCGAAGTGGCGTAGCTCACCGAGAACGTCGAATAGCCGCGCATGCTGACGCTCGAGCTCGGCAGATCCGTTCCGAGCAGCCACGAGCCGTTGAGTTCGGCAAGCTGGGTGGCGCTGGCCCCGACGGCCAGATTGCCGAGCGCGACGCTTTTCGCCGCGCCGCCGGTCCAGCTGGCGTTGGCGGCGTTGCCGTTGACGAAATCGCTCATCACGCTCGTCAGATAGCCCGAAGTCGACACGCCGCTGTTGAGGTTTGCGGTCAGCGTCTTCAGGTCGGCGAATTCGGCGGAGGTCAGCTTCGAATTGGTGGCGCTCAGCGTCGCATCGAGGTCGCTGATGACCTTTTCGAGTCCGGCGTAGCCGATGGTTCCTTTGACGTCGGCGGCCTTCACGTCCGCCTGAATGGAAGTGGTCGCCAGGCTGTTCATCCAGGCTGGCGTCGTCGCGATCGGCGCTGCAGCGCTCGCGGCGACGCTCTTGATCGTGGTCACGGTCGGCGCGGGCGTGGCCGCCTCGGCCGGCGCTGACGGCGCGAGAGTCGCCATGATCAGGCTGTCGCCGGCGCCGGCGAACCCGTTCGAGCCGCTCGCGGCGGCGCCGTCGTAGGTCGCCGACACAGCCGCGCTGCGGCCGACCGAC
This sequence comes from Roseiarcus sp., assembly GCA_050013915.1. Lineage (GTDB taxonomy): Bacteria > Pseudomonadota > Alphaproteobacteria > Rhizobiales > Beijerinckiaceae > Roseiarcus. The sequence continues at coordinate 1,687 of JBEKEI010000194.1, forward strand.
CCGTGCACCGCCGTGGCGCCGATCGGCGTCCAGGTGGCGGCCGGCGTCGCCGCCGGCGGATTGATCGGGGTGAACGCGCTGACGTTTTCGTCGGCGAGGTCGGTCATGACGGTGTCGAGCGCCAAATTGATGGTCTTGGGTTCAACGAGGCTGTTGTTGTTTGTTGCGGTGCTCATGATCGTATGTCCTGCTCTTCTAGCGGAGCGTATCGTTGACTTGAATTCATGGACCGTTCCGGCGTTGAACCGTTATTGTTTGACTTAAAATTCCGGCCGTTCGATCCGTCGGGAAGGCGCGCTCGATGGCCGATTCCGACGGTTTTGCGGGCGCGATTCGTCTCGCTGTCGGCCCCGCCAGGAATAGCGGTTCGAAGCTCTCGGGCTTCGTGGAGAGGGTGTTGACGATCGCATGGCGTCGCACGAGCTCGGCGCCGATCGTCGAGAACGTCTCCATGTCGTGGTCGAAGTCGTCCGGCGCGCCGGTCAACATTCTTCACGCCAGCCGAAAAGCCTTCGTCGAGCAGACGAGTCTGCCGAAGACGCGGCCGCTCTCGAGAAACGCTCTGGCCTCGGACGAGACCAGCGTGCGCGTCGGGCGTGGCGCCGGCTTTACGGCGTCCGGGTCGATGTCACCGACGATATCCCAGAGGCCGCTCCCGCCCGAGCTTTTCGAACTGCCTCGCGACCCGCTCCCGCTTCAACCGCGACAGCCGCTGAATCCAGAAGATACCGTCGAGCTGGTCGATCTCGTGCTGCAGGCAGACCGCGAGCAGCCCGTCGGCCTCCTCGCTGCGCGCGGCGCCGGATAGGTCGCGGTAGCCGACTCTGACGCGCGCCGGACGCTCCACAGTCTCGACGACGCCGGGCATCGACACGCTGCCTTCCTCGGCGCGCGCCAGATCGGCCGAGGCCCATTCGATCACGGGATTGACATAGACCCGGACGCCGTCGGCGGGCGAGAGTTCGATCACGGCCAGCCGCAGCGCGACGCCGACATGGGGCGCCGTGATGCCGATCCCCGGCGCCGCGCGCATAGTCGCGAGGAGATCGTCGGCGAGCGCCGCCAGCGCGTCGTCGCAGACCGCGACCGGCGCCGCCCTCTCGCGCAGCCGCGGATCGGGAAAGCGCAGGATCGTTCGCGCAGGCATGGCGTCAGCGGTCCTGGCAGAAGTCGACCCATTGCGCGCCGACGAGCTCGGCGAGCCGGCGCGCATCGATCCGCACCGCCGCATTGGTCGCGCCCGCCGCCGGCACGACCTCGCCGAGATCGCGCAGCGAGAGGTCGCAATAGATCGGCAGCGGGGTCGCGAGGCCGAAAGGGCAGACGCCGCCGACGGGATGGCCGGTCAGCGCGACGACCTCCTCGGCGTCGAGCAGCCGCGGCTTGGCGCCGAGGGCGCGCTTGATCTTGCCGTTGTCGAGCCGCGCGTCGCCCGCGGTCACGATCAGCACGACGCGCGCGCCGATCCGCGCCGACAGCGTCTTGGCGATCTGCCCAGGCGCGACGCCGTGCGCCGCGGCGGCGAGCGCCACCGTCGCGGTGCTCGCCTGACTCTCGACGATCGCGAGGTCGGGCGCATGGCGCACGAGAAACGCGCGGACGGATTCCAGACTCATCGGGCGTGCCGCTCCCCTTGGCGACCGCGGTCGCCGGAGCGGTTCCTATCATGTATTTCGCGCCGATTGCGCCTGCCTGATCGCGTCGGCGCGTGATTCGCCGCCGGCTCGACGGACGGCGCGGCTGCGAGCGCTGCCGCTCGCTGCGGCGCTTTGCCGCATCGAGCGCGCCGGTCGTCTCCTCACCGCCACGTGGGCGGGGGTATCGCCCGGTGGGGCGACGGGGCCGCGGCTGCGCGCGTGCGCCGTTCGCGCGGTCGTCGCGCCGTGCAGCGGCGGCTGCGCGGACTGCGAGGCGGCCTTCGCGCCGCCCGCGCCGGGCGGCGAATTCATCGGCCGGCGGGCGAACGCCGGTCGCCGCCGCGGCGTGAAATGCGCCGAGCGCGGCGTCGCGCGCGATCGCCTGGGACGGTCCGCATCCGGCGTCGATCGGAACGACGCAAGGTAGTTCCCGATGAACCCGACCAATCGCGCCGCGCCTGCCCGGCAGGCGCCGAGGCGCAGAGTTTGGTCTCGACGGCGTCGACCGGCATGGGCATATTGCCCGAACGGCTCCTGGAGCGGGTTCGAACGACGCGGCCTGCGTCGCCGTCCAGCGTCCCAGGCGCACGTACGGCATTTTTCCCGTTGCGGGGGCGGCCTCACGATGAACTGCGCGCGATCTCTGGCGACGGCGATGCTCGTCGCATCGCTGGCCGGATGCAGGGAGACCCAGCAGGCCGCGCCGCCCGCGCCGCCGCCGGGCGTCGGCGTGCAGCTCGCGCGAATGAAAGGCGTGACGCCTTCGCTCGCCTTCGTCGGCCGGATCAAGGCGGTCAACACGGTGCAGTTGCGGGCGCGGGTCGAGGGCTTTCTCGAGAAGGTGCTGTTCACCGAGGGCCAGAACGTCAAGACCGGCGAGCTTCTCTATCAGATCGAGAAGACGCAGTACCAGGCCGCGGTCGATCAGGCGAACGCCAATGTCGCGGCGGCGCAGGCGCAGGAGCTCAACGCGCAGCTGCAATTCAATCGCACCGCGGAACTGGTGAAGACGCAGGCGGTCTCGCAGGCGACGCTCGACCAGAACCGCGCGAACCTGGAGAGCGCCAAGGCGAGCGTGCTCCAGAACAAGGCGGCGCTGGCGATCGCGCAGGAAAATCTCGGCTATACCGACATCGCCTCTCCCATCGACGGACGCATCGGTCTGACGAGCTATACGTTGGGCAATCTCGTCAATTCCGCCAGCGGCGTCCTGGCGACGATCGTCAGCGACGATCCGATCTACGTGGAGTTTCCGGTCAGCAATCGCCAGATCGCCGACATCACCGCCGCGCATAAGCAGGACGCCGGCGGCCCGATCGACATCAAGGTCCTGGTCCAGCTCGCCAACCGGAAGCAATACGGCCATCCCGGCGTCTGGAACTTCATCGGCAACCAGGTCGACCAGCAGACCGATACGCTGCTGGTGCGCGCCACCCTGCCCAACCCCGAGCGGCAATTGGTGGATGGCGCGTTCGTCACCGTCGAGGTCAAGGAGAGCGAGGAGCAGCCGCGGCTGGTGATCCCAAGGGCGGCGCTGCAGCTGGACCAGGCGGGCGTCTACGTGCTCGTCGTCGACAAGGACCACAAGGTCGAGATCAGGCGGGTGACGACGGGCGAGGCGGTGAACACCGAAATCGCGATCCCTTCAGGGCTCTCGGCGGGCGATGCGGTGATCGTCGACGGGGTGCAGAAGGTGCGGCCCGGACAAGTCGTCGACACCACGGTGATCCCGGCGGACCCCGGAGCGGAGAAATGATTTCCGCCGTCTTCGTCGACCGGCCGCGGCTGGCGTTCGTCGTCTCGATCGTCATCACGCTCGCCGGGCTCATCGCCATCCTGGTCATTCCGGTCGCGCAATTTCCCGAAATCGTGCCGCCGCAGGTGACGCTGACGGCGAACTATCCCGGCGCCGACGCCGAGGTCGTGGAGGCGACCGTCGCGCAGCCGATCGAGCAGCAGGTCAACGGCGTCGACAATGCGCTCTACTACCAGTCGACCAGCGGCGCCGACGGGACCTATACGCTCAACGTCACTTTCGCACTCGGCACGAATCCCGACATCGACACGGTCAACGTGCAGAATCGCGCCACCCTCGCCGAGGCGCAATTGCCCGCCGAGGTGGTCCAGCAGGGCCTGTCGATCCGCAAGAAGTCAGCGGCGCTGTTGCAGGTGCTGCTGATCTATTCGCCGAAAGGCTCCTACGATCAGCTCTATTTGAGCAATTACGCAACCATCAACGTCATCGACGCCCTGTCCCGCATCAACGGCGTCGGCCAGGCGAGCCTGTTCGGCCCGCTCGACTATTCGCTGCGGGTGTGGCTCGATCCCAATGAGCTGACCGCCCTCAATCTCACGCCGAGCGACGTCGTCGCCGCTGTCCAGGGCCAGAACATCCCGGCCGCGCTCGGCCGGATCGGCGCGGCGCCGGTTTCGGCGGATCAGCGCAGCCAGTTCACCGTCAAGACCCAGGGACGGCTGACCACGCCCGCCGAGTTCGAGAACATCGTGCTGCGAACCAACCCCGGCGGCTCGGTGGTCCGCGTCAAGGACGTGGCGCGGGTCGAAATGGGCGCTGCTTCGTCCGATCGCTATACGCGCTTCAACGGCGCGCCGGCGGCGGCGATCGGCATCTATCAATCGCCCGGCGCCAATGCGGTCGAGGTGACCAAGGCGGTCCGCCGGACAATGGACGAGCTGGCCAAGCGCTACCCCGACGATCTCGCCTATTCGGTCTTCTTCGACACGACGGTGTTCGTCAGCGCAACCATCGAGGAAGTCGTGCGCACGCTCGGCGAGGCCTTCGTCCTCGTCGGAATCGTGGTGTTCCTGTTCCTCGGCAAGCTTCGCACGACGCTCATTCCGTTGATCGCGGTGCCGGTTTCGATCATCGGGACCTTCGCAGTCATGCTGGCGATCGGCTATTCCGCCAATACGGTCTCGCTGCTGGCGCTGGTGCTCGCGATCGGCATCGTCGTCGACGACGCGATCGTCGTCATCGAGAATGTCGAGCGCGTCGTGGAGGAGGAGCCGCAGCTTTCGGTGCCCGAGGCGACCAAGAAGGCGATGACCGAGATCACCGCGCCGATCATCGCGATCACGCTCGTGCTGCTCTCGGTCTTCGTGCCGGTCGCCTTCATTCCCGGCATCAGCGGGCAATTGTTCCGCCAGTTCGCCGTCGCCGTTTCGGTCTCGATGCTGATTTCCGCGCTCAACGCGCTGACGCTGAGCCCGGCGCTGTGCTCGATTCTGATCAAGCGCGGCCATACGAGCCGCGGGCCGATCCGTTACGTGCTCGCCGGCATCGATCGCGTGCGCGACGGCTATGCGGCGATCGTCGGCCGTCTCGTCCGCGTCGCCGCGATCGGCCTCGTCGTCGCTATCGGCGCCCTGGCGGCGTCGGGGCTGCTGTTCACCAGAACGCCGCAGAGCTTCCTGCCGGAGGAGGATCAGGGCGCCCTGTTCGCCGCCATGCGACTGCCGGAGGGCGCCTCGATCAACCGCACCGCGGCGGTCGTCGAGCAGGCCGAGAGCGTCATTCGCGGCATCGCCGGCGTCGAAGGCGTGCTGTCGGTGGTCGGATTCGACTTCATCGACGGGATCACCTCGTCGAACCAGGCTTTTTTCGTCATCCGGCTCAAACCCTACGAGCAACGCGCCGATCCCGCGCAGGGCGCCGGCGCGATCGTCGGCGCGCTACGGCCCCGGCTGGCGGCGATCGAGCAGGCGGTCGTCTTCCCGTTCAACCTGCCGCCGATCCTGGGTCTCGGCAACACCGGCGGATTCCAGTATGTGCTCGAGGCCCAGCAGGGCCAGCCGCCGGCGGAAGTCGCCGCGGCGATGCGCGGCCTGCTGGTCGCCGCCAACCAGCAGCCGGAACTCGCCGGCGTGTTCAGCACCTTCGCCGCCGACACGCCGCAGGTCTATCTGGATTTCGACCGCAACAAGGCGCAGGTGCTCGGGGTCAAGATCGCCGACCTGTTCAACGCGTTGCAATCGACCATCGGCCGATACTACGTCAACAACTTCAACGTGTTCGGTCGGACCTGGCAGGTCAACGTGCAGGCCGACACGCCGTTCCGGCACGAGATCGACGACATTTTCGACGTCTACGTGCGCAACGGGTCGGGGGCAATGGTGCCCGTGCGGGTGCTCGCCCAACCGGAAATCGTGCAGGGCCCGCAACTCGTGGTGCGCTACAACGGCTTTCGCGGGGCCCTGATCAACGGCGCCCCCAGGCCCGGAATCAGTTCGGGCCAGGCGCTCGACGCGATGGAGCGCGTGTCGGTGACGACGCTGCCCGCCGGCTATGGCTATGAATGGACGGGAACCGCGCTGCAGGAAAAGGCCGCCGCCGGCGGCACCTCGATCGTCCTCGGGCTCGCGTTTCTGTTCGCCTATCTGTTTCTGGTGGCGCTCTACGAAAGCTGGAACATTCCGATTCCGGTTCTGCTGTCGGTCGGCGTCGGCATATTGGGCGGGATAGCGGCGGTTGTGGCGACCGGTCGCAGCTTCGACGTCTATTCGCAGATCGGCTTGGTGGTGCTGATCGCGCTTGCGGCCAAGAACGGCATTCTCATCGTCGAATTCGCCGTCGACCAGCGCAAGCTCGGCAAGTCGATCCTGGAGGCGGCCGCGGAAGGCGCGCGCCTGCGATTCCGGCCGGTGATGATGACGAGCTTCGCCTTCATCCTCGGACTCCTGCCGCTGGTCATCGCCGTCGGCGCCGGCGCGACCAGCCGCCGCGCCGTCGGCACGCCGGTGTTCGGCGGCATGCTGGCGTCGTCGATCTTCGGCATTTTCGTCATCCCGATGCTCTACGTGGTCTTCCAGCAGCAGCGGGAGCGTGTCGCGGGCGCGGCGAAGCCGGCGCCTGGCGCCGGCGGTACGGCTGAGACGGACGCG
>JBEKEI010000195.1:0-8119 GCA_050013915.1 Roseiarcus sp.
CCCCGCCTTCCTGCCGCTGGCGCCGCTTCCGCTCGATCTCGCGCGAATGGCGGGCCGGGGCTATGCGCCATTCCGGACGAGAGTCGCCGCGCCCGGCTGGCGCCGGCAATGGGCGATCTGGCGGGCGGCGCGGGCGCTTTGAGGGGCGGCGCGGGCGCCGCCGGGACTTTTGCTGCTCGCGCCCGGAACCACCGCGACCCGCCGCCGCAGATTCGGAATTCAGAACCTTGCGCCGGCCTGGACACGTCCTGGGCGCGACGGCTCCGAGTAGTCGATCTTTCGCGAGGGGATGAGCCTGCCGCTGTCGATCTGGCCCTCGGTGCAGGCGGCCAGCATTGGCCGGCCCAGCAGATATCCCTGCAGCTCCCCGCATCCTTCGTGGAGCAGGATCGACAATTGCTCGATCGACTCGACGCCCTCGGCGGTCGTCGTGATCTTCAGGTTTCGGCAGAGATCGACGATCGCGCGCACGAAATACACGGCCTCCGTCCGGTAGGTCAGATCGTTGATGAACGACCGGTCGATCTTGATCTTGCTGAACGGAAACTGGCGAAGATAGCTCATCGAGGAATAGCCGATCCCGAAGTCGTCCATGACGACGCCGGCGCCCAGAGCGCGCAGTTCATGCAGGATCGCCAGATTGCGCCTGTCGTTGTGCAGCAGGACGCTTTCGGTGATTTCCAACTCGAGCCGTCGCGCGGCGAGCCCTGTCGCGGCGAGCGCGTCCAGTATGGTCGGGACGAGGCTCGCCGCGCGGAACTGCACGGGGGAGAGATTGACCGCGATTCCGATTTCCTCAGGCCATTGCGCGGCCTGCCGGCAGGCCTGCTGAATCACCCATTCCCCGATCGGGATGATGAGACCGCTCTCTTCGGCCGCCCCGACGAAGTCGCCCGGCATGATCAGGCCGCGGTCGGGATGGTTCCAGCGCAGCAACGCCTCGAATGCGCAGACCCGGCCCGAAGCCGCATCCACGATCGGCTGGTAGTGCAATTCGAACTGGCGGTCCGCAAGGGCATGGCGCAGATCGAGCTCCAGCTGATGCCGGCTGCGCAGCTGCAGATCCATCGTGGGTTCGAAGAATCGGAAGTCGCCGCGACCCTGCGCCTTCACGCTGTAGAGCGCGGTGTCGGCGTTCTTGAGCAGGACCTCGGCGGTCGAGTCGGCCTCGCCGGCCATGTCGACTCCTATGCTGACGCCGATGACGATCTCATGGCCCTCGATCGTGTACGGCGCCGCGATCGCATCGACGATGCGTCTGGCCAGTCGCGCGACATCCTCGGGACCCCTGACCCCGCCCTGCAGGACGACGAATTCATCGCCGCCCAGGCGCGCGACCGTGCCGCAACCGCTGACGACGTCCGAGAGCCGCGCGGCGACCTGGCGCAGCAGCTTGTCGCCGATGCCATGTCCGAGCGTGTCGTTGACGGCCTTGAACCGGTCGAGATCGAGAAACAGGACCGCGAACTGGCCGCCGCTGGTGCGATGGGAAAGCGCCTGTTGCACCTGTTCCTGCAACAGCGACCGGTTCGGCAGGCCGGTCAGCGGGTCATGCTTGGCGAGATAGGCGATCCGATCCTCCGCGCGCCGTCTCTCCGTGATGTCTTCATGGGTCGCCACCCAGCCGCCGTCCGGCATCGGCTGGCTCTGGATCGAGATGGTCCGACCGCTCTCGAGCTCGAGAATCAACTGGCGCGGCTCGACCGCGCGCGCCATCGCCATCAGCGAGGTCAGATATTCCGCGCGTTCATAATTGCTGATCCGGCTCGCCTTCCAGCAGAGATCGGCGAGTTCGGCGAGGGCCAGGCCGGGTCGGGCCGCCTCCGGCGCCAAACCGTAGATTTCCAGATAGCGGCGGTTCGAGACGATCAGCCGCTGGTCGGCGTCGAAAAAGCACACGCCCTGGGGAATGTTGGACAGCGCGCCGTCGAGCTGGCTGTGCGCGGTGTTGGCCTCGTTCTTTTCGGCGGCGAGCGACAGCTCCGAGAGCTCCAGGCGACGAACCTGGGCGGCGAACAGGCGCAGCAACCCCATGACGACGACGGCGGCCAGAGCGCCGCCGAGCAACAGCCATGGCCGTTGGCGGTTCCAGCCCTCCAGCGCCTCCTCCTGGGTCGCCGACGCCTGCAACATCAGCGGCAAGTCGTCCATTGGGCAAACCGCGGCGACGACGGCAGCGCCGTCGACCAGATCAGGACCCTGATAGGTCGAGCAGCCGGCGCCGGCCGGCGCGTGCGATGCGAGCCTGGCGACCATCCGGCCGGTCCGCTCGGTCCCGCCGGGGTACTGAACCAGCACGGTCCCGTCGTTGCGCATGACGGTCAAGGTGCGATGCAGCGGCATTGCGACGCCATAGAAATCCGCCAGTTCGTCGAGCGACAGCCGCGCCAGGACCACGCCGATGAAATTCCCGTGGGCGTCGGTCATGCGCCGGGCGAGGATGTTGCTCCATTCGCCGCTGATGGAATCGCGTTCCGGAGCGCCGACGAACGGCGTCGCCTCCGCATGGGCTTTGAGCCAGCCGAAGAACTGGCTCCCCGAAAGGTCGGTCCCGGTCGAGGCGCCGTCGCCGGCGCTGTTGGCGATCCGGCCCTCCGCATCGACGATCGTGAGCGCTTCGACGCCCTGAAGCCGCTTGCGCCGTTCGGCCAGGAACTCGGAGGTCGTGGGAGCGCGCAGCCTCGCATTCATCAGGCCATCGTTTGCGACATCGCCGGCGCCGAGCGCGGCCGGCATGTCGCGAAGGACCTTGTCGACGGCGCCGAGCTTGCGGGACGCCTGCGCGATCATGCTCTTGTCGAGCAGCGTATTGGTCGCCGCGCGCGAGGCGAGAGCCGCTTCGCGCGCCATCGACACGACCAGCCCGTCGCCGACGGCGATCGCCAGGATCAGCGTGACGCCGATCACGATGAAGCGGTTGCGGGACCGCGAGGACCGCCGGGTCACCGCATTCGGTCGTCCTGGTCGGACGTCGTCCTCGACGATCGGATGCACGGGTGACTCCACGGCGCCGGTTCCAGTTTTGAACGGGGACCCCGCGCCCGTCCGCGCCTCGGCGCGCGCCGCGCCGTCTTCGATCCCGGCCTCCGGCGCGACACGCAGACTCGACGGCGGCGCCGGGCGCCGGCCATAGAAAATCCGGACGGGAGCCGGCATCGACATCTGGCGTCACGCCATCGACCCGTCGTCGCACGGGGTCGGTCGGCATGTCACAACCGCAAATTGGCATTTAGAAGTGAACAATTGGTAATCTGCGCGCGCCGCCGAAGCGGAATGGCCGCCTTGGAGAGGCTCGGGTCGCGGCCGCGGCCGGGCTTGTCCTGGATCCGATCTTCAGCATCGCGTCTTCGCGTCTGAAGCCGACATCGACAATTCATCTGGATGATTTAGATCCCCGCGGCGGCTCCCGTTCCTCGCGGCCACGGCCCGTCTCCCGCCGTTCAAGTCTCCGCCGCGGTGGATCGCTCACCGAGACGATCGATGATGAGCTTGGGAGCGACCAGACCGATGCTCATCGCCAGAATGACGGCGCCGGCGGTCATGCCGTCGGCGATGGTCGCGCCGATCAGGTCCAGGGTCGCGTGCGCGCCGTCGGCGAGCTGCAGAAGGCCGCTCGCCATCCTGAACAGGTAGACGCCCGGGATCATCGACACCACGGATGCAAATCCAATCGCCGCAAACGGCATTCGGCGACGGCGTGCGACCGGCGTCAGGATCGTCCCGACCAGGAGACAGGCGACCAGCGCCCCGGTCGCCGGGCTGGCGCCGAGGGCGGTGAGCGCCAGCCACCTCATCGCATGGGCCAACATGCCGACCGCGACCGGCCAGGGCAACATGCGCAGGGGCGTCGAGAAAAAGATGCTGTAGGAGGCGACGGCGACGCCCGCGGCGATGACGTCCAGCCACAGCGGCACGGCCCTGCCGGCCTGATCCACCGGCAGCGGCACGCCGACGAGCATGAGACCGAGCAGCAGCCCGGTCGAGATCGCCGCCGTCACCAGCCCCGCATAGACGAGGCGAGCGCCCCCGAGATGAAGGCGACCCTCGATGAGGTCCAACGCGCCGTTGAGCACATGCGGCCCCGGCACGAGGATCATGCACGGGCAGACGGCGACCAGACGCAACGACGAACTCAGCTGCCAGCGCACCGCCAACGCGCCGATGACCCCGGCCAGGAGCGCGGCGCAAAACGGTTGCAGGTAGGCGTTCGAGCTGCGCCGCGCCAGCCAACGGCGAACGATCGCGCCGGCCGCCGCGCTGACGAACACCAGCGCCGCGGCGGCGAGATGCTGAACCCCGAACAATATTGCCAACGCCACCGCGCCTGCCCCGGCCGCGAGCGTGAACAGCCATGTCGGCGCCGCCGGCGCGCCCGCCGCCCGGCTGATCGCCGCCATCGCTGCGGTGGGCGCGAGCCGGCCCCGGCGAACATCCTCTATCGCCGTCATGACCCCCGCCACGCGATCCATGTCGACGGCGGTAGGATCGGCGGCGACCACCGAGACCAGCCTGGCCTCGCCCCGCGCCGCCCGCAGCAGCAGCTCTCCCCAACGCGGCATGAGCTGGGTTCGCAATCCGACGGCCTCGCCGAGCCGCGTCGCCGCGGACAGCGTCTGATCGGTCGATTGACCGTTGACGAAGAGAGCGCGCGCGGCGGCGAGGACCAGATCGGAGCCCTGCTCGAGCGTCATGAGCCTCTCGCGATGCGGGCCTTTAGGCCTGAGAGCGCCGCTTGGTCCCAGAGCGCCCCGCCGCTGAAACGCCGGCCGGGCGGCCGCTCTGCGCGTGCGCTCGGATCGACCGAGGGTCTAGGCGCCTGTCGCCACATAGGGTTTGACCATCTTCGCGGGGTCGACGACGCGATCGAACTCCGCCGCGCTGACATAGCCCAATTCCAGCGCCGCCGCTTTCAGCGTGAGATCGTGCTCCATCGCATGATGGGCGATTTTCGACGCCTTGTCATAACCGACGACGGGGACCAGCGCGGTCACCAGCATCAGCGAGCGCTCGACATATTCGCTGATCTTCTTGCGATTGGGTTGGGCGCCCTCGACGAGGAACTTGCGGAAGTTCACGCAGCTGTCGCTCATGATGGCGATGGAATGGGCGATGTTGTAGATGATGAGAGGCTTGTAGACGTTCATTTCGAGATAGCCGCCGGCGCCGCCGAAGCCGACTGCGACGTCGTTGGCCATCGCCTGCACGGCGACCATGGCGAGCGCTTCGCATTGCGTCGGATTGACCTTACCCGGCATGATCGACGAGCCGGGCTCATTGGCCGGGATCGTCAGTTCGGCGAAGCCGGCGCGCGGCCCGCAGGACATCAGCCTGATGTCGTTGGCGATCTTGTAAAGCGACACCGCCAGCGTGCGCAGCGCGCCGGAGAGCTGGACCAGCGCGTCATGGGCGCCTTGCACCGCGAACTTGTTGGGCGCGGTCACGAACGGCAGGCCGGTCAGCCTGGCGATCTCGGCGGCCGCCGCCTCGGCGAAGCCGGGCGCCGAATTGATGCCCGTTCCCACCGCGGTGCCGCCGAGCGCCAGCCGGCACACGCCCGGCAGCGCCGCTTCGATCCGCTCGACCGCATCCGTCAGCATGCCCGCGTAGCCGGACCATTCCTGGCCCAGGGTCAGCGGTGTGGCGTCCTGCATGTGGGTGCGCCCGATCTTGATGATGTCGCTCCAGGCTCGCGACTTCGCCTCGATCGCGTCGCGCAAGGCGCTTACCGCGGGAATCAGCCGCTGCTCGACGTTGACGGCCGCTGCAATGTTCATCGCCGAAGGAAACGAATCGTTGGACGACTGGGCCATGTTGACGTGATCGTTCGGGTGGACCGGCGCCTTGCTTCCCAGCGGCGTTCCCGCGAGCTGACAGCAGCGGTTGGAGATCACCTCGTTGACGTTCATGTTGAACTGGGTGCCGCTGCCGGTCATCCACACATGCAGTGGAAACATGTCGTGATGCCGGCCGCCGAGGATTTCGTCGCACGCGCGCACGATCAGCCGGCAATGCTCGCCGTCGAGCCGCGCGTCGGCGTGGTTGGCGAGCGCCGCGGCCTTCTTCAGCGTCGCGTAGGCGCCGATCATCTCGCGCGGCATCAGGTCGGCGCCGATGCTGAAATGATCGAGCGAGCGCTGCGTCTGCGCGCCCCAAAGCTTGTCGGCGGGAACCTCGACGACGCCGAGGCTATCGCTCTCCGTTCGCATGTCGGCCATATCGACTCTCCCAGGTTCGATCCCTCGATCGGACGGCGGCGGCGACGCCGCCGTCGCCCAAGGTCAGCGGCTCCTTGAGCCATTCCGACGTTCTCGATGTCGAGAATCGCCGCCGTTTCAGCCCGAATGCGCCGCAGGCAGTCGCGCTCGTACATCCGCGACACCCCGTAGGAGGGGATGATCCGCCTCAGCTTGGGAAGCCAACCGTCGGCTGTCAATTCGTTGGCGAAGCACTTTTCCAGAACGCTGATCGCGATGAAGGCCGCCGTCGAGGCGCCCGGCGAGGCGCCCAGAAGCGCCACCAGCGAGCGGTCCGCCGCGGCGACGAGTGCGGTTCCCAGCTCCAGCAGGCCGCCGCGCCTCGCGGCGGGCTTGATGGTTTCGACGCGCTGCCCGGCGACCTGCAGCCGCCAGTCTTCGGATTTGGCGTCGGGAAAATAATTCGCACACGTCAGATCATGCGCCTGCTCCTGTCATGCTCGCCGGCTCGTGTCGCCTCCCCCGGCGCCGGGCTCGTCCATCCGTGGACGCACCCAGCCCGAGGCGAAGCCGGGAAATAAGTAGGTCGACTCCGGGGAACGACAACCAGGGCCGCCGACGGTCATTGGGACGCGTCCTTGCGACGAAGAAATCCGGCCGCGGCTCCCAAGGATCCCGCGACCGCTTCCCGAGGCGAACGCAAAGCGAGCTGACCCTTGCTGTGAATGTCCAGGAACCAAGCAATATCCTGTGGACTGTGCTTTACGTTCCATCCTTCCCCCACTCTGCTATCCGACCGAAATCGCTCAGGAGTCGGATTCCCCCCGGAAGCATGCCGTCGAGCGCGACCAAGTTATCGGGCTCGCTCAGGCACCAGGCGAATGACCCCCAGGCCAGATTCGGAATGGCCTTTTTGAATTCCGGAGCGCCGCGATCGCGAAACGCCGTGACGAATGCAATCTGGCTGGCCTTGAATCCTGCCGTCGTGACGAGTTCGATGAAAGCACTGCGCCGTGCTTCCGTCACCGGCCCATCGGTAGCGACAGCCTCGACGAACACCACCAGCGGCTCCGCAGGAGCCAAATCGACCAAGACGGTATCGGGCAGGAGCTTGTCCGTCTCGATTTTCAGACCCAGCTGTTTCGCCAGCTCATCATCCCGTTGAATCACCTTGTTGCCGCTCTCGGAAATCCACATCACGGCCGGGTCGCTCAGGAACCTCGGCGCGAACGCCTCGACAACCGCCTTGGTGATGACGGATGACGGCCCGGCTTCCATTTGTCGGGTTTCCCCGTTCGGAAGCCTTACCAGTATTTTGGACTGCGCAGCCGTCGCCGATCGTCCGTGCAGGCGCACGCGGGCCAGCGCGCCAGCCGATAGGGAGCGATCCTGCCACGCTGCGATTGCCCCGTCCAAAGGCTCATCCTTCAAAGCCGGCACAAAGAGCGCAGCAAACCCTGCCTGAAGTGCATAGCGTGGCTTCGACGAGGTGGTAGGTAGTCCCGCGCGCGTTACGACGGCGCCAACCCGCGCCAAGCCATCGCGCAGTGTTTCGTCGCGAATGGGCTCGCGCGTATTGTCTTGAAACCAGCGATCGGCGGGTACGACACAGCCGGGCTTCTCGACTTCAGCTATGTAAGCTCGCCGCTCCGCGTCTTTCCGTCGGTGCGATTGCGTTTCTCCCATCCGGTACACATGCTTTGGCCCCATCCAGAGTCCACTTCCCTCGGTCGCGCCGACATAAAGCATGGTGAAGATCGTGCGCGCCGCCATTTCTCGCGTACAATAGCCGCGATGCGGGGTACCTTCAGGAAAGATGACCTGCAGCCGCCTATGAATTTCATCGATGTCAAGCAGTGGCGGCAGCATCGTCCCTCACATAAGCCGCCACTATTGCGGCCTCGATCTTCTTCTTCGGCGCGCCG
>JBEKEI010000196.1:0-9148 GCA_050013915.1 Roseiarcus sp.
GGACGCCAGCGTGGATGGTGAAATAGTCGACGCCCTGCTCGGCCTGCTCGATCAGCGTGTCCTTGAACACTTCCCAGTCGAGCTTGAGTGGATCGCCGTCGACCTTCTCGAGCGCCTGATAGATCGGCACGGTGCCGATCGGAACAGGCGAATTGCGCAGAATCCAGGAGCGGATGTTGTGGATGTTGCGGCCCGTGGAGAGGTCCATCACCGTGTCGGCGCCCCAGCGGATCGACCAGACCATCTTCTCGACCTCTTCGGCGACGCCCGAGCTGACGGCGGAATTGCCGATGTTAGCGTTGACCTTGACGAGGAAGTTGCGGCCGATCGCCATCGGCTCGAGCTCGACATGGTTGATGTTGGCCGGGATGATCGCGCGGCCGCGCGCGACCTCGTCGCGAACAAATTCGGGCGTCACGAAGGCGGGAATTTCGGCGCCGAAGCTCTCGCCGGCGGCGAGCGTCGCCCCGGCCCCGTCGAGCGCCGCCTCGCGCGCGAGGTTCTCGCGATGCGCGACATAGACCATTTCGGGGGTGACGATCCCGGCCCTGGCAAATTCATATTGGGTGACGATCTGGCCCGGGCGGCCGGCCCGCAGCATGCGCGCGGCGGGACAGTGAGGCGCAAGCCGGTCGTCGGTGACATTGCCGTTGTCTTCCGGCTTGACCGGGCGGCCGGCGACCGTCTCGAAGCCGCGCGCCGCAATCCAGCCCTCGCGCACCGCCGGCAGGCCCGCGGCAAGGTCGATGCGCACGTCCGACTCCGTATAGGGACCGGAGGGGTCATAGACGCGAACCGGGGGCTCGAGCGGATCGCTGAGAACGATCTCGCGCAGCGGCACGCGCATGTCCGGGTGACAGCGGGGCGCAGCATAGATCTTGCGCGACCCCGCGATCGGCCCGGTTGTAACGCTCTGCGGAACCGGCTCGAATTTCTGCGTCTTGGCGTGTTGGTTCATTGGCCATCCTCCAGGCGCCCGGGCAGTTCAAATGCGGCGGCTTGGAGGAAGTCGGGCCGGTCCAACCGATTGTTCCGGCCGGCGCCTCGTCCCTTCGCCGGCATGACCCGGATCAGGTTCAAAGGGTCCGGCGCACGCCGTCTCAGCCCCGAAATCGGGACGCCCCTCGAGCGGGCTAGATGTGGGCCGCAGTCGCGGCGGTGTCAATCCGAGCCGAGGCAAATTTCTTTGGGAGCCGCCGGCTTGCCGGCCGGACCGAAAACAGCGAATGTCGGTCCAAAGTCGGACACCCGCCGCGTCGGGAGCGCAGCGCCCGTGACTTTCCCGCCTTCGCCATTTCCCGGACTGCCGCGGGTTTCGCGGCGCGGGGCGATGCGCGTTCTGGCGGTCCTGCCGCTGCTGGCGGCAGCTGACGCCTGGGCCCAGACGGCGCCCAAACCCGATTCGAAGGTCGACATGGCGAAGGCCCTCGAGCCGGGCCCGTTGCCGGAGCTCTCGATCGGCGAAGCCGCCGGTCTGCCGGTAATCGAATATGGATCGGCGACCTGTCCCCATTGCGCGCATTTCGCCCGCGACGTCTGGCCGGCCTTCAGGAAGACCTATGTCGACACCGGCAAGGTCCGTTTCATCTTCAGGGAATATTCGCGCAACGAACTCGACGTCGGCGCCTTCATGCTCGCGCGCTGCGCCGGCGACGACAAGGCCTATGCGGCGATCGAACTACTGTTCGCCGCGCAGGATTCCTGGGCGTTCGGAAGCAATCCGGTCGAAGGGCTGATGACCGCGCTGCGGCCGACCGGCTTGAGCCGCGACAAGGCGACCGCCTGTCTCGACGACCAGGCGAAAGCCGACGCGCTCGTCCAGATCGTCAAGACCGCCGACGAGAAATTCAAGATTTCGGGCACGCCAACCTTCATCATCGACGGCAATATCTACGGCGGCGCGCTCAGCCTCGGCGAGTTGAACGCCATCCTGCAGCCGATCGTGAAATGACCGCGTCGCGACGCCCCTACCAGCGCAGGAGCCGATCGCCCGCCACAGCGCCGACGGCGACGACGATCGCCGTGGCCAAGGGATACCAGCTCGCCACGAACAGCGGCGAATCGTCGGGACAGTTGGAAGCATAGAGCGTCGCTGCGATTCCGGCGGCGGCCGCCCCCGCCAGCGCGCCGACGATTCTCGGATTGGCAGGCGCCCCTTCGCGCATCACGAACAACAAGGCGGCGAGCGGCGCGATCGACAGCAGCGGGATGACGATGAGGCAATGCTCGGCGTTCGAGCCGATCAGCCTGACGGCCCAGAACTCCTTCGGCACCAGCGTCAATTCCGCAACCACCGTTCCGGCGAGCAGCAGAAACGGCGCCAGGAACGCCAGGGCGAGCGGGCCCGGACGCGCGTCCGGCCGCAGCAGCCGCCATGACAGCGCCGCCGAGGGCAAGGCCAGCGCCAGGGAATCGACGAACTTCAGATCGAAGCGCGGCGACGACAGCGACGCCAGGAAGTTCGATCGCGCCCCGAACGCCATAAAGAACAGAGCCGCGCTGATCACCACGCCGGCCGTCAACGCCGCCACGAATCGAGCCCGCAGGCTCGCCGTCCTGGGCGGCGGATCGGCGACGAGCGCGTCGATGAGTTGCGAGGTCTTCACGCGGACGCGCTCCTGAACGCCGCCGCCATCATCTTGAGCGCGCGATGGAGCGCGACGCGGACGGCGCCCTCCGTCATCGACAGCCGGGCCGCGGTCGCCGCAATCGACTGTCCGTCGAGCGAGATCGAGCGCACGATATCGCGCTGCCGCGGCGCCAGCTGGGCGATGAGCCGCTCGGCGTCGCTGCGCGCATGCGGGTCTTCGGCTTCGGGAGCGGCCAGGATCGACTCGAAATCCTCGATCGGCTGGAACCGATGGGCGCCGCGGCGGCGCATGGCGTCGACGATCTTGTGACGCGCGATGGCGGCGACCCAGGGAGAAAGCCGCAAGCCGCCATCCCAGGTGTCACGCTTCAGGTGTATCGCAAGCAAGGTTTCCTGCACGACATCCTCGATATCCGCATCCCCGACCCGAGCCCGCGCGAAGGCCCCGCGCGCCATAACTCGAACCGAGCGCCCGATCTCCTCCAACAGCCGCCGGTAGGCGGCTTCATCGCCGGCGATCGCCGCATGCATCATCGCGGCCCATTTTTCGTCGATCCGGCCGTCGCCCACAGCGGCGCTCATTCGTCATTCGCGCGATTGCGCCGCTTGTTACGAGCGAGAAGCAACATTGTTCGCGGTCCTGCGCGGGCGAGCCGATGATTATTGTGCCTGCGGGATGTAACATGACGATGAGGGGCCGCGAAGTGAGCGGGCAAGGATCGACGCCACACTTCGACAGCGGGAGTTTCTCATGGCCGACGGGTTTCGGACCCCACCTCGTGTCGCCGCGCCGCTGCCCGATCGCGCCGGGGTGGGCCTCAAGCCCGAGCATATCGACGAAATCCTCCGCGATCGACCTGAGTTGGGTTTTTTCGAAATCCATGCCGAGAATTATATGGGCGCGGGGGGCCCGCCACATCATCGGCTGGAAGCGGTTCGTTCGCTCTACCCTGTCTCGCTGCACGGTGTCGGGCTCTCGATCGGATCGCCGGCCCCGCTCGACCGCGACCACCTCGCGCGGCTCGCCGCGCTGGCGCGCCGCTATGAGCCCGGGCTGTTCTCGGAGCATCTCGCCTGGTCGAGCCATGACGAGGGCTTTCTGAACGATCTCTTGCCGCTTCCCTATACCGAGGAGACGCTCGCGACGGTCTGCGATCACATCGATCAGGTCCAGGAGACGATGGCGCGACCGATGCTGCTGGAGAATCCCTCGACCTATGTGCTGTTCGAGGAGAGCACGATCCCGGAGACGGTCTTCCTTCGCGAGATCGCGCAGCGGACCGGCTGCGGCCTGCTGCTCGACGTCAGCAACGTTCTGGTTTCCGCGACCAATCACGGCTTCGACCCGGGCGCCTATATCGACGCCTTCCCGCTCGAACGGGTGGGTGAAATCCATCTGGCCGGATTCGCCGAAGCCGAGGACGATGCGGGCCATCGGATACTGATCGATGCTCACGATTCTCCGGTGCGCGAGCAGGTCTGGAGCCTGTATCGCGAGGTCATCGCGCGCCTCGGCCCGGTCCCGACGCTGGTGGAATGGGACAATGAGGTTCCGCTTTGGCCGGTGTTGCGCGACGAGGCGCGGCGCGCCGAAGCGGCAATGGCGCAGGGGCGCGAATGGGCGGCTGCGAGCGAGCCTCGCCATGCCGTTTAGCCAAACCATCGAGGCCTTCGCGCGGGCGCTCGCGGATCCGACGCGCGCGCCGCCGAACCAGACCTCGGGCCGCGAGGGCGCGCCCGACGCCCGTCGATTCGCAGTCTATCGCAACAACATCGCGGTCTCGCTGATCGGCGCCATCGAGGCGCGCTATCCGGTCGCCCGGCGGCTGGTCGGCGCGGAGTTCTTTCGCGCCATGGCGCGCGTCTTCGTCGGGCAAATCAAGCCGCGTTCGGCCGTGCTGCTGGATTATGGCGCCGACTTTCCCGATTTCATCGAGGCGTTCGAACCCGCCCGGGAACTCGTCTACCTGCCGGATGTCGCGCGGCTGGAGAACGCCTGGGTCGAGGCCTATCACGCCGCGGAGGACTCGCCCTTGACCCTCGCGGCGCTCGCTGGGGTCGATCCGGAGAAGCTCGCGGACGCGACTCTGACGTTCCATCCCGCCGCGCGGCTGCTGCGATCGGACCATCCTGCGGCTTCGATCTGGGCCGGCCATCAGGGCGACAGCGAGGTCAGGCCGCCCGACCACTGGGTTAGCGAGGCGACGCTGGTTACCCGGCCGGACGCCGAAGTTCGCGTTCGAATCCTCCCCGTCGGGGCCTTTCCGTTCGCCCGTGCGCTGCGCGACGGCGCTACGCTCCGCCGGGCGCTCGAGGCGGTCGAGGTCGAGGACTTCGATCCCGGCGGCCATCTGGTCGGGCTGGCGGAGGCCGGCGCGATCTCATCGATTCACATCTGAGGGCTGATCATGGCCATGCGCCAAACCGTCGCCGCCCCGGGCGGCTTCTCCGATGCGATCGCGCGGTTCACCGCAGCCGTTTTCGGTCTGGTCCCGGTTTCGCTGACAATGCTGGCGCTGAGGTTTGCGCTCGCGGTCCCGTTCTGGCGCTCCGGCCTCACCAAATGGGACGGTTTCCTCACGCTATCGTTCGGCGCCCGGACGCTGTTCGCCGAGGAGTTCAAGCTGCACATCTTCGGCGCCGAGATTCCCTATCCGGCGCCCGAGCTGATGGCGACCCTGTCGGGCGTCGCCGAAGTCTGCCTGCCGGTGCTTCTCGTTCTCGGGCTCGGCGCGCGCTACGCCGCGCTCGGTCTGTTGGCGATGACGGGAATCATCCAGCTGACGCTCCCTGACGCCTGGGCGAACTTCCATCTGCCCTGGGCGGCGATGGCGCTCGCGATCATGACGTTCGGACCCGGAAAAATCGCGCTCGACTACGCCCTGGGGTTGGACAAATCGCCCCGGCGACCGTGAGTCGTCAACGGAAGGCCGGCGGGAATCCCTGCACGAACGACAAATCTCATGGCGAGACTTTGGCGCCGGCGTCGACGCCCGTCGCGATCCGCGCCGCTCGCCAGCGCGATTGCAGCGCGGCGACATCCCCGTCGCCGAGCGCGCGGGTCCGTTCGAACACGATCAATCTGACGCCTTTTTCGAGGTCGAAGACCTCGCCGGTCGGGCGATAGTCGGCGCCGATTCCTACCCCCGCGAGCATCTCGCTGGCGGGGACGATCACGTTCTGCTGGTAGGCGGGCGCGAGATGGGTCTGCACGGGATCGCCGACCAGCATGATCGCACAATCCTTCAGCCCCGCGTTCGGCGGCCCGTCGCGCGTATCGACATGCGGCGTCGCCACATAGTTCCTCGCCGCCGCCCGCACGAGCGGCGACCCGCCGGGTCGCAGCTGCCAGAGCTCGGCGACCAGCACGTCGTTGATCGTATAGCTGGATCCGAGAAGGCAGTAGCGATGGTCGGGCAAGGCGTTGACGTCGAGCCAAGCCTTCAGGCGGTCGAGCTCGACGAGGTCGGAGCGCGGGGCCGGCGGCCGTCCGGCCGTCGGCGCAAAGCCCTGCGGGGCCCAGCCGCTCACCGCCGGAGTCAAGGTGAAAGCGGCGAGCGCGATCAGCGCGCCGACGGCGACCTTCCTTCGCCATTCGAACGCGCCGAGGATGACGGCGCCGATCACGGCGGCGACCGCCGGCGTCAGCAGATAGGCGTGATGGATCGCCGGCGATTGCACGCGCAGGAACAGGATCGCGGCGAGCGCGGTCGCCCCGCAGGTCAAGCGCAATAGCCGCGCATCGCCCGGGCGAGCCGCCAGGAAAATCGCGCAGCCGACGGCTGCGGCCAGCAGCGCCGCGCCGTACCAATCGAAGATTGCGGCCATGACCGATGAGGGGGGCTGCTTGTAGGCGGCGTAGATCGTCACATAGTCATGCGCCGCGGGATCGGGAAGCCAGTCGATAAGCACCGGCGCGCACATTCCGAGCAGGGTGAGTCCGCCCAGCGCGCCGGCGCTCGCCAAGCCCGCCCAGCGAAATCGCGCGCGTCGATCGACCGCCAGAATCGCGATTTCCAGCATGAGCATCGACAGGATGCCGACCGCGGCGAAGGCGTACCAGCGGCGAAACAGGAACATTCCGAACAACGACAGCGCAAGCGCGAGCGTAACCCGGCGCGTGAGGCGGCCGATCCATGCGTCATGACCGGGCCGCATCGCCAGCAGCCGCGCGAGTCTCTCGGACAGGCGCAGCGCGGCGACGAACAGGACGAGCCCGCCGATATCGGGCATGCCGCGCGCGACCACGGCCATGCCGGTGGGGTAGGCGACGACGGCCGCGACGACGGCAAGCGCCAGGACCAAAGCGGGCCGGCGCGTCTCGGCGCGGCCGAACCCGGCGCGTCGCGCGAGATCACGCGCGAGCACGCCCAGGGCGAGATAGGCGGGCGCCGCGAATAGCGCGATGACCGCGACCTGGTAGCACGCGCGCGAAGTGAGCGAGGTCAGGGCGAGCGCCGCGGCGGGCCCCAGAGCCGGCAACAGCGAATACTCGTCCTTCATCGATTCGATCGACAGCCGGATTACCGCGCCGAACTCCCCGTGGCCGAGCAGGGAGGCGAGCGCGATCGACTCGATCCGGTACGACATGAAATCGGAGAACATCAGGTCATGCGAGACTGCGACATAGGCGAGGCAATAGAGTCCGAGCAGAACCGTCAGGCCGACGCAGAGGAGCCAGCCGCCGGTCGTGCGCGCCGTCGAACGCCAGCGTGCGGCCCTGGCGAGAGCATAGCCGCACACAGCCATCAAGCCGACCGAGCCGAAGCCGAACAGCAGCATCAGCTTCTCGGCGTCGTGGATCGCCAGACCCGCGGCAAGCGCCGGCATCGCGAAGCAGACGCCGACGGGCGCGAACGCCTCGAGACCCTTCCGGTCGAGCGTGAAGGCAAGCGCTCCGCAGCCGGCGAACGCCAGGAGCGCGACGGCCGCCGCGGTCAACGGATCGGCGGCCGGCGCGACGCCCCGCAGAACCGTCCAGGCGGTCCAGCCCAACCCGCAGGCAGCCGCAAGGACGGCGACTCGTAGTCGGGAGAAATCGGTCAGCGCGCACCTGCGGATGGGTCGAATGGAGCCGCGTTCACCCTGCACGGCGCCGGTTAACTCTTTGCGCCTCCGCTCCGGCGCAGACCCGCGGCTCGCCGCGCCCGGCGCTATGGCGCGGCGGTGCCCGCGAGGGCGGCCGAATTGGTTTGGCGCGCGGCGCGCCAGCGCGCCTGGAGCGCTGCGATGTCGGCGTCGTCGAGCGGCCGCACCCGGTCGAAAACGACCAGGCGCACGCCCTTTTCGAGGTTGAAGGCCTCGCCGGTGCGGCGGTCCGGGATCACGACGTCCTGCTGAAAGGCGGCCGGTAGATGCGTCTGCACGGGGTCGCCGACCAGCATCGTCGCGCATTGCTCGAGGGTCCTGGCCGGCGGCCCGTCGCGCGGATCGACCTGCGGCATGGGGACATAGGGCGACGTCGCCGCATCGACCAGTGGGGAGACCTCGGGACTCATCTGCCAGAGCTGGGCGACCAGCACGTCATTAACGGTGAAGCTCGAGGCGAGCACGCAATAGCGGTGGTCTGGCGCGGCATTGGCTCCGACCCAGGTCTTGAGGCGCGCCAGTTCGGCGAGGTCGCTGCGCGGCGAGGGCGGCAGACCCGCGGTCGGCGCCAGGCCCGCCGGCGCCCAGCCGCTGACCCAGCCGCTGACCGCCGGCGTCAGGGTGACGGCGGCGAGCGCCGCCAGAGCCGCCAGGGCGCCGATCCGGCGCCGCTCGAACAGCAGGACCAGCACCGCCCCGATCGAGGCGGCGACCGCCGGCGTCAGCAGATAGACGTGATGAATCGCCGGCGATTGCACGCGCAGGAACAGCGCCGCCGCGATCAGCGTCGCCCCGCAGGTCAGCCGCAGCAGGCGCCGGTCGCCAGGCCGAACGGCCAGGAAGATCGCGCAGCACGCCGCCAGCGCCAGCGGCGCCGCGCCATACCAGTCGAGCAGTTCGGCGACCTGCGTGGCGACGGTCTTTCGATAGGCGGCGTAGATCGTCACATAGTCGTGGGTTCCCGGATCGGGCAGCCAGTCGATGAGGATGGGCGCGCACAGCGCGAACAGGACCAGCCCGCACAGAGCCGCGGCGGCGGTCGCGTCGCGCCAGCGGAATCGCGCCCGGCGGATCGCCGCCAGCACGACCACCTCCAGCGCCAGCATCGCCACGATCCCGACCGCGGCGAATGCATACCAGCGGCGGAACAGGAACATGCCGAACAGCGCCAGAGCAAGCGCCAGCCCGACCCGGCGCACGAGCGCCCCCACCCGCGCATCGTGGCCCGGCGGCAGCGCGAGCAGGCGCGCGAGGCGCTCGGCGAGCCGCAGGGCGGCGACGGCGAGGACGAGGCCGCCGATGTCGGGCATGCCGCGCGCGACCACCGCCATCCCTGCGGGATAGGCGACGAAGGCGGCGCAGACCGCGACCGCCAGGACCGGCCACCCCGCCCGGGCGCGCGGGCGCCCAGCCCGCCCGGCCAGATCCCGCGCGAGAACCCCGAGCGCCAGATAGGCCGGAGCGGCGTAG
>JBEKEI010000197.1:0-7839 GCA_050013915.1 Roseiarcus sp.
GACGGCGCCTGGCCGGCGGCGGCGCCGCCCCGGAGGTCGACCGGAAGGAGATTGCCCGGGGCCTGAGCCTTGCCATTCATCTTCCGCTCCCCTTGGCGACCACGATGTCTCGGGCCGATTGTCCTGAATTTATGCTGGCGACGTCTCGACGAGACGACTGCGGCGCGCGCAGCCGGAGGGCTTCACGCGGCGTATTTTTTTCGATCCTTGCGGACCGTCCGTGTCAGCATCGCCGTCGCCTCGGGTCGCGCCGATCCCACATGCGCGCGGGCGTGAGATCGCCTGCAACAAACGCGCCAGAAATGGTCAGCACAACTGTCCTATCTTCGCTGACCTTGACAGATTTGCCGACCGCGCACAAGCGGTCGCCGGCCCCGCCGACGGACTTTTTTGGACCCCGCGAGCCGCGCCCGGCGCTTGCGCGCGGCGGTCTTTGCGGCCAATAGCTGGCGGCGCCGAGCAGGAGGCCCCGGGAATGGATTTTGCGAGCGACAACGGCTCGGGCGCGGCGCCGGGGATCCTCGACGCCGTCGTTGCGGCGAGCGCCGGCGCGGCGCCGGCCTATGGCGCCGATCCGTTCACCCTGCGGGCCGAGGCCGCGCTGAGCGCGATTTTCGAGCGACCCGTCGCCTCGTTCCTCGTCGCGACCGGCACCGCGGCCAATGCGCTCGCCCTCGGGGCGGTGACGCCGCCCTGGAGCGCGGTCTTCTGCCATGAGGAATCGCATATCCATGACGACGAATGCGGCGCGCCCGAATTGTCCACCGGCGGCGCCAAGCTGGTCGGCGTCGCCGGCGAGGGGGGCAAGATGACGCCCGAGGCGTTGCGCGAGACCCTGACGCGCTTTCCGCGCGGGCTGGTCAAATCGGTGCAGCCGGGGGCGCTCTCGCTCTCCCAGGCGACCGAGGCGGGCACGGTCTATTCGATCGACGAAATCGCCGCCCTGTCGACGATCGCCCATGGCGCGGGCCTCGCCGTGCACATGGACGGCGCCCGTTTCGCCAACGCGCTCGCCCAGTTGGGCTGCTCGCCGGCGCAAATGTCCTGGCGCGCCGGCGTCGACGTGCTTTCGTTCGGCGCCACGAAAAACGGCGCCCTGGGCTGCGAGGCGGTCGTCTTCTTCAATCCCGAACAGGCGGCCAGCTTCGCCTTCCAGCGCAAGCGCGGCGGCCACACCCTGTCCAAGGGCCGCTTTCTCGGCGCCCAGATGGCGGCGTACCTCGAGGAGGGACTCTGGCTGAGTCTCGCGCGGCGCGCCAACGCGGCCGCCGCCCGGCTCGCCGACGGACTGGCCGCCATTCCCGGCGTCCGGCTCGCCTGGCCGCGCCAGGCCAACGAGATATTCCCGATCGTCCCGGGCGCGATCGTGGCGCCCCTTCAGGCGGCCGGCGCCCGTTTCTACGTCTGGAGTTCGCGCGCCGTATCGCCGGCGGCAGCCGTCCGGGACGGCGAGGCGTTCCTTCGGCTGGTTTGCTCGTTCGCGACCGAGGACGCCGAAATCGAACGGTTTCTCGCCCTCGTCGCCGAGCACTGCCGATCCTGCCCGGCGCGCTGAACCACGCCGCGGCAGCGTCGTAAGCTCGCCGCAATTTTTGGCGAAGCCTAGCGGGCGGACCGATGCCCCCGACGGAGTCGCGCGATGACCATTCGATCGAAACGGACCCTCCCCGGCCGCTGGCCGGCGGCGCTCGCTCTGGCGGCGGGCCTGATCGTCGTCGGCGCCGGCCCGGCCGGCGCGCAATGGTTTCGCTGGCCCAGCTGGGACTCGGCGCTGGCGCCCGCCGAAGTCGAGCATATGATCGAGGCGAGCGGCTACCGGCTGACCGGACCCGTCCTGCGCAACGGACCGATCTATCTGGCCAACGTCCTCGGCCGCGAGGACGACCTCGAGCGGCTCGTCATCGACGCGCGCGACGGGCGACTGTTGCAGCGCTACGCCGTCGCCTCGGGCTATCGCCGGCTCGCCGCCTCGGGCGCGTGGTCGAACCGGCCGCGC
This sequence comes from Roseiarcus sp., assembly GCA_050013915.1. GTDB lineage: Bacteria > Pseudomonadota > Alphaproteobacteria > Rhizobiales > Beijerinckiaceae > Roseiarcus. Next base: position 1,997 of record JBEKEI010000197.1, read on the forward strand.
CTCGATGCGGCCCCGAACGACGGCTGGCTCGACCGCGATGACGAAGCGCCGCCGCGCCCGCCCGCCGTCATCGACGGCGGCGGCGAGCCGCGTCTGTCGCTGCCGCAGCCCAGCCAGATCGCGCGCGGCGACGATCCCGGCTTCCCGCGCGTGATTCTGGCGCCGCCGGGGGCTTCCGCCGAGCCGACCCTCGAGAAGCCGAGACCGAAGCCGCAAGCCAAGCGCAAGCGGCCGGACGCCAGCCCCGTGGCGCAGCCGGCGCCAAATCCCAACCCGGCGGCGCCGGGGCGCCCAGACGCGGCCGCCGAAGCTTCGCCGCCGGCCCCGGCCCCGGGCGTCGCCGACGCCAAGCCGGCGCCGGAAATCGTCGCCTCGCCGCCGGTCGCGCCCGCCGCCCCGCAGGCCGTCGCGCCGGCGCCCAATGACGTGCCGGTCGCGCCGCTCGAATGAAAAGGGCGCCCCGGCGGGGCGCCCTTTCCTCTGCGATGCGAAACCGTCAGCCCGCGTTTCACGCGGCCTGTTTGGCGATCGGCTGAACGGTCGCGCCGACGGTCTTCTCGGCCTTGTTGATGGCCAGCGTGCGCGGCTTCTGCGCTTCCGGCACTTCGCGGACGAGGTCGATATGGAGCAACCCGTTCTGCGTGGTTGCGCCGGTCGCGGTCACATGATCGGCGAGCTGGAAGCGGCGCTCGAAGGCGCGCGCGGCTATGCCCTGGTAGATCACTTCGCGCTTCTCGCCCTTGTGCGCGGCCTCCTTCGAGCCACGGACCGTCAGGGCGTTCTCCCGGGTCTCGATCGACAGTTCGTCGTCGTCGAACCCGGCCACCGCGATGGTGATCCGATAGGCGTTTTCCCCGGTGCGTTCGATGTTGTAGGGCGGATAGGTCGGCGCCGCGCTCTCGAGCCCGGAATGCTGGTCGAGCAAGGAAAACAGACGGTCGAAGCCGATCGTCGAACGGTACAGCGGGGACAGATCGAAATTGCGCATTTGCACATCCTCCTGATGAAGCGACATGGACAGCCCGCGCCCCTGAATCGGCGGCGCCGGCCGCTTGCGCGTCCTTGCGGACCGCGCTGTCCTGGATGTGGTGGAGGCGCGCCGGCAGCGCAAGGGCCGCCGCCGCGCCGCAGGGAAAAAATGCGCCCGCCGGCCGGCGCGGCGGCGGTTGCCCCGCAGCGCGCACCCCTTTATATCGGGCGCGGTCGGCGCGTTTCCCGAGCGGCGCGGGCGGCGGCCTGCGTCCGGAACGAGGGCCGGACCGGATTCATGCGCAAGTCCTCGGCGCGCGGCGGAACCCGCCCCGTCGTCGAAGGCCGCCATGGCGAACCAGACCCGAGGATGTCGAGATGAACACAGTGTTGCTCCGCACCGCCACGGCGATGTTCGCCGCGGCCTTCGCGACCCTGGCGGCCGCGCAGATGCGCGACAAGGACAGCGAGGCGCCGCCCAAGCCGCTGCCGCCGTTGCAAAAGCAATTCCCGCTCGACCAGACCTGGTCGCTCAAGGACGTCAACGACAAACCGATCCCGGCAGGCCTCGACGCCAGCCTGAAGATCGACGGCAATCTGCGCGGGTCGGGCTATACCGGATGCAATTCCTGGTCGGCGACGCTCTATCCGGTCAAGGACCAGCATCTGCTGCTCGGCCCGCCGGTCTTGACGAAGAACCAATGCTCCAAGGAGATCATGGCGCTCGAATTCAGCTTCCTGTCGGCGCTGACCGGCAGCCCGAGCTGGGACCTCGTCAACGGCGAACTCGTCATCAAGGGGCCGAAGGGATCGTTGCGCCTGGCGCGCTCGCTCTGATCGGTCCGGCCTATTCCCCGGCCGCGACCTCGCCCAGCGTCGCCGGCCCGGCCTCGCGCGGGGTCATTTCGATGCGCCGGCTGTGGAAGGCCATCAGCGTCGTGCGGTGGCCGATCGAGACCATGGTCGTGCCCGGCAGCCATCGTGCGACGGCGCGGTAGATCTGAGCCTCGCTCTGCTCGTCGAGGGCCGACGTCGCCTCGTCGAGAAACAGCCAGTCGGGCGCCGCGAGCAGCGCTCTTGCGACCGCCAGCCGCTGCTGTTCGCCGCCCGACAGGCGCAATTGCCAATTGTCGGAATCGTCGAGCCGCTCGACCAGATGGGCAAGGCCCGCCGCGTGGAGGGCGTCGCGCGCGGCGCCGTCGCTGTACTTGCCCGGAGAGGCGGGATAGGCGATGGCGCCGCGCAGGCTGCCGAGCGGTATGTAGGGGCGCTGCGGCAGGAGCATCAGGCTGGCCTTCGGCTCGGCGATCCGGCCTTCGCCGAACGGCCAGATGCCGGCGACGGCGCGGAACAGGGTCGACTTGCCGGCCCCGGAGCGGCCGACCAGCAGGGTCGGCTGGTCGGCGGCCAGGGTCAGGCTGTCGATGCGCGCGAGCGCGCGTCCGTCGGGAAGATTGAGATCGAGACCTTCGATGGTCAGGTCGCGCGAGGGCGATTGCGAGATTTCGATCCGCGGCTGCAGCGACTTCAGCGCGAGCGCCCGATCAATGGAGGCGTCGAACGAAGTGAGCCGGTCGAGGACCGCCTTGAAGTCGGCGAGCCCGATGTAGGAGGTGACGAAGAAGGTCAGCGACGAATTGACATTGTCGAAGGCGCGCGCGACCTGCATGAGAACGCCGAGCTGGATCTTGCCGAGAAAATAGAACGGCGCGCCGACGATGAACGGGATATACTGGCTCGCCAGACTGTAGGCTTCGGTGAAGGCGCGCAGTTTCTTGCGGACGTTGACGATGCGCATGTAGTTGTCGAAAATGTTGCTGAATTTCGACATGGCCCCGACGGCCTCGGCGTCTTCGCCGCGCAGCAGGGCGATCTGTTCGCTGTACTCGCGCAAGCGCGCGAGGTCGAACCGGAAATCCGCCTCGTAGCGCTGCTGGGAGAAGAACAGCCGGACGAGCGGGCGGCCGATCCAGTGGGTGACCGCCGTGCCGAGGCCGGCATAGAGCAGCGCGACCCAGAACAGCAATCCCGGGATGATGGTCTGCGTGCCCGGCAGGGTGAAGCTCGCCGACAATTCCCACAGGACGATCGAGAACGACACGAGCGAGGTCAGCGTCTGCAGGATGATGACGGAATAGCCGTAGATGCCGGTTCCCGAACCGCCGCCGTAGATGAAGCCGTAGATGTCCTCGGAAATGCGCTGGTCGGGATTGTCGGAGGGCGACCCCGCGAGCGCCATGTTGTAATGCGCGCCGCCGCTCAGCCAGCGCCCGATGTAATGGGCCGACAGCCAACGGCGCCAGCGAATGACGAAGGTCGAGGTGATCACGTATTCGAGCACGATGCTCGCGATGTAGATCGAGGCGAACGGCAGGAAGACGTAGAGCAGCTGGAACCAGAACTGGCCGAGATCCTTGTTCTGGAGGGCGTTGTAGAAGTCGCGGCTGAAGAACGACAGACGCACGGAGATCGCCACCTGCATCTGGTTGACGACGATCAGGAACACCAGGGCGCTCGTGGCGAGCCGGTTCTGGGCGACGATGAACGGCGGCAAGGGCCAGAAGCGCGCGCTGGTCGGCAGGGCGGCCTCGAAATAGGGATCGGCGATGGCGGTCATCTTGCGGACGACCGGAATGAAGGCCAGCCCGTAGGTCAGGCAGCCAAACAGCGCGACGGCGAATGGCAGACTGTCGGGAAGCGTGTAGTCGGCATAGGCCTTCGGCCAGAGGCCGAGATGATCGACCAGGAAGGCGAGGCCGAACCCGATCGTCTCGACGGCGAAGATGGCGTTGAACACCTTCAGAAAAACCGAGATGCGCTGCGACAGGAAGGTGGTGATCGCGCAGGCCAGCGATACGCCGGCGAGCAGGAAGAACGCCGGGTCGGGCGAGTAGAGCCCGAGAAGGAAAGTCGCCGCGGCGAACAGGCCGACGGCAAAGGAGAGAAGTCTCATCGAATCCGGCCTCGGTGGAAATGGGGCGGCCGCGGCCGCGCAACGAGTCGGGGACTATCGCAGACGGACACGCCCGAAAGAAGGGCGGGGCACGCGCTCGCCCATGAAATGTTCGTAACCTCGGCGCGCGCGGCCAGCTTCAGGCAAGCCGCGCCCGGACCGCCGCAGCCATGGCGCGGCCGAGCCGGGCGTGCTGGTCGGCCTCGAAATGAATGCCGTCGAGCGCCGAGCATTGGATGTGGGCGCCGGCGTCGACAAACCCGACGCCGTTGCGCTCGGCGACCGCCCGGTAGAGCGCGCCGAGCGCGCGCGACTTGTCCGCCGCGCCCTCGAACATGTCGGCGAACGCCGTGAGCCGGGCGACCGGCGCCGGCGCCGCGAGGATGACGTCGGGCGTCGCCCCGCCGGGGCCGACCGCCAGCGCCCTGGCGGTCTGGACCAGGCGCTCGGCGCCGAGCGCAATATCGCCCGGCGAAAGCCAGAAGCGTCGCTTGAGGTCGTTGCAGCCGAGCGAAATCACCAGCAGATCGAGCGGCGCGTGGCTCAGCAGGCATGGCGACAGATAGGTCAGGCCGTTGCGGTCCGGCTCGATCGGATCGTCGAACACCGTCGTGCGGCCGTTGAGCCCCTCCTCGATCACCTTGAACGCGGCCCCGAGTTCGGCCTGCATGACCCCGGTCCAGCGCACGTTTGGACCGAACCGGACGCCGGCCGCCGGGTCGTATCCCCAGGTGTTCGAATCGCCATAGGCGAGGATGACGGACATCGGGCGGCTCCGCGTCGGACGATCAAGTCTCGGCTTGCCTAGCAGGATTTCCCGCGCGGCGCACGACCGGCGGCGCGCAGCGCCGGCCGAGGGGCGCAAGCGGCGCGGCGGCGGCCGGGGCGCGCGCGGGCCGCGCGGCCAGAGACCGCCGGGGCGACCGGGCGCCCCGTCAGATCCCCCCTGAGCGTATGGTAAAAGAGAAATGTGAGAATGTTGTTGCGATATTCAGAATGATCGGCTAGGCTCCCACCATTGGTCCCCCCGGCAGGAGCCCCGCCATGTCCGACCGCGCAGCGCCCGCGCCGCCGCCCGCCGCCCGCCTCGGCGCGATCGAGCGCGACCCCTCGCTGCGGCGCGCCGCCCGGAGGATTGAGGACAGCGAACCCGGCGCGATCGACCGGCTGTCGCACGCGCCCGAACGCCTCGACCGCCGCCGGAACGCGGCGACGGCGGCGCCGCCATTCGACGAGGCAGCCGAAGGCGCCGCCAAATGCGACGCCAGACTCGACGATCTCGCGGCGACGGTCGCCGAGGACGAGGCGCGGGGCGCCGCGCGCGGGGGGCCGGACGGCGGCGCGCCGCAGAGCCCCGCGCGGGTTTCAATTTGCCTGCAACCCTCTGATTTCCCCCGATCCGCCAAAAAATGTATTTCCCATTATTTCAAAAACGAAAGGATTTGTCGGGCGACGCGGCCCGGGACGCCGCTCCGCGCCGGGCGCCGGACGGCGGCGCGCCGCAGACTCCCGCGCCGGCTTCAATTTGCCTGCAACCCTCTGATTTGCCTCGATCGGACGAGAAATAGATTTCCAATTATTTCCAGACCGAAGGGATTTCGCGTGATGCGGCCGGCGCAGATGCCGACCGGGGTCGTCATTCCCGAGGCCTCCTCGCCGGAGATGCGCGCCAGGGCGGGCGAGGCGGCGACGCGATGAGCTATCGACCGAAGGGCCGCGAACGCCCGACGCCGCGGGGCCACGCCGCCGTCGCGCCGTCAAGTCAGGGCGATTGCTGGGCAATCGCCCGGGGCCAAGAGGCCGCTGCTTCGCTGCGCTCAGCCCCTCCCGGCGATGGCAAGCGATCGCCTTGGGGTGACTGCGCGCCGCCGGCGCGGCAGTTTGGCGACCATGACCTTTTGGCGCGCGCCGCGGCCGTCTG
>JBEKEI010000198.1:0-9516 GCA_050013915.1 Roseiarcus sp.
ATCCGGATTCGACGGTCTCCGCCGCGCGGAGGTACATGCCCGCCCCGCGCGGGCCGCCGCCCGGCGTCTGACGATCGACGCGCATCCAGTTGCGCCCGCTCACGCCGACGTCTTCTGCGCCTGCTCGTCTTCGGCCGACAGGAGATAGGCGCCCGTGTTCGGCTCCACCCAGAACATATGGTCGTGGATCGCGGTCACTCCCGGCGTGTTCTCGACGATGACCCTGATCGCGTCGCGCTGCCGGGTGTCGGAAAGCGCGCCGCGCAGCTCGGCGACGCCCCCGCGGATGTCGACCTGGATCGAGGCGATCGGGGCCCAGGGCTGGCGTTGCAACTGGGCCATGATGGCGGCGTGGATGTCGGCGTCGGCGCCCTTCCCGGTCTGCGCCGGCAGCAGCGCGGCAAGCGCGCGCAACAGGTCGGCGCGCGCGAGGACGCCGACGACGAAGCCGTTGGCCATCACCGGCAGGCGCTTGACGCGGTGGCGATTCATCAGATCCACCGCCTCTTCGAGCGTCCCGGTCTCCGTGATCGTCACCACGTCGCGGGTCATCACCTCTTCGACCTTGCGGCCGTGGGCGTGGACATAGTCGGCCGCGAACCGGCCGGGGCCGAGGACGAATTCCAGCCAACGCGGGCGCTCCCGACTCGTGCCGAGCTCGGCGCGCCGCAGAAGGTCGCCCTCGCTGAGGATGCCGACCAGGGAACCCTTGCCGTCGAACACCGGCAAGGCGCTGATCCGCGACCTCAGCATGATCTCGATCGCCTGGTCGATGCTCGCCTCCGCCTGAATCCCGACGACATGGGTCGTCATCGCATGCTTGACCTGCATAACGTCCTCCGCCCGGTCGGGCCGACATGGCTTCGCATCGGCTTGATATCCCGTTCCGCGCGGCCGCGCCTTGATTCAAATCATCGTCGGGCCGGGGCGGGCCGCGAGCGCCCGCCGCGCGGCGATGGCGCCGGGATTGCATTGATTTTACGCCGCAACGGGCCTTCGGCTCTCGAACTCGCCCCCGCCCGGACCCCGCCGCGCCGCCGAACCCGAGGTGCCCCAGACATGACGTCAGATTTCCCGACGCCGGCGCCGATCCGGCGTCTCATGGTGGCCAACCGCAGCGAAATCGCAATTCGCGTCTTTCGCGCCGCGGCCGAACTCGGCATCCATACGATCGCAATCTACGCGGAGGAGGACAAGCTCTCGCTGCACCGCTTCAAGGCGGACGAGGCCTATCAGGTGGGGCGCGGCGCCTCGGGCGAATTGCGGCTGGGACCGCTCGAGGCCTATCTTTCGATCGCCGAGGTGATCCGGGTCGCGGTCGCGGCCAAGGCGGATGCGATCCACCCCGGCTACGGCTTCCTCTCGGAGAGCCCGGAATTCGCCGAGGCCTGCGCCGCCGCCGGGATCGTCTTCGTCGGGCCGCAGCCGCAGACGATGCGCACGCTCGGCAACAAGGTCGCCGCGCGCAATCTCGCCGTCTCGGTCGGCGCGCCGGTCATGCCGGCGACCGGACCGCTGCCCGACGACGACGAGGCGATCAAGAGGCTGGCCCTCGAGGTCGGCTATCCCGTGATGCTCAAGGCGTCGTGGGGCGGCGGCGGCCGCGGCATGCGCCCGATCGCCGAGGAATCCAAGCTGCTGGACGCCGTGCGTTCGGCGAGGCGGGAGGCGAAGGCCGCATTCGGCAAGGACGAAGTCTATCTGGAGAAGCTCGTCCAGCGGGCGCGCCATATCGAGGTGCAGCTGCTCGGCGACACCTACGGCAATCTGGTCCACCTGTTCGAGCGCGACTGCTCGATCCAGCGACGCAACCAGAAGGTGATCGAGCGCGCGCCGGCGCTATATCGGCGCGGGAACGGTCGAGTTCCTGATGGACGCCGACACCGGCGCTTTCTACTTCATCGAGGTCAACCCGCGCATCCAGGTCGAACACACCGTCACCGAACAGGTCACCGGGCTCGACATCGTCAAGGCGCAGATCAAGATTCTCGAAGGCGGCCGCCTCGGCCGGCTCGAGGAAACCGGCATTCCCGCGCAACCGCTCATCAGGCTCAACGGCCATGCCCTGCAATGCCGAATCACGACGGAGAATCCCGACAACAGCTTCATTCCCGACTACGGCCGCATCACTGCCTATCGCGGCGCCTTCGGCTTCGGCATCCGGGTCGACGGCGGCACCGCCTACTCGGGGGCGGTCGTCACGCGGTTCTATGATCCGCTGCTCGAAAAGGTGACGGCCTGGGCGCCGTCGCCCGAGGAGGTCATCGCCCGGATGGATCGCGCCCTGCGCGAATATCGCATCCGCGGCGTCGCGACCAATCTGATCTTCCTCGAGGCGCTGCTGAACCATCCGAAATTCCGCGCCGGCGATTATACGACGCGGTTCATTGACGAGACGCCGGAACTGTTCGCCGCCAAGAAGCGACGCGACCGCGCGACCAAGCTGCTGACCTATATCGCCGATGTCACCGTCAATGGCCATCCCGAGACCAGGGGACGCGCGAGGCCGCCCGCCCAGGCTCGCAAGCCCGAGCCGCCCGCCTTCGCCGACGCCGCCGCGTCGCCGCCGGGGACAAGGCAGCGCCTGGCGTGGATCGGTCCCGAGAAATTCGCCGCCTGGATGCGCGAACAGAAGCGTGTCCTCGTCACCGACACGACGATGCGCGATGCGCATCAGTCGCTGCTCGCCACCCGGATGCGGACCCACGACCTCGCCGCCATCGCCGGCGCCTATGCGTCGGCGCTGCCGCAGCTGCTTTCGCTGGAATGCTGGGGCGGCGCGACTTTCGACGTCGCCATGCGCTTCCTGACGGAGGACCCCTGGGAGCGCCTCGCGCTGCTGCGCGAGCGGGTCCCGAACGTCCTCACCCAGATGCTGCTGCGCGGCGCCAACGGCGTCGGCTACACCAACTATCCCGACAATGTCGTGCGCCACTTCGTCGCCCAGGCCGCGGAGGCGGGCATGGACCTGTTCCGCATCTTCGACTGCCTCAACTGGGTCGAAAACATGCGCGTTTCGATCGATGCCGTGCGCGAGGCGGGCAAGCTCGCAGAGGGCGCCGTCTGCTACACCGGCGACATCCTCGATCCCGACCGCGCGAAATACTCGCTGACCTATTACGTCGGCCTCGCCAGGCAGTTGGAGATGGCGGGCTGCCACATCCTGGGCCTCAAGGACATGGCGGGCCTGCTGAAGCCCGCCGCCGCGCGCGTCCTGGTCAAGGCCCTGCGGGAGGCGGTCGGGCTGCCGATCCACCTGCACACCCACGACACCTCGGGGATCTCGGGCGCGACCGTACTCGCCGCGGTGGACGCCGGCGTCGACGCGATCGACGCGGCGATGGACGCGATGTCGGGGACGACCTCGCAGCCCTGCCTCGGCTCGCTCGTCGAGGCGCTCAGGCACACCGAGCGCGACAGCGGGCTCGACCCGGAGGCGATCCGCCGGATCAGCTTCTACTGGGAGGCCGCGCGCACGCAATACGCAGCCTTCGAGAGCGATCTGAAGTCGGGCGCCTCCGAAGTCTATCTCCACGAGATGCCCGGCGGCCAGTTCACCAATCTCAAGGAGCAGGCGCGCTCGCTCGGCATCGAAGCGCGCTGGCACGACATCGCCAAGGCCTATCGGGCCGCCAACGACCTGTTCGGCGACATCGTCAAGGTGACGCCGTCGTCGAAGGTCGTCGGCGATCTCGCGCTGATGATGGTCGCGCAGGAGCTGACGCCAGCCGACGTGCTGGATCCCGCGCGCGAGATCGCCTTTCCCGGCTCGGTCGTCGAAATGCTGCGGGGCGATCTCGGCCAGCCGCCGGGCGGCTGGCCGGAGGCGCTGCAGAGGAAGGCGCTGAAGGGCGAGCCGGCTTCGACCGCGCGCCCGGGTGCGTTGCTGAAGGACGCGGATCTCCCGGCCCAGCGGGCAGAGGCGGAGAAGCGGCTCGGGCGGCGCGTCGACGAGCGCGAGCTGTCGTCCTACCTGCTCTATCCCAAGGTGTTCGCGGATTTCGCGGCCGCGGAGCGCAAATACGGGCCGGTCTCGGTGCTGCCGACGCCGATCTACTTCTACGGCATGCAGGTCGGCGACGAGACCAGCTTCGCGATTGAAAAGGGCAAGTCGCTGGTCGTGCGGCTGCAGGCGGTGGGCGACGCCGACGAGGAGGGTCAGGTCCGCGTCTTCTTCGAGCTCAACGGCCAGCCGCGCATGGTCAAGGTGCCCAACCGCGCCGCGGTGACCGCGCTGCCGGTGCGGCGCAAGGCGGAGGAGGGCAACGAGGCCCATGTCGCCGCGCCGATGCCCGGCGCCGTTTCGACGCTCGCGATCAAGGCCGGCCAGCGGGTCAAGGCAGGCGATCTGCTGCTGACGATGGAGGCGATGAAAATGGAGACTGCCCTTCATGCGCCGCGCGACGGCACGGTCAGCCAGGTGTTCGTCGCGGCCGGCCAGCCGGTCGACGCCAAGGACCTGCTCGCGGTCATCGATGCGTGAGACGATCGCCGGCGGCTCTGGTCGCGACGAATTGCGCGGCGCGCGGCGTCTGGAACCCGGCGCGGGCGCCCGCGTTTTGGGCACGTCGCTTCGGAGCGGGGACAAACGATGGCGAAATTGACCTGGCATGCCTTCTATTTCGACAAGATCGACAGATCGGAGCCGGCCGCGCGGACGGCGATCATCCAAGCCGAGACCGAGGAAGACGCGGGCAGGATCGCCGTCGCCCAGATGGGCCGTTGCATGCGCGTCGACGTCACCCGTCCGGTCTGGGGCGAACCGGCCGCCGCGGTGCGCGGCCCCGGCAGGGCGCCCGCCGAGGCCGCAGGCGCGGCGTGACCCTGCGAGACCCTTGCGAGGCGCGCCCGCGGGCCCGATAATCCACCCGGTCTTCGGTGCGGCGTCAGGCCGGCAGCGGTCAGCCGCGTCGCCGCGTGGAGATGAAACGCGCAGGCCTGGAGGGTTGCGATGATCGCTGTTCTTGTCCTGGCGGCCTTGGCCGCGTTGCCGCCGACGACCGATCCGCAGAGGATCTGCCAGGGCGCGCGCGAGGCGGCGCTGCCCGAGGAGCGGGCGGGCGCGTTCCAAAGTTGCGTGCACGACGAAGAGTCGGCGCGCGACGAACTGAAGCGGCGCTGGACGACGTTTACGGCCGAAGCGCGCACGACCTGCGCCGAGCCGAAGGGGCTCGAGGCGAGCTATGTCGAGATGCTGACCTGCCTGGAGATGGAGAGCGGCGCCAATTTCGAAGCCGGCCCGCAAGCCCCCTCCGGGGCCGGCGCGCCGTCCGTCGCTCCGAAGCCCTGAGCCCGGCCCGGCCCCCCGCGCGGCGCGCGGGGTCGAAGCCCGGCGCCGGTCATCGCGGCTATTTCTTCCTCGGCATGTAAAGGTCGGTCAACGTTCCCGCAAAGGCCTCGGCCGACATGGCGAAGGTTTCCGAAAGGGTCGGATGCGGATGGATCGTGAGGCCGACGTCCTCCGCGTCGGCGCCCATTTCGATCGCCAGCGTCGCCTCGGCGATGATGTCGCCCGCCTGTGGCCCGACGATGCCGCAGCCGATCAGCCGGCCGGTCTCCTCGTCCCAAATCGTCTTGGTCTGGCCCTCGTCGCGCCCGAGCGCGAGCGAGCGCCCGCTCGCGGCCCAGGGAAAGATCGCCTTGCCGAACCTGAGGCCCTTGGCCTTCGCCTCGTTCTCGGTGACGCCGACCCAGGCGATTTCCGGGTCGGTATAGGCGACGGAGGGAATCGCCTTGGCGTCGAACGAGGCCTTGTGGCCGCTCGCGACTTCCGCGGCGACCTTGCCCTCGTGAGTCGCCTTGTGGGCGAGCATCGGCTGGCCCACGACGTCGCCGATGGCGAATATGTGGCCGACATTGGTGCGCATCTGCCGGTCGACGGCGATGAAGCCGCGCTCGTCGACCGCCACGCCCGCCGCCTGCGCGCCGATCGACCCGCCATTCGGGCGGCGGCCGACCGAAACAAGCATCGCGTCGAATACGTCGCTCGTCTTGCCGCCTTCCCCTTCAAAGGTCGCGTGCAACCCGTCGGGCCTCGCCTCGACCGCGGTCACCTTCGTCTTCAGGAGAATGTTCTCGTAGAGCTTGCCGATCCGCTTGGCGAGCGGGGCGACGATGTCGCGATCGGCGCCGGGGATCAACTGGTCCATCAGCTCGACGACGGTGATTTTCGAGCCGAGCGCATGATAGACCGTGGCCATTTCGAGCCCGATGATGCCGCCGCCCAGCACCAGCAATCGTTTGGGGATCGTCGAAATTTCCAGCGCGCCGGTCGAGTCCCAGATGCGCGGATCGCTGGGGATGAATCCGGGGGCCGCCGGCTCGGAGCCCACCGCGATGATCGCCTGCCCGAACGCGATCGTCTTGTCGCCCTCCGGCGTGGCGACCACGATCGTATGAGGAGAGGTGAACCTGCCCTCGCCGGAGACCACGGTGACCTTGCGCTGGCGGGCGAGCGCCGTCAGGCCGCCGGTCAGGCGCTTGACGACGCCGTCCTTCCAGCCGCGCAGCTTGTCCGCGTCGATCTTCGGCGCGCCGAATTCGAGGCCATGATCGGCGAAGGCGCCCGCGTCGTCGATCACCTTGGCCGCGTGCAGCAGCGCCTTGGAGGGAATGCAACCGATGTTGAGGCACACGCCGCCGAGCGTCGGACGCCGGTCGACGATTGCGACCTTCCGGCCGAGGTCGGCCGCCCGGAAGGCGGCGGTGTAGCCGCCGGGGCCGGCGCCGAGCACGACGACGTCGCATTCGATGTCGGCCTTGACCGTCGGGTTCGGCGCGGGCGCGGGGGCGGCTGCGGGCTTCGCGGCGGCGGGCGGCGTCGCAGCGGGCGCGGCCGCCGCGCCCTCCAGCGTCGCGAGCAGCGCGCCTTCGCTGACCCGGTCGCCCACCTTCACCTTCACCGCGCCGATCACGCCGGCCTCGGGCGCGGGAACGTCGAGCGTCGCCTTGTCGGACTCGAGCGTGAGGATCACCTCTTCCTTGGCGACGGCCTGGCCAGGCCGGATGTGGATTTCGACGATCGGCACGTCCTTGAAGTCGCCGATGTCGGGCAGTCTGATGTCGCGCGCCATTGCAGCCGTCTTTCCCTTGCCGCGCCGGTCCGCTCAGAGCAGGACGCGGCGCATGTCCTCGAGGATCGCGACGAGATGGCGCGAAAATCGCGCCGCCGCCGCGCCGTCGATGACGCGATGATCGTACGACAGGCACAATGGCAGCATCAGGCGCGGAACGAAGGCCTTGCCGTCCCAGACCGGCGCCGTCTTGGAACGCACCACGCCGAGGATCGCCACCTCGGGCGCGTTGACGATCGGCGTGAACGCCGTACCGCCGATGCCGCCTAGCGAGGATATGGTGAAGCTCGCGCCCTGCATTTCGGTCGGCGAGAGCTTGCCCTCGCGCGCCTTGGCGGAGAGCGCGCCGAGTTCGCGGGCGAGCTCGATCACGCCTTTTCGATCGACGTCGCGCACGACCGCGACCACGAGCCCGTCGGGGGTGTCGACGGCGACGCCGATGTGCCAGTAGTTCTTCAATACGAGCGCGTCCTTGGCCTGCGTCAGCGAGGCGTTGAAGATCGGGAACGCCTTCAGCGCCGCCACCGCCGCCTTCATGAGGAGCGGCAGAAGCGAGACGCGGTAGGGCGCTTTCTTGTCCGCCTTGGCTTCGTCGTCGAGCCCCTTGCGGAAGGCGTCGAGATCGGTGATGTCGGCGTCGTCGCTGTGGGTGACGTGGGGAATGTTGACCCAGGACGCGTGCAGCCGCGGCCCCGAAATGCGCTTGATGCGCGAGAGCGGCTTGGTCTCGACCGGCCCGAATTTGGCGAAATCGACCGCCGGAATTTCCGGCAGGCCTGCGCCGCCAGAGCCGCCGCCCGCCCCGCCGCCGGAAAGCGCGGTCTTGACATCCTCGCGGGTGATGCGGCCCTTCTCGCCGGTGCCGCGCAGAGTGTTCAGATCGATGTCGAGTTCACGCGCCAGCCGGCGCACCGCCGGCCCCGCGTTGACGCCGGAGAAATCGGCGAGCGCCGGCCCGGCCGCCTTCTCGGATGCGGCGGGAGGCGCGGCGACAGGCGGGGCGGCCGCAGGCGCGGCCGGCGCCGGGGCTGCGGCTGGCGCCGGCTTCGACGCGGCCGGTCCGGCGGCGCCATTCGCCTCCTCGAGGCGCAGGATCAGCGAGCCCATCGCGACCTTGTCGCCGATCCGGGCGAGGATCTCGCGCACCGTGCCCGCCATGGGCGCGGGCACGTCCATCGTCGCCTTGTCGGATTCGAGCGTCACCAGGGAGGCGTCGGCTTTGACGAAATCGCCGGGCTTGACGAGGATTTCGATGATCGGCACGTCCTTGTAGTCCCCGATGTCGGGAACCGTCACGTCGATGGTGTTGGCCACGGGCGCTTCTCCTTGCGCGATCGTCTCGGGAAAACTTGCGGCGCGGTCAGCTCAGCGCCGGGCTCGCCCGCTCCGGGTCGATCTTGTAGCGCTTGATCGCCTCCGTCACCGTTCTCGACGGCAGCATCTGGTCGTCGGCGAGCGATTTCAGCGCGGCGACGGCGACGTGATGGCGATCCACTTCGAAGAATGAGCGCAGGCGGCGCCGGTAGTCCGAGCGACCGAAGCCGTCGGTGCCGAGCGCCTTGAAGCGGGCCGGGACGAACGGCCGGACGCCGTCAGGGATGACCTTCATATAGTCGGTCGCCGCGACGACCGGCCCGACGCCCTTGCCGAGGCATTTCTCGACATGGGAGACGCGCGGCTCGGCCTCGGGATGCAGCATGTTCCAGCGCTCGACCTCGAGACCCTCCCGGCGCAATTGGGTGAAGCTCGTCACGCTCCAGACGTCGCTCGACACGCCGAAATCCTCGGCGAGCAGGGCCGCCGCCGCCTCGACCTCGCGCAGGATCGCCCCGGAGCCGAGCAGGCGCAGGCGCGGCCCCTTCTTCTGCGCCTCGACGCTGCGCAGGAGATACATGCCGGCGAGAATGCCGGCCTCGGCGCCCTCGGGCATCGCCGGATGGGCGTAATTCTCATTGAGCGTCGTAATGTAGAAATAGACGTCCTCGTTGTCGGCGTACATGCGCTGGAGGCCGGATTGGACGATGACCGCCAATTCATAGGCGTAGGTCGGGTCGTAGCTGATGCAATTGGGGATCGTCGAGGCAAGCACGTGGCTGTGGCCGTCCTCGTGCTGGAGGCCCTCGCCGTTCAGCGTCGTGCGGCCCGAGGTGCCGCCGATGAGAAAGCCGCGCGCGCGCATGTCGCCCGCCGCCCAGCAGAGATCGCCGACGCGCTGGAAGCCGAACATGGAGTAGTAGATGTAGAAGGGGATCATCGGGCAGTTCGAAGTCGAATAGGAGGTGCCGGCGGCGATGAACGAGGCCATCGCGCCGGGCTCGTTTATGCCCTCCTGCAGGATCTGCCCCTTGGGGTCCTCGCGGTAATACATCAACTGGTCGGCGTCCTGCGGCCGGTAGAGCTGGCCGACCTGGCTGAAGATGCCGATCTGGCGGAACAGGCCCTC
>JBEKEI010000199.1:0-7778 GCA_050013915.1 Roseiarcus sp.
TGCCTGCAACCCTCTGATTTGCCCCGATCCGCCGAGAAATCCATTTCCAAATATATCCACAACGAAAGGATTTGTCGGGCATGGAGGGGCGCAGCCGCCGACCTGGCTCGTCCAGGCGCGAGAGGCGGGTCGAGGAGGCAGGAGGGCAAGGGGATGAGCCATCGGCCGGAGGCACGGCGATTGGCGACCGTGACCTTCTCGTGCGCACCGACCGCCGGAGGCGGCTCGACCTTGACGCGCGCGACCTGCGCTGGCAGCGCCGACGCTGGCTTGGCGTGTCAGTTGAAATCGAACAGCGACTCCTGCCGGCCCGGGACATCGAGCGGGCGCGGCAGGTTCTCGAACCCGCCGCTGTTGCGGGTGAACGCGGGCCCCTCGGAGCCGAGGTCGAAATGGGCGGTGTCGTAGAAATAGCGATCCTCGGTCCCGACATTGGCGCTCGGTCCGGGATCGAGATAGGAGCGTCCGGTGCGCACGACGACGTCGCCCGGGCGGACCGGCGGAACCTCGCGGTCGCGCGCGGCGACGTGCCGGTGCGCGGTCCAATGATGACGATGAGGCTGGGGCTGCTGGGCCTGCGCGCCGCTCGTCAGCAGCGCGCCGATCGCCAGCGTGAGGGCGGCCGCGCGGCAAGCGCGATGGGGGAAGGCCATGGCTGGAACTCCGGATTGGACAGATATCACGGGGACAACGTTCTCGCCACAAGGGAAGTTGCCGCGCGCCGCCCGGCGATCGCTCGAGGCGCTGAAATCGCGGGTTCCGCCTCGCCCCGAGCCGGCCCGCGCCGTCCTATTGTCGCCACATCGATGACTGATGAGCGGGGCTCATTCGTTGCGGCGCCTCTCCCCCGGCGAACGGCCGGCGCGTCGTCTCCAATTCCCGGCCCAAAGCGGTCATGCTTCGAAGGACCAGGCGATGATCGCGGCATTTCGGGCTTTCGCCGTCGCGGCGTGCTGCGCGCTGGTCGCCGGCTGCGTCGACGCGGCGGCCGATTATGTCGGCTCGGCGGGCGGCCTGCTCGCCCACGCGCCGGCGTCGCGGCCGAGCGTCGTGCAGATTTTCATCGCCTCGACGCGCAAGGGCGAGACCGGCGCGGCGGCGCAGGAGGCGTCGACCGAGGGCACCCGCTACGCGCTGACGACCCTGACCTTTCCGCCCGGCCACCAGCCCGGCGCGATCGAACGGCCGATGTGGGGCGCCGGCAACCCCGCCGATCATGTCGTGGTGGCGGGCCGGCGGGAACTCGACGCCGACGAATTCCGCGCCGAGCTCGCCTCGCATGTTTCGGGCCGAATCGGGGTCAACCGCGACATTCTGGTGTTCGTGCACGGGTTCAACACCAGTTTCGAGGAGGCGCGCTGGCGGGCGGGACAGATCGCCGCCGACAGCCGCTTCGGCGGCGTGCCGATCCTGTTCACCTGGCCGACGCGCGGCGAACTGCTCGGCTACGCCTCGGACAAGGACAGCGCCACCGCCTCGCGCGACGCGCTGGAGGCGTTGCTGGAGGATCTGGCGAAGACTCCCGGGCTCGGCCGCATCCACGTCCTCGCCCATTCGATGGGCTGCTGGCTGACGATGGAGGCCCTGCGGGAGATCGCCATCGCCGGCGATCGCGATCTCGGCGGCCATCTGGGCGAGGTCATGCTGGCGGCGCCCGACATCGACATGGACGTGTTCTCCAAGCAGATGGCGCGCATCCAGCCCGCCAGGGTCACCGTCTTCGCCACCGCCAACGACCGCGCGCTGTCGCTGTCGAGCTGGATCGCCGACGCCCGCCCGCGGGTCGGCGCGATCGATCCGGCCAAGCCGAAGGACAAGGCGGCGCTCGAGAAGCTCGGGGCCAGGGTCTACGATCTCTCGGCCTTTTCCGACGGGCTGATCGGCCACGGCCTCTATGCCGACACGCCGGACGTGATCCATGCGATCGGCGCCCAGCTCGGGGCGCCGAGGGCCCAGGACGTCAATACCGTGTCGGTCATCGACGCGACGGGCGATGGCGGCGCGCCGAGGCCGACCGGCGGCGGCGCGCCGGTCGGGCCGGCGGCGGTCGGCGGCGCGCCGACCCCATAGGCCGCGCGCGGCCGGCGGCGCCGGCCGGTCGAGACCGCCGGGACCGTCCGCTGGACCAGGGGCGTCGGGACGGCGGATTTGCGAGCGATCGCGCGGCGCGCTCGGCTGGCGCGGCCTCAGGCCGCCAGCAGATAGGCGACGCCTTCGCAGGGCCGCACGTTGCGGTTGCGGTTGCGCGCCAGATTGCTGGTGAAGTTGCAGACCATGGCGAGCGAGCGGGGCCAGTGCTCGTCGCCCGATCGCCGGCACGCGACGTCGATCTCGTTGAGGGCGCTGACATGAGCCTCCATGACCGCGCCCCGCAGCGCTTCCTCGAGGCCGCGCAGATCGGCCCGGGACGCGCTGTGCGCGAAGTCTTGACGGCTATGCATCGACATCGCGGTTCGCCCCGGAGCCCAGGCCGGCAAAATGCGCCGACATGGTTAACAAAGCCTTGCCGAGGGCTTCGCCGGCCGCCGGAATGGCCGCCGGGCGCCGCGCGGTCACGCCGGAGCCTGGGCGCGAAGCGCGGCGATCGCCTCGTCGGCGGCCGCGACGCCGGTCCGGTAGGCCCCGTGGGCGGTGGAATAGCTTGCGGCCGAACAGGCCTCGCCGGCGAACAACAGCCGCCCGTCGACCGGCGCGGCGAGCGCGGCGCGCGCGTCCGCCCGGCCCGGCGAGGCGTAGGAATAGGAGCCGCGCGCGAACGGGTCGGCGCCCCAGCGATGCTGGGCGAGCGGCGCCACGCGGCGGGCGAAATCGGCGCCGAACAAGCCGGCGAGTTCGCCGACCGCAAAGTCGAGGAACGCGCCCTCGCCGCCCGCTTCGAGCTCGGCCGCCAGCGGGCCGCCGAAATAGGCTTCGATCAGCGGCCGGCCGTACGGACGCAAATGATAGGCCGCGGTCGCGGCGCTGTTGGCGGCGCCGAAGGCGCGGCTGTCCGGCTCGAACTCCTGGGCGTCCGCCAGCGCCAGATAGAGCTTGTCGGCGAGGCCGAGCGGCAGCCCCGCGGCCGCCTCGGTCTTGGCGGGCAGCGCGGGCAGAAACAGATCGGGCTCCGCGGCGATCAGATCGCTCGGCAGGGTGACGATGACCGCCCGCGCCGAGATCGCGCCCCGGCTCGTCTCCACGCGCAGGCGCTGGCCGCGCCGGTCGACCCGCTCGACCCGGCAGCCGAGCGCGACCGGCAGGCCGGCGCCGTGGGCGGCGACGACGCGGCCGTAGCCGTCGGCGACGCGCCAGTTGACGCCGGTGTCGTCGTAGCGCGCCAGATCGCGCGCCGAGACGCGATCGAGGGTCGCGCCGCTGTAATAGGTGCTGACGGCGTCGATCAGCGGATTCCAGCGATTGGCCGGCTCGAGGAAATCCGACGCCGGGCGGTCCGCCCCGGCTTCGCCGACCGCGTCGGCGCGCTCGCGGAAGGCCCGGAGCGCGTGGGCGAAGGCGGGCGCATCGAAGCCGGCGCGCCCGGGCGTCGCGGCGGCGCGCGTCCACGGCGGCGGCGACTGGTCGATCCCGCGGCCCTGCTCGCGGGCGATCGCCGTCCAGGGGTTGCGGTCGCCCGAATGCAGCCAGCCGCAGCCGAGGTCGAGCGGGTATCCGCCCGCCTCGACCGTCCACGCGCGGCCGCCGAGCCGATCGCGCGCCTCGATCATCAGCGCATCGACGCCGGCGTCCCGAAGCCGCCGCGCCGCCCCGATCCCCGCCGCGCCGGCGCCGACGACGGCGACTTCGATTTCCCCTGCGGTCATGCGATCGAGCTTCCGATTCGCCAACAGCCGAAATTCGCACTTTCGGCGCCGAATTGACAGCGCCGCGACGGCGGGCGGGAGCGGAGCGCGATGGAGCTGCGCCGCGCAAATTGCACGCTGCGCCGGGCGTTCGCCCGTGCCGGCGCGCCGCTGTCGATCACCAGCGCCGAATCCTGGCGACAGGTCGATTCGTCCGACGCGAAATCGAGGCAGCCATGGGACTCCTTCGGCCGGGTTCGGCGATGGGCCCGGCCGGCCAACGGGCTGGTCCGGCTGGAGCGCAGGGCGCGCGCCGATCGCGCCGAAGGGCGCGCATGCCCGGGTCGAACTCGTCCTGGCGCTGGACTGAGCGCGGAAGCCGGGCTGATGGTTCCCGGCTCTGTTCTGAACTGGCGGAGACGGAGGGATTCGAACCCTCGATAGGGCTTTACAACCCTATAACGGTTTAGCAAACCGCCGCCTTCAGCCTCTCGGCCACATCTCCGGGCGCGCTTCAGGCTCGGCGCGACCTTGGTCATATGCCCGACGGGACGGACCTTTGCAAGACCGTCGGCGTTATCGGCCGCCGGCCCAGACCGCCCGGACTCGGCTTGCGCGCGGGCCGCTCGGCCCTTACGAGGAGACTGGAGGTCCCATGTTCGCACGTTCCCCCGCCGCCCGGTCCGCGGGCCCCGGCGCCGCCGGACGACTCGTCGCGGCCGGACTCGCGCTCGCGCTCGGCGTCGACCTGACCGCGGCGCCGGCGCCTGCCGCCGGACGGCCCGCCCCGATCCTTGGCGACTGGCTCACCCAGCACGGCGACGCCAAGTTGCGCTTCGCGGCCTGCGGCGTCGCGCTGTGCGGCAAGATCGTCTGGCTCAGGGAGCCCAATGACGAAAACGGCCGCCCCAAGACCGACGTCGGCAACAGCGATCCGGCCAGGCGCGGCCGAGCCTTGATGGGCCTGACCATCTTCACCGATCTCAAGCCGGACGGCGACGGCTGGAGCGGCCAAGTCTATAATGCCGACGACGGCAAGGACTACCGGGTCTCGATCAAGCGCGTCGACGACGGCCATGCCAAGGTCAACGGCTGCGTCCTCGGCGGCCTGTTCTGCGGCGACGAGGTCTGGACCCGCGGCTGAGCCGGCGCGCGACGACGGAAAGGGGCGAGCCTTGCGGGAACGCGCATCGATCGACGCCTCCATGCGCACCGTGCCGGGCGCGCCGCCCGTCGAATGGGTCCGCGCGCCCGGCCTCGTCGACTACGAGGCCGCGGTCGTAGAAATGGAGGCGCGCGCCGCCGCGATCGCCGACGGCGCGGCGGCCGAGCGGATCTGGCTGGTCGAACACCCGCCGCTCTACACCGCGGGGACAAGCGCCAGGCCCGGCGACCTCATCGAACCGCGGTTCCCCGTCCATCGCACGGGGCGCGGCGGACAATTCACCTATCATGGGCCCGGCCAGCGCGTCGCCTATGCGCTGCTGGATCTGAAGGGCCGGCGCCCCGACGTGCGCGCCTTCGTGACCGCGCTGGAGGCGTGGCTGATCGACGCGCTGGCGGCCCTCGAGGTCATCGGCGAGCGGCGCGAGGACCGGGTCGGCGTCTGGGTGTGTCGCCCGGACAAGCCGGCGGGACCGGGCGGCGCGCCCGCCGAGGACAAGATCGCCGCGCTCGGCGTCCGCGTGCGCCGCTGGGTGTCGTTCCATGGCGTCGCGCTCAACGTGGCGCCGGATCTTTCGCATTTCTCCGGCATCGTGCCGTGCGGAATCGCGCAGAGCCATTATGGCGTGACGAGCCTGCGCGACCTCGGCCGCGCCGCGACGATGCGCGAGGCGGACGAGGCGCTGCGGACCGCCTTCGAGGCGCGGTTCGGGGCGACCGTCGGACAGGCCGACGTCGCGGCGGCGCGCCGCGCTAGTTGAGGAATCCGGCGGCGGGCGCATAGGCGAGGCCATGCGCGTCGGCGACCGGCTTGCAGGTGATCCTGCCATCGTGGACGTTGAGCCCCGCGCGCAGGTGCAGGTCGTCCTTCAGCGCCTGCCGCCAACCCTTGTCGGCGAGCGCGAGCGCGAACGGCAGCGTGGCGTTGTTGAGCGCGAAGGTCGAGGTGCGC
Source organism: Roseiarcus sp. (assembly GCA_050013915.1). GTDB lineage: Bacteria > Pseudomonadota > Alphaproteobacteria > Rhizobiales > Beijerinckiaceae > Roseiarcus. Next base: position 5,896 of record JBEKEI010000199.1, read on the forward strand.
GCGACCGCGCCGGGCATGTTGGCGACGCAATAATGGACGATGCCGTCGACGACATAGGTCGGGTCGGAATGGGTCGTCGCCTTCGAAGTCTCGCAACAGCCGCCCTGGTCGATCGCGACGTCGACGATGACCGCGCCCGGCTTCATGGTCGACAGCATCGCGCGGGTCACCAGTTTTGGCGCGGCCGCGCCCGGCACCAGCACGGTTCCGATCAGCAGGTCGGCGCGCCTGACCAGTTCCTCGATCGCCGCGCGGGTGGAGAAGATGGTGCGCACGCCGGTGCCGAACTGCGCCGAGAGCCGCCGCAGCGCCTCAGCCGAGCGGTCGACGACCACGACATTGGCGCCCATGCCGAGCGCGATCGTCGCCGCATGGGTGCCCGAGACCCCGCCGCCGAGGATGATCACCTCGGCCGCCGGCACGCCCGGCACGCCGCCGAGCAATATGCCGCGCCCGCCCGCCGCCTTTTCCAGCGCATGGGCGCCGACCTGCGGCGCGAGCCGCCCGGCGACTTCCGACATCGGGGTCAGCAGCGGCAGGCCGCCGTAGGGCGAAGTCACGGTCTCATAGGCGATGCAGGTCGCCCCGGAGGCGACGAGGTCGCGGGTCTGCGCGAGGTCGGGCGCAAGATGCAGATAGGTGAACAGGATCTGGCCGGGGCGCAGCCGCGCGCGCTCGGCGGCGAGCGGCTCCTTGACCTTCACGACCATTTCCGCGCGGGCGAAAATCTCCGCCGCGCCCTCGACGATCGTCGCGCCGGCCTGGACATATTCGGCGTCCGCCAGCCCGGAGCCGATCCCTGCCCCCCGTTCGACGAGCAGCTTGTGGCCGTGGTGGACCAGCTCGGCGACCGACGAGGGCGTCAGGCCGACGCGAAATTCATTGTCCTTGATTTCCTTGGGCACGCCGACCAGCATATTCGCCTCCCGCGATTGAGTGTCCGGATGATCCGCCAATCCCTGCGCAATGTCCCACGATGTTCATGACACATGGGCTCGATGATGGCAGACTATGCGAAGAATGGGCGGATTCGAGAGATTCCATGCGAATCGACGAGATCGACGACCGCGACCGCGCGATCCTGCGCGAATTGATGCGCGAGGGCCGGCTGACCAACGCCGAACTCGCCGAACGCGTGCATCTGTCGCCCTCCGCCTGTCTGCGCCGCGTGCGCCTGCTCGAGGAGAGCGGGTTGATCGCCGGCTATGTGATGGTGCTCGATCCCGCCGCGGCCGGCCTGCCGGGCGCCGCCTTCGTGTTCGTCACGCTCGACCAGCAGGGCCGGGCGATGCTCGACCGCTTCGAGGCGGACGTGCGCCGCCGCGCGGAGATCATCGAATGCTACCTGCTCGCCGGCTCCGCCGATTACCTCCTGCGCATAGCCTACCGCGACCTCGCCGATTTCGAGCGCATCCACACCGACATCCTCACCCAGCTGCCCGGCGTGACCCGCGTCCAGTCGACGCTCGCCCTGCGGACCGTAAAGAAGACGACGCAATTGCCGGTGTGAGCGGGCGCCGGCCCGGCGCCGACGTTCCGGTTGTGCGCCCCGCGCGATCGTTGCAGGGATCAGCGGCGCCGCCGCGCGGGCGGCGAGCCGGGAGCGGGCGCGCCATGGACGACTTCATCGTACTCGGCCTGATCGGGCTGGTCTTCTTGCTGCTCGGCCCGATCGGATTCTTTCTGGCGCTCGGGGCCCGCGCGCGACTCGGAATCGTCGAAGCCCGCCTCGCCGAACTCACCGCGGCGATGGCGCCTGCGCCGGCGGAGCGCTTCGCAGCCATCGACCAGGACGCCGACCGGCGCCTCGCTGCGGCGCAGCCGCTCGCGCCACGGGCGGAGCCGCCCGCCGTCGCCGCCGAAGTCCCGCAGGCGCCGTCCGC
>JBEKEI010000200.1:0-15031 GCA_050013915.1 Roseiarcus sp.
GGTCGAGGGCAGCTCGGCGGCGCCGCCGGGATTCTTGCCGGTGACCGAGAGCACGAGATCGTAGGATTTGATCGCCAGATGGGTCAGGATGATCAGCGCCGAGAGAAACACCGGCCGCATGATCGGAATGACGATGCGCCGGTACATCGCGAAGCCCGAGGCGCCGTCGATCTGCGCGGCCTTCAAAATCTCGCCGTCGATGCCGCGCAGGCCCGCCAGGAACAAAGCCATGACGAAGCCGGAACTCGCCCAGATCCCCGCGATCGCCACGCAATAGATCATCATGCGCGGGTTGACGACCCAGTCGAACTTGAAGCTTGTCCAGCCCCAATCGTGCACCGCCTTCTCCAGACCGATGCCGGGATCGAGAAACAGCTTCCAGGCCGTCCCGGTCACGATGAAGGACAGCGCGAGCGGATACAGATAGATGGGCCGCAGGAAGCCCTCGCCGCGGATCTTCTGGTCGAGCAGGATCGCCAGCGTCAGGCCGAGCGCGAGGCAGAAGACGACGTAGAGCCCGCCGAACAGACCCATGTTGACGATCGCGGTGTACCAGCTCGACGGAGGGTCGGTCTCGAACGTCCAGGTCCACAGCTTCTGGTAGCTGGCGAGGCCGACCAGATTGGTGCTCGTGAACGCCCTGGAATTGGTGAACGACAGATACAGCGTCCACAAGATGAAGCCGTAGACGAAGAACATGACGAGGGCGAACGACGGCGCCAGCACGAGCTTGGGCAGCGCGTCCTGCAGGCGCCCGCGCATCGAGGCGCGCGGGCGCGGCATCGTGACGTCCGAAAGAGGGGCGACGGTCATCTCGGTCATGGCCATTGGCTCGGCGGGAGAGTCCGCCCCCGTTCGCACGGGGGCGGGTTCATGGGTTACTTGGCAGCGTCGATAGCCTTGACGAGTTCGGTCACGGCGCTGTCCGAGGTCTTGATCTCGCCGTGGAAGAACTTCGTCACCACGTCATGATAGGCGCCGGCGATCGCCGGCGGCTGCGCGTAGTTCTGCGCCATCGAGCCGACGAACTTGCCGTCCGCGTTGGCCGCCTTGACGTCGGCGATGCCCTTCTTGCCGCACGCGTCGAAGGCGGTGTCCGGAACGTCCATGCGCGCCGGCACCGAACCCTTGACGACGTTGAACGCCGACTGGAAGCTGATGCTCATCGTCGCGTCGGCGAGCGCGAGCTGGGCGGCCTTGCGGTCGGCGGGCACGTTGAACATCGCGAACATGTCGGTGTTGTAGATCACCGAACCGTCGGTGCCGGGGAAGCGGTAGCAGAGGAAGTCCTTGTCCGCCTGCTGGTGCGCGTTGACGAATTCGCCCTTCGCCCAGTCGCCCATCACCTGGACGAGCGCGTCGCCCTTGATCACCATCGCGGTGGCGAGGTTCCAGTCGCGTCCCGCGTAGTTGGGGTCGGTGTACGGCTTCAGCTTGGCCAGATTGTCGAACGCCTTCTTCATCGTGTCGGACTTCAGCGCGGCCGGGTCGAGGTCGATGAAGGCCTTCTTGTAGAAGTCGACGCCGCCGGTCGACATCACGACCGAGTCGAACATGGTGGCTTCCTGCCAGGGCTGGCCGCCGAGCGCGAGCGGAACGATGCCGGCCGCCTTCGCCTTGTCGAGCAATGCGAGGAAGTCGTCGAAGGTCTTCGGCTGGGTTCCGCCGATCTTTTCCATCGCCGCCTTGTTGATCCAGATCCAGTTGACCGAATGAATGTTGACGGGAACGGCGTCCCACTTGCCGTTGGTGATGGTGAACTTCTGCAGGGCCTTGGGAACGACCTTGTCCCAGCCTTCCTTGGTCGCGAGCGAGGTGATGTCGCCGAGCTTGCCGGCCTCGGCGTAGTCGACCGCATAATAGCCGAGGATCTGAGAGGCCGTCGGCGGATTGCCCGCGGCCACCATCGCCTTGAGCGCGGTCATCGCGCCCTCGCCACCCCCGCCCGCGATCGGAACGTCCTTCCAGGAGTAGCCTTCCTTGGCGAGGTCGCCCTTGAGCACGTTGAGCGCGGCCGCCTCGCCGCCCGACGTCCACCAGTGCAGCATCTGCACTTCCTTGTTGTCGGCGGCCTGCGCCGAGGCGACGGCGGACGCGGCCATAGCGCCGGCCATGAGCATGGTGCGTAATTTCATCATAGTGCCTTCCAGTGAGCGACATCTCCCTGCCGGATTCGGTCCGGCGCCGTCGTCGTCAGGGGCTGCGGTTCCGGCCCCTGGTCTCGTTCACGTCATGGGCAAGATTCGCGCGGCCTCTCGCCGCGCGAATGGCCGTCGACGTGGAATCCCGTGGGATAGTCTAGTCGGTGCGCGCGGCGCGGCCAAGCGCCGGCGGCGCCCGAGGCTGCGCGAATTTTCGCCATGATCGAGGGATGCGCGCGCCGGCATTGCGGTCACCGCCCCTCGAAACGCGGCGAGCGCTTCTCATTGAAGGCGGCGACGCCCTCGCCCAGATCGTGCGTCGTCGACGTGAGGGCGCCGGCGAGCCCCTCGATCGGCGCGTCGCGGTCTTCGCCCTCCGCGAAGTTGATCATCGCCTTGACGACTTGCACCGCGACCGGGCCGCGCCCGGCGATGCCGTGGGCGAGCGCATCGGCGCGCGCGAGCGCCTCGCCGACGCCGACGGCCTCATCGATTATGCCGAGCAGCAGGGCTTCCTCGACCTCGAACATCCGTCCGCCCAGCGCCATGCGTCGCACCGCGCGCGCGCCGAACCGGCGCACGAGGCGCTGCGTTCCGGACCAGCCCGGCGCCATGCCGAGCCCAGTCTCGGGAAGGCCGAGCTTGATTCCGGCCTCGGCGATCCGAATGTCGGCAGTCGCGGCCAATTCGAGGCCGCCGCCGAAGGCGTGGCCGGTCAGGGCCGCGATCAGCGGCACGCGCAGCCGCGCGAGCGCCTCGAAGGCGCGATGGCCGAGCCGCGTCCAGTCCCGCCACATTTCCAGCGGGTGCAGGTCGCTCCAGGCGGCGATGTCGCCGCCGGCGCAGAACGCCTTGCCCTCGCCGCTGAGGATGGCGACGCGCGCCTCGTGCGACTCCTCGATCGTCGCGGCGGCGCGCGCGAGCGCGACGATCATCTCGCGATCGAGCGCGTTGAGCTTGTCCGGGCGGCGCAGGACGATGCGCGCGATCGGCCCTTCGATGGCGAGATGGACGCGGCTGTCCGTCATGAGGCGAACTCGGGCGCCCGCCGTCGGGCGGGCGGCAGGCGCAGGCCGATCGGCGCGGGATGGAACAGGGCCGCTTCCATCGTCGTCAGCCGGTCGGATACGCGCAACGGAAAATTCGCCTGGGCGAGAATGTCGCGCGCGAGATCGACCCCGGGCGCGACCTCGGTCACGGTGACGCCTTCGGTGGTCAGCCGCATCACGCAGCGCTCGGTGACATAGGCGATGTCCTGCCCCTGGGCGATCGCGCGCGCGCCCGAGAACGAGATCTGCTCGACCGCCTCGACCAGCTTGGCGACCTTGCCCTCCCGCTCGATCCGCAGCGCGCCGGCCTCGACGCCGAGCGCGGCGCCGGCGTTGAACAAGCCGGAGAACACGATCTTTCGCGCGCGCGCGGATATGTCGACGAAGCCGCCGGCGCCCGCGGTCACGTGCGGCCGCGCGCCCAGCTTGGAGACGTTGACGGAACCCCGGCGGTCGATCTCGAGAAAGGACAGCAGCGAACAGTCGAAACCGCCGCCCTGGAAGTAGGTGAATTGATAGGGCGAAGGCATGATCGCCTCGGCGTTGGCCGCGCAGCCGAACTGGAAGTCGAGCAGCGGCACGCCGCCGACGGCGCCCTGTTCGATCAGCCAGGTGACGGCGCCGTGCAGCCCCTCCTCGATGAGGATGCGCGGCACGTTGGCCGAGACGCCGAAGCCGAGGTTGACCGCGTCGCCCTCGCACAATTCCCGCGCGACGCGGCGCGCGATCACCTTGCCGACGCCGAAGGCCTGTAGCTCGAACGACGCAAGCGGCCGGAAGATCTCGCCGGATATGGCCGGATCATAGACCGTCTGGGTGGTCTGCATCTGGTCGGGAGCGACCACGATCGCATCGACCAATATGCCCGGCACGAAGACGCGCTGCGGCCCGAGCGTGCCGGCCTTGGCGAGCCGCTTGACCTGGGCGATGACGATCCCGCCGTTGTTGCGCGCGCTGAGCGCCTGGTCGAGCGGACCCAGATAGCCGCCCTCGTGTTCGTAGGAGAGATTGCCGCGCTCGTCGGCGGTGGTCGCGCGGATGATCGCGACGCCGGGAACGATGGCGGGAAAGAACAGCCAGTCCTCGCCGGCGAAGGCGACGCGGGAGACGATCGCGCGCGCCGTCGCCTTGGCGTTCATCGCGCAGCCTTCGAGGGCGGGATCGGCGAAAGTGTCCATGCCGACCTTGGTCAGCACCCCGGGCCGCTTGGCGGCGGCCTCGCGGTGCATGTCGAACAGGATGCCGGAGGGGATGTTGTAGGCGGGGATCTCGTCGCCGGAGATCATTCGCCAGATGCGCGGCGGCTCGGCCTTGGACGGGCCGGAGGGATAGGAGCCGGCGATGATCCTGGCCAGGCATCCGGGGCGCGCGAGATGGTCGACGCCGCCGACGCCCCACATGTCGCCGGCGGCGATCGGATGCAGCGTCGTGAGATCGCGCGGATGACCCGCCGTCGCAAAGCGCCGGCCGATCGCAGCGAGAACCGCGTCGGGGCAGCCGAGGCCGGAGGAGGAGGAAACCGTCACGACCGCGCCGTCGGGGATGAGTCGGGCCGCTTCGTCGGCGCTGAGGACGCGGGGAAAGGCCATCGGCTAACGCCCGGCCTCGACGCGGGTCTCACGGCCCGAACCGGCCGCTTCGAGCGTCGCGACCGCCAGCGCCATCGAGCGCACGCCGTCCTCGCCCGAGGCCGACGGGGCGCCCTCGCCGCGCACCGCGGTGTGGAACGCGCGCACCGACCGCTGATAGAGATTTTCGTGATCGAGCGGCAGCGCCCGGTCGCCCTGCGAGTCGCGCAGAGTCACCGTCCCGATCGGGCGCTGGGTCATGCAGTCGAGGCCGAACAGCGAACCGGCCGACCCATGGACTTCGAACGCCGTCCGCGCGTAGCGGCAGGTGAAGGCGTCGAAGAAATGCGCGAGCAGGCCCGACTTGAAACGCGCGACGCCGAGCACGCCGTCCTCGATGCCGCCCTCGCCGAGCCCCGCGCGCTGAACCATCGCCGTCACCGCTTCGGGTTCGTCGCCGAGCACGAAGCGCAGCGTGTCGGCGTCGTGGACGGTGATATCCATCACGACCCCGGCTCCAGTCCTCGGATCCCTGATGCGCCAGCCCTGCAGATGTTCGGGCAGGTAGACCGCATGGCAGACCCTCGCGAACAGCGGGCGGCCGACGCGCCCCTCTGCGATCGCCGCGCGCATCGCCCGGTGGGTCGCGGCGTTGCGCAGATGGTGGTTCGTGCCGAGGACGACGCCCGCCGCCTTGCAGGCGGCGACCATTTCGCGCGCCTCGACCAGCGTCAGCGCCAGCGGCTTCTCGCACAGCACGTGGCGGCCGGCCTTCGCCGCGGCGAGCACCTGGCCGTGATGGAGATCGTTGGTGGTCGCGACGTAGACGGCGTCGACCTTCTCGAACAGGCCGGCAAGATCGGTCGTGGCGAAGGGAATGCCGAATTCGGCGGCGTAGGCGGCGCCGCGCTGCGGATCCGTGCTCATGACGCCGGCCACTTCGCCGGCCTCGGCGCGGATCGCGGCGATCATCCACTCGCGCGCGATGGTCGTCGCGCCGATCAGCCCCCAGCGGATGGGACGCATCACGAACGCGCCGCCAGACCGAGCCTCAACGTCATTTGATCCTCCCGCGCGGCCAAACTTGACATTTGGAACGTTCCATATTGTCTATTTCGCGGCTCCAGCCCTTGTCAAGCGCCCTTCGCGGACCGCCGCGCCGGCCTGACGGGGCGCGCGCGAGCGATTCCCACAGGGAGCGACAATGCCGAGCCTGCGCCTGCCGACCGCCGAGGGCCGCCTCGCCGCGTTCACGCTCTCGCCGCCCTCGCCCTATCCCGCGCGCAGCGAAGGCGGCTTTCCCCGGGTCGTCTACGCGGCGGCCCATGTCGTGGCCGACCCCGCCGCGCCGGCGCGCGTCGACTGGGAGCGGACGCTGGCGTTCCGGCATCATCTCTGGGACCTCGGCTTCAAGATCGCCGAGGCGATGGACACCGCCCAGCGCGGCATGGGCCTCGACTGGGCCGGCGCGCAGGAGCTGATCGCGCGCGCGCTCGACGAAGCTATGGCGCGGCCGGGCGCCGATCTCGCCTGCGGCGCGGGGACGGACCATCTCGATGCTGCGGACGCGCGCGGGCTCGCCGACGTCGTCGCCGCCTATGAGGAGCAGGTCGGCTTCGTCGAAGGGCGGGGCGGGCGCGTCGTGATGATGGCGAGCCGCGCGCTCGCCCGGATCGCGCGCGGCCCCGACGACTACGCCTTCGTCTACGACCGGATCCTCGCGCAGGCGCGCGCGCCGGTCATCCTGCATTGGCTCGGCGACATGTTCGACCCTGCGCTGACCGGCTATTGGGGCGCGCGGGATTTCGAATCGGCGATGGGCGTCGTGCTCGACCTCATCGGGCGTCACGCCGCGCGCATCGACGGCATCAAGATCTCCCTGCTCGACGCCGACAAGGAAATCGCCCTGCGTCGCCGGCTCCCGGCGGGCGTGCGGATGTACACCGGCGACGATTTCAACTATGCCGAGCTGATAGCCGGCGACGGCGCCCATCATTCGCACGGGCTGCTCGGCATTTTCGACCCGATCGCGCCCGCGGCGGCGGCCGCGCTCGCGCGGCTGGGCGCCGGCGACCGCGCCGGCTACGACGCCATCCTCGCCCCGACGATCCCGCTGTCGCGCAAGATTTTCGAGGCGCCGACGCAGCATTACAAGGCCGGCGTCGTGTTCCTCGCCTGGCTCAACGGCTTCCAGGACGAATTCGTCATGCTCGGGGCGATGCAGAGGGAACGCGCGATCGCGCATTACGCCGAAGTGTTCCGGCTCGCCGATCGCGCGGGGCTGCTGACCGACCCGGAACGCGCCTGCGCGCGGATGAAGACCCTGCTGGCGGCGGCCGGGATCGCCGGCTAGGGCGCCGCCGAAGCCGCGGCGCGCGGCCGCCCGGTCGCGCTGGAACAGAAAACAGCGCCGCGCGATCGGCAGCTCGGTCGCCGGCTCGCAGACCAGCAGCACGCCGTCGGCGGTCACCGCATGGGTCTCCGGATCGACCCGGATGTCGGGGGTCGCGTCGTTGTGGATGAGGCTCTTCTTCGCAATGCCGCGGCGCGTGTTCTCGGCCGCGGCGCGGCTGACGCGCGGACCAAGGCGGAGGTGGAAGGACCTCGTCTGCGAGCATATGCCGATCCATTCGCGCGCGGCGATCGGCTTCACCCAACCGACGCCCGAGGAAACCGCTCATATCCGGCCGGTCCGCCGCCGGCTGGTCAGCGTGCATCCGGCGACCGGGCGCAAGTCGCTGTTCCTCTCCTCGCATGCGGGCGCGATTCTGGGCTGGACGATTCCGGAGGCCCGGATGTTCCTGCGCGATCTCGCCGAACACGCGACCCAGCGCGAATTCGTCCATGTCCATCGCCTGGCGCCCCGGCGATCTCGTGATGTGGGACAACCGGACGACGATGCAGCGCGCGCCGCCGGTTCGGCAGCGAGGAGATCCGGGACGTGCGCCGCACCACGCTCGCCGGCGACGCGCCCGCCGGGGAACTCGCGACGGCGTGAGGCGCGAGGAGCTTGCTGATTTTCGGCGCCCTGCAGCAACCCGGCATCCCGCGCGACGTTTCACCGGCGGTTGGCGGGCGCATTCCAAGGAGCCTCACATGAAATCGATCCTCACGGCCGCCGCCCTCATCCTCGCCGGCCTCGGCGGCGCCCAGGCCGCCACCGCGACGACCCCGCCGACGCCCGACGCGACCAAGGCCGCCGACCCGGCCAGCCTGCGCCAGCACGTGCAGGACAATCTCGCCAAGGCGGGCTTCACCGACATCAAGGTGATGCCCGAATCCTTCCTCGTCCGCGCCAAGGACCAGCAGGGCAATCCGGTGATGATGGTGATCAATCCGGACTCCTTCACCGAGGTGACGACGATCGCCGGCAAGAGCGCGAGCGCCGCGACCGGCAAGGAAGAGCCAGGCGCTTCGACGACCAAGAAGTGAGGTCCCGGAGCTGCGCGCGGCAGGGGTGATCGGCGCGCTCCCGGTCCGGCGGTTTCATCGCCGAGGGTCGGCCGGTTCGCCAATCGGCCGACGTCTCGAGGATGGCGCGGGACAGGACGATGTTTCCTGCCCGGCGCCGGCGCGCCTCCTCGTAACTGCTCGACGATCCGGCTTCGTCCTGCATTTCTAGGGAAAGTGAGGAAGTGCCGGCGTCCGTCAGAACAGAAAATACCGCTGCGCCATCGGCAGCTCGGTCGCGGGCTCGCAGACCAGCAGCACGCCGTCGGCGGTCACCGCATAGGTTTCCGGATCGACCCGGATGTCCGGCGTCGCGTCGTTGTGGACGAGGCTCTTCTTCGAGATGCCGCCGCGCGTGTTCTCGACCGCGACGAGCCGCTTGTGCACCTTCAGCTTGCTCGCGAGCTTGCCGTCGACCGCGGCGCGGCTGACGAAGGTCAGCGAGCTGCCGGTGCGCGCACGGCCATAGGCCCCGAACATCGGGCGGTAGTGGACGGGCTGCGGGGTCGGGATCGAGGCGTTGGGATCGCCCATCGCCGCGGCGGCGATGACGCCGCCCTTGAGCACGAGGTCGGGCTTCACCCCGAAGAAGGCGGGCGTCCAGACGACGAGATCGGCGAGCTTGCCCGTCTCGATGGAGCCGATGTGCTTCGACACGCCATGGGCGATCGCCGGATTGATCGTGTATTTGGCGACATAGCGCTTGGCGCGGCCGTTGTCGTTGCCCTTCTCGTGCGGCAGCGGCCCGCGCTGGCGCTTCATCTTGTCGGCGGTCTGCCAGGTCCGGATGATGACCTCGCCGACCCGGCCCATCGCCTGGCTGTCGCTCGACATCATCGAGAGTGCGCCCATGTCGTGCAGGATGTCCTCGGCGGCGATCGTCTCCTTGCGGATGCGGCTCTCGGCGAAGGCGAGATCCTCGGGGATCGCGCCGTCGAGGTGATGGCAGACCATCAGCATGTCGAGATGCTCGTCGAGCGTGTTGCGCGTGAACGGGCGGGTCGGATTGGTCGAGGACGGCAGCACGTTGGGCAGACCGGCGACGCGGATGATGTCGGGGGCGTGGCCGCCGCCCGCGCCTTCGGTATGGAAGGCGTGAATGGTGCGACCCTTGAACGCCTTGATCGTGTCCTCGACGAAGCCGGATTCGTTGAGCGTGTCCGAATGGATCATCACCTGCACGTCGTAGTCGTCGGCGACCGACAGGCAGCAGTCGATCGCGGCGGGCGTCGTACCCCAGTCCTCGTGCAGCTTCAGCGCGCAGGCGCCCGCCTCGACCTGTTCGACCAGCGCGGCGGCCTTGGAGGCGTTGCCCTTGCCGGCGAAGCCGAGGTTCATCGGGAATTCGTCAGCGGCCTCGATCATCCGCGCGATGTGCCAGGGGCCGGGCGTGCAGGTGGTTGCGAATGTGCCGGTCGCCGGGCCGGTGCCGCCGCCGAGCATCGAGGTGACGCCCGACATCAGCGCCTCCTCGATCTGCTGCGGGCAGATGAAATGGATGTGGGTGTCGAAGCCGCCGGCGGTGAGGATCTTGCCTTCGCCCGCGATGATCTCGGTGCCCGGCCCGACGATGATCGTGACCCCGGGCTGGATGTCCGGATTGCCCGCCTTGCCGATGCCGACGATCAGTCCGCCCTTCAGCCCGACATCGGCCTTCACGACGCCCCAGTGGTCGAGGATGACGGCGTTGGTGATCACGGTGTCGACCGCGCCCCTGGCGCGGGTGACCTGGCTCTGGCCCATTCCGTCGCGGATGACCTTGCCGCCGCCGAATTTCACCTCCTCGCCATAGGTGGTGAAATCCTTTTCGATCTCGACGAACAATTCGGTGTCGGCGAGCCGCACGCGGTCGCCGGTCGTCGGACCGAACATGTCGGCATAGGCGGCGCGGGGCAGGAAGGCGCGGGCAGGTTCGTTGGGGAGTTTCGCCATGATGGAAGTCTCGAAGGGGCCGGGAATCAAGAGGTATGGTTCGTCTGCAGACCGGACACGCTCGCGTCAGAGCTTGCCCATGACGTCCTGGCGGAAACCGAACACCATGCGTTTGCCCGACAGCGCGACCAGATGCACCTGCCGGCTCTGGCCGGGCTCGAAACGGGTCGCGGTGCCCGCGGGAATGTCGAGCCGGAAGCCGCGCGCCTTGGCCCGATCGAACCTCAACGCCGGATTGGTCTCGAAGAAATGATAGTGCGAGCCGACCTGGATCGGCCGGTCGCCGGTGTTCGAGACCTCCAGCGTCGCCGTCTCGCGGCCCTCGTTCATCAGGATGTCGCCGGGCGGCGTGATCACCTCGCCGGGAATGAGCGTCGAGGCGTCGCCGCGAATCGGATGATGGACGGTGACGAGCTTGACGCCGTCGGGAAAAGTCGCCTCGATCTGGATGTCGTGGATCATCGAGGCCACGCCCTCCATCACCTGGTCGGGCCGGACGACATGGGCGCCGGCCTCCATAAGTTCGGCGACGGTCCGCCCGTCGCGGGCGCCCTCGACGACGAAGTCGGCGATCAGCGCGATCGCCTCGGGATGGTTGAGCTTGACGCCGCGCTCGAGGCGGCGGCGCGCCACCATGGCGGCCATCGCGATCAGCAGCTTGTCCTTCTCGCGCGGGGTCAGATTCATCGGGGCGGACCATTCCTTCTTGCGTCGAAGACGTGCAAGAGCGGCGCCGTCGTCATGACCAGACGCGCGGCGCGGACCGCCCCCGCAACGCCATCATGACCGCGGCGAGCGCGCCGCGCAATCGGCTCGGCGAGGGCGACGCGAGGCGGCCGAGGACGAGCCCGTCGAAGGCGCTGGCGCCGGCGTCGAGCGGCGCCTCGCCGCGCTCGCGGACCTCGTCCAGCGCGGCGCGGATTTCGTCCAGCCGGGCCGCGGCGCCGGGCCCCGCCAGCAGGATCGTGGCGATCGCGCGGGCGCCGCGTCCGACCGCGGGACGGTCGAGCGTCGCGCCGGCGCGATCGAGGCGCAAAGCCTCGGCGAACGCCAGCCGGCCGCCGCGCCGGACCCGCCAGGAATCGCGCAGCGAGGCGTCGACCGCCCGTTCGCCCATCGCGATCCGACCGAACGTCGCGGCTTCGACGAGCAGCAGCGAGGCGTCTTCGGCGAGATCGAAACTCAGGCGGCGCGCAAAGCGGGCGCCCTCGAACAGGATCGTCTCCTGCGGCAGCCATTCCAGGCGGGCGCCGGCGCCGAGCGCGACCTCGGCTTCGACCATCGTCGTCCCCCCATCCGAGCGGTAGACTTTTTCGGCCGATTGGGTGGTGAACAGGACCTCGGCGCCTGCTTCGAGCGCCAGGTCGAGCTTCGCGCGATCGCCGCCCGCCATCCCGCCCCCGGTGTTGACGAGCACAGCCTCGCAGCCGATCGCCGTCCTGGGGAAGCGCAGCCGAAGTCCGCCGGTCTCGAAGGCGCGCGCCGCGTGCGTGCGCGCGCCGACCCGCGCGAAGACGGCGCGCGCCGACCCGCGAGCGCGCAGGCGCGCGTCGAGGCCTTCCGCCTCCTGCGGCGTGCCGCCGTCGGAGTCCGTCATTGCGACGGTTGCGGCGGTTGGGTCGTTTGCGGCGGCGGCGCCGGCCGGGGCTTGCGCTTGTGCGGCGCCTTGGCGGCGCCGCCCGCGTCGCGCGTCTCGTCGATCCTCGCCTTCAGGAACGCGGCCCGCGCCTCGGTCAGGCGCGTGGTGCAGAACGCATGGACGTTCTCGCGGACGTAGTCGCGGCAGACGTCCTGGCGGTCCGCGGAAAAGCGCGACTGGTCGCGGGCGAGGTCTTCGATCTTGCCGGGATCGTTCAGCCGCGCGTTCAGGGTCCGGTAATATCCGGCCAGCGCCGCCTCGGCGCGGGCGCGGGCGCGCGCAACCTGCTTGGCCTCGGCTTCCAGGGCGGCCCCGGCCGGGCCCCAGAGCCCCGAGGGGCTCGCTTGGCAATCGACCTCCGGAAAGACGCAGGCCCGGAGCTGCGGCGGCACCAGAACCGCCCCTTCGAGGACGTCGAATTCGAACGGACAGGCCGGCATGTCGACCGCAAAGCGCAGCAGGCCGTCGGGCCGGCCGAGCCCCTTGACCGCGATCCCACCGTCGCCGCCAGCGCCAACGACCTCGACCCGGCATTGCTGGGCGGGGTCCGAAATGACTTCGCCCGACAGCGTCAGACGGTCGATCTGCAGCGCGTCGGCGCGCTTGGACAATTGCAGCGCGCCGGTCGCCCCGTTGAGCAGAAGAGCCTTCCCGACCACGGCCGCGGCGTCGGGCGGCGCATAGGTCGCGGCGGGCCTCGGCGGCCTCGCCGGCTCCGGGATCTTCTCGACCGCCCCGGCTGGCGGAGGCGGCACGGCGCCCGGGAGCGCGAGCTGGGCGAGCGCCGGGGAAGCTGCGAAAGCCACGCAAAAGGCCGTCGTCGCCATGGCTCTCTTCATCATCCACCCCTAGGACGCGCGCAAGCAAAGTGGAAGCCGCTTTTGCATGGGCGCGCGGTCGGGGTTCCGCCTTGCGCCCCGCATGGGCCCCTCTTATATACCGCCCAACCGTGTCGGGGTTCTCTCAAAAAGAGGTCTTTTTGCAGAATCCGACCCACGGAATTCGGACAGTCCATCGGGGACCGGACGGATGGGACGAGGCCGCTTTCGGCCGGGTCCCGCGTCGTCCCGAGCCGGGCCGCTTCGGGGCCTCGCGGTCTCGCGAAAGCATGAGGATGTAGCAATGGCTAAGGTTATCGGCATTGATCTCGGCACCACAAATTCCTGCGTCGCGGTCATGGAAGGCTCGACGCCCAAGGTGATCGAAAACTCGGAGGGCGCGCGCACGACGCCGTCGATCGTCGCGTTCACCGACGATGGCGAGCGGCTCGTCGGCCAGCCGGCCAAGCGCCAGGGAGTCACCAATCCGGAGCGCACGTTCTTCGCGATCAAGCGGCTGATCGGGCGCCCGTACGACGATCCGATGACCAAGAAGGACATGGGGCTCGTCCCCTACAAGATCATCAAGTCGCCCAACGCCGACGCCTGGGTCACCGCGGACGGCAAGCAATATTCGCCGTCGCAGATTTCGGCCTTCATCCTGCAGAAGATGAAGGAGACCGCCGAAGCGCATCTGGGCTCGCCGGTGACGCAGGCGGTCATCACCGTTCCCGCCTATTTCAACGACGCCCAGCGCCAGGCGACCAAGGACGCCGGCAAGATCGCCGGCCTCGAAGTGCTGCGCATCATCAACGAGCCGACCGCGGCGGCGCTGGCCTACGGGCTCGACAAGCGCAAGGCCGGCACCATCGCGGTCTATGACCTCGGCGGCGGCACGTTCGACGTGTCGATCCTCGAGATCGGCGATGGCGTGTTCGAGGTGAAGTCGACCAATGGCGACACGTTCCTCGGCGGCGAGGACTTCGACATGCGTCTGGTCGAATATCTCGCCGGCGAGTTCAAGAAGGAACAGGGCATCGACCTGACCAAGGACAAGCTCGCGCTGCAGCGGCTGAAGGAAGCCGCGGAGAAGGCCAAGATCGAGCTTTCCTCGGCGACCCAGACCGAGATCAATCTGCCCTACATCACCGCCGACGCCTCCGGGCCCAAGCACCTCACGCTGAAGCTGACGCGCGCCAAGTTCGAGGCGCTGGTCGACGACCTCGTGCAGAAGACGGTCGAGCCCTGCCGCAAGGCGCTCAAGGACGCCGGCCTGTCGGCCGGACAGGTCGACGAGGTGGTGCTGGTCGGCGGCATGACGCGCATGCCCAAGGTCCAGGAGATCGTCAAGCAGTTCTTCGGCAAGGAGCCGCACAAGGGCGTCAATCCCGACGAGGTCGTCGCGATCGGCGCGGCGATTCAGGCCGGCGTGCTGCAGGGCGACGTCAAGGACGTGCTGCTGCTCGACGTGACGCCGCTGTCGCTCGGCATCGAGACGCTCGGCGGCGTGTTCACCCGGCTCATCGACCGCAACACGACGATCCCGACCAAGAAGAGCCAGGTGTTCTCGACCGCCGAGGACAACCAGACGGCGGTCACGATCCGGGTGTTCCAGGGCGAGCGCGAAATGGCCGCCGACAACAAGCTGCTGGGTCAGTTCGACCTCGTCGGCCTGCCGTCGGCCCCGCGCGGCGTGCCTCAGGTCGAGGTCACCTTCGACATCGACGCCAACGGCATCGTCAATGTCACCGCCAAGGACAAGGCGACCAACAAGGAGCAGCAGATTCGCATCCAGGCCTCGGGCGGCCTCAGCGAAGCCGACATCAACAAGATGGTGAAGGACGCCGAGCTGCACGCCGCCGAGGACAAGAAGCGGCGTGAGCTGATCGACGTCAAGAACCACGCGGAATCGCTGATCCACGATTCCGAGAAGTCGCTCAAGGAGTATGGCGAGAAGGTCTCGTCGGCCGACAAGAGCGCGATCGAAGGCGCGGTGGCGGCGCTGAAGAGTGCGCTCGAGGGCGAGGACGTCGAGGCCGTCAAGGCCAGGACCACCGACCTGATGCAGGCGCAGATGAAGCTCGGCGAGGCGATGTACAAGGCGCAGCAGCCGAGCGGACCGGAGGCGGGCGCGCCCGGCGGCGGCGGCGAGCCGAAGGACGACGTCATCGACGCCGAGTTCCGCGAAGTCGACGACGACAAGAAGAAATCGGCCTGAAGAACGCGTCA
Source organism: Roseiarcus sp. (assembly GCA_050013915.1). Classification (GTDB taxonomy): domain Bacteria; phylum Pseudomonadota; class Alphaproteobacteria; order Rhizobiales; family Beijerinckiaceae; genus Roseiarcus. The sequence goes on from JBEKEI010000200.1 coordinate 14,827, forward strand.
CGCCCTCTCGCCGACGGCGAGTGGGCCGGACGCCCGCACGCCCCAAGCGATTGACGCGCCGGGGGCGACTTCTACATAAGTGAACGATTCGGACCTCGCCGAGTCCTTCGGGTTGCTGGAACCGTGGCAAAGCGCGATTTCTACGAAGTCCTTGGAGTCGCCCGGACCGCCACCGACGCGGATCTGAAGTCGGCGTTCCGCAAGG
>JBEKEI010000201.1:0-7399 GCA_050013915.1 Roseiarcus sp.
CTGAATATCGCAACAATATTCTAAAATTTCTCTTTTACCATACACTCAGGGCGACGCAGACGGAGCGCCCGGTTGCCCCGGCGCCCGCCGGCAGCGCGGCCTCGGCCGCCGTCGTCGCGACCGGCGCGCCGAACGTGAACTCTCTCCACCGTCGGCGCGCCGCGCCGACCGGGCCAGCTTCGGCGCCGGGCGCACGCAGGCGGCGACGGCCGACCCGCGAATCCCCGCCCGGTTCACCACCGGCGGCGCCGACCCCCCCGGGCATGAAACCGTTGGTCTGCTGGCGCGTGCCGCGGGGGGCGTCGCCGGCGGCCAGACCGGCGGTGAGTTTCTTTCTAGAGCCGGCGCGCGCGAATGTTCGGCAGGAAGTAGGTCAGCAAGCCGATCGCGGGCAGGAAGGCGCACACCCGGTAGACGAAGGTGAGGCTGGTCAGGTCGGCGAGCGCGCCGAGCAGGGCGGCGCCGATGCCGCCCAGTCCGAACGACAGCCCGAAGAACAGACCCGCGATCGCTCCGACATTGCCGGGCACGAGTTCCTGCGCATAGACGACGATCGCCGAAAAGGCCGAGGACAGGATCAGCCCGATCGCGATCGTGTCGAGCGCCGTCCAGAACAGGTTCAGATGCGGCAGCGCGAGCGTGAACGGCAGCACGCCGACGATCGAGGCCCAGATGACGAACTTGCGCCCGAACCGGTCGCCGATCGGGCCGCCCGCAAAAGTCCCGGCCGCGACCGCGCCGAGGAACACGAACAGATAGACCTGCGAATCCTGCACCGAGACCTTGAACGTCTCGATGAGATAGAAGGTGTAATAGCTCGACAGGCTCGACAGGTAGAACACTTTCGAGAACACCAGCACGACGAGCAGGGCGATCGAGCGGACGACGATCCTGGGCGGCAGCGTCGGCAGCGCGGCGCTCGGCGCCGCCTTCGGCCGGGCGCGATGCGCGGCGTGCCATTGGCTGACCCGCGTCAGGATCGCGATCGCGATCAGCGCGAGCGCGCTGAACCAGACGACGGAACTCTGGCCGAACGGCACGACGATGAAAGCGGCCATCAGCGGCCCCATCGACTGGCCGAAATTGCCGCCGACCTGGAACAGCGACTGCGCGAATCCGTGCCGCCCGCCCGAGGCCGCGCGGGCCACCCGTGAGGCCTCCGGGTGAAAGATCGCCGAGCCGACCCCGATCAGCGCGACGGAAACGAGCAGCAGCGGATAGCCGCGTCCGAACGCCAGCAGCGCGAGCCCGCACAGCGTGAACAGCATCGCCACGGGCAGGGAATAGGGCTGCGGGCGACGATCGGTGTAGAGCCCGATCAGCGGTTGCAGCAGCGAGGCCGTCACCTGGAAGGTGAAGGTGATGAGGCCGGTCTCGAAAAACGTCAGGCCGAGCTGCTCGCGGAATACCGGATAGAGCGCCGGCGCGAGCGACTGCATCATGTCGTTGAGCATGTGCGAGACGCTGATCGCGACAAGGATGCTCAGCGTCGCGCCGGCGGCGACGCGACCGCCGGACGCCGCCTGCGGCGCCGCTTCGAGCGCCACGCCGGATGATTCTTGTGCAACGCTCAATGGGGCGCCCTGTGGAAATCGGACGCCCAAGCCGAGCCGGCGCCTCAAAATGCGGCTCTCCGCATAGCGCATCCTCGGCCGGAGCGCCATTGCGCGGCGAGCATGGCGCGCATGCCCGCGCCGGGCAGCTGGCATGTTTGTGAGCGTCCCGACCCGCCCCCGCCTCAGCGCGGCGCCAGCACCATGACCATCTGCCGTCCCTCCATGAGCGGCTCGGCCTCGACCTTGGCGATGGCCGCGGTCTCCGCCTTGACCCGAAGCAACAGCTTGAAGCCGATGTCCTGATGCGCCATCTCGCGCCCGCGGAAGCGCAACGTGACCTTGACCTTGTCGCCCTCGTCGAAGAAGCGCCGCACCGAGCGCATCTTGACCTCGTAATCATGGTCGTCGATACCCGGGCGGAGCTTGATCTCCTTGATTTCGACGACTTTCTGCTTCTTGCGCGCCTCCGCCGACTTCTTTTGCTCGAGGAAGCGGAACTTGCCGAAATCGAGGATCTTGCAGACCGGCGGTTCGGCGTTGGGAACGATCTCCACGAGATCGAGAGCAGCCTCGTCGGCGAGTTGCTGGGCCTCGGCGATTTCGACCACGCCGCGATTGTGACCTTCGGCGTCGATCAATTGAACCTTGTTGGCGCGGATGTCGCGGTTGATTCGCGGCCCCCCTTTCTCCGGAGTCGCTTGGGCTTTCATGGGACGACGAATGGCTTGTCTCCTGAGTCTATTGAAACGGGGGGGTGAACTGGACGCGCGAGGCCCCGCCGCGCGACGCGGAGAGGAAAAAACGCTGATCGGATGTTCCATGGTTCGCATGGCTAAGTCAATCGCCGCGAAACCGGGCGGTTCGACCGTCGGCCGCCTATCGCCGCGCGCCGCGGCGACGCGGCCGCGGGCCGGCCGGCGAGGCGAACGATCCGGGCGTCGCCCGGAATCCGGCGCCGGCGGCGGGTCCCGCAGCCGGCGAAGTTGCCACGCCCGTCACAGCATGCTCGGCAGCACCCGGTCGGGTGGCCGGTGTCCGTCCATGAACGTCCTGATGTTGATGATCACCTTCTCGCCCATGTCGTTGCGGCCCTCCCGGGTCGCCGAGCCCATGTGAGGCAGGAGGGTGACCTTGCCGCGCGCGGCGAGCCGGATCAGCTTGTCGGACACGGCGGGCGCGTGTTCGAACACGTCGAGACCGGCGCCGGCGAGTTCGTCGGCCTCCAGCATCCTCGCCAGCGCATTCTCGTCGATGACCTCGCCGCGCGCGGTGTTGACGACAATCGCCTCGGGCCGCAGATATTTGAGCCGGCGCGCCGACAGCAGGTGATAGGTGGCGGGCGTATGCGGGCAATTGACCGAAACTATGTCCATCCGGGCGAGCATCTGGTCGAGCGAATCCCAGAAGGTCGCCTCGAGCGCCTCCTCGACCGAGGCAGGCAACCGCCGGCGGTTGTGATAGTGGATCGAGAGGCCGAACGCGCGCGCGCGTTTGGCGAGGGCCTGGCCTATGCGCCCCATGCCGAGAATTCCCAGGCGCTTGCCGGTTATGCGCCGTCCCAGCATCCAGGTCGGCGACCATCCGGTCCAGCGGCCCTCGGGAATGATGCGCGCGCCTTCGGCGAGCCGTCGCGCGGTCGACAGGATCAGCGCCATCGTCATGTCGGCGGTGTCTTCGGTGAGGACGCCGGGCGTATTGGTCACGGTGATGCCGCGCCGCAGGGCCGAGGTGACGTCGATGTGGTCGACGCCGTTGCCGAAATTGGCGATCAGCTTCATCTGCTCGCCGGCCTGGGCGATCATGCCGGCGGTGATCTGGTCGGTGATCGTGGGCACCAGCACGTCGGCCCCGCGGATCGCCTCGGCGATCTCGGCCTCGGTCATCGGCTTGTCGTCGATGTTGAGCCGGGCGTCGAACAATTCGCGCATGCGCGTCTCGACCACGTCGGGGAGGCGACGCGTCACGACCACGAGGGGTTTCTTTCTGGTCATACCGGCGCCCCCTTCTTGCTCGATCGCTCAGGCCGGGCGAGCCGCTCGCGATCCGCCGAACTTCCGCGCCGCCGGTCTGGACTTTACGTCTCGTTAACATGCGCCGCGGCAGATGGATCGCCGAGGCGCCGCCGGTGGGCCGCGCGCCGCTCGCCGCGTCTCTACCAGATGGCGAGGCAAAGACAAGGACCGGCCGGCGCGCCGGATCTGTGACGGAGGCAGGATGAGACTCGGCCGTTTTCAATCGATTGCGTCCGCGCCGGGCCGGTGGCGCATCGGTCTGGCCGTCGCTCTGGTGCTCCAGGCGCATGCGGCGCTCGCCCAGCAGGTGGGAGCCGTGACCGGCCTGCCGCTCCCCCGCTACGCCAGCCTCAAGACCGACCGGGTCAATCTGCGCGAAGGACCCAGCCGGGAGCATCCGACGACATGGGTGTTCCAGCGCGCCGGGCTGCCCGTCGAGATCACCGCCGAATTCGAGACCTGGCTCAAGGTGCGCGATTCCGAGGGGACGGAGGGCTGGGTGCTGCATTCGCTGCTCTCGGGGCGGCGCACGGCGCTGGTCGCGCCGGGCAAGAAGAAGGAGACCTTCAGGCTCTTCGCCACCCAGAGCGACAGCGGGGAACTCGCCGCCACCCTCGAGTCCGGCGTCATCGTCAACATCCGTCGCTGCGACGGCGCCTGGTGCCTCGTCGACGGCGACGGCTTCAAGGGCTACATCAGGCAATCCAACCTCTGGGGCGTCTACCCCGGCGACAGGGTCGAATAGGCTCCGCCGCCCCGGACGCCGCCGCACGCGCCATGAGTCGAACGATGCCGGGGTTCGCGGACGAGGATTTTGGCCATCGCGCGCGTCAGTTGCGCGTCGACACGCTGATCAGGCTCCGGTGGCTCGCCGTCGCCGGGCAGTCGACCGCGGTCGTGATCACGCTCTACGGCCTGCGCTTCGAATTGCCGATCGTCTGGTGTTTCCTGTGCATCGGCATGTCGGCGCTGCTGAACTTTGCGCTGAGGCTGCGTTTTCCGATCAGCCAGCGCCTCGACGACGGCTGGGCGACCCTCATTCTGGCGTTCGACATCCTCCAGCTCGCCGCTCTGCTGTTCCTGACCGGCGGCGTCGTCAACCCGTTCTCGATCCTGTTCCTGGCCCCGATCATGATTTCGGCGGCCTCGCTGCCGCTGCAGCGAACGGTCGCGCTGCTGCTGCTCGCCCTGGCCTGCGCGACCCTGCTGACCTTCTGGCACTGGCCGCTGCCCTGGCTCGAGGGCGCCGATTTTCATCCGCCGATGCTCTACGGCGTCGCGATCTGGATCGCGATCGCGGTCGGCGCCGCCTTCATCACGATCTACGCCCATCGCGTCGCCGAGGAGGCGCGGCTGCTCGCCGGCGCCCTCAACGCGACGGAACGGGTGCTCGCGCGCGAACAGCACCTCTCCCAGCTCGACGGGCTCGCCGCGGCGGCGGCGCACGAACTGGGCACGCCGCTCGCCACGGTCGCGCTGGTCGTCACCGAAATGACGCGCCAGGACCCGCCCGCCGGCGCCTTCGCCGACGACCTGCGCCTTCTCAACCAGGAGGTCGGCCGCTGCCGCGCGATCCTCGGCAAGCTCGCCTCGCTCGGCGAGGACGGCGCCGGGCCGCTCGAGGAGCTGAGCCTGAGCCATCTGATCGAGGAAATCGCGGCGCCCCAGCGCAATTTCGGCGTCGCGATCGAAATAAATCTCGACGGGCGAGATCCCGAGCCGGTTTGCCGACGTAATCCAGGCATGCTCTACGGACTCGGCAATATCGCCGAAAACGCCGTCGACTTCGCGCGACGGCATGTGCGGGTCGACGCCTCCTGGACCGAAGAGACGGTGACGATCGTCATCGCCGACGACGGGCCGGGCGTGCTGCCGCATGTGCTCGCGCGGCTGGGCGAGCCCTATGTCACCACGCGGGGCGCGGGGCAGAAGGAGGAACGGGGGACTGGCGGGGGCCTCGGCCTCGGCCTATTCATCGCCAAGACGTTGCTCGAACGCTCCGGGGCGACGTTGAAGATCGTCAATCTGCTGCCCCCTGCGACGGGCGCCGGGGCGACGGTGGTCTGGCCGCGACGGGCTTTCGAGCAAGGTCGACAGGAGCGCAAACAGCCGGTACAAGGGAGCGCGGCGGCTTTCCCGCGATGATGGCGGGGAAGAATGGCGCTTTGGGCCTGAACATGGAAAGTGTCGACGAGGTTTCGGCTTCGCTTTCGCCCATCGCGGCGGCGGATGACAAATCGCTGCTGATCGTCGATGACGACAAGCCGTTCGCCGCGCGCCTCGCGCGCGCCATGGAGACGCGGGGCTTCGCGGTCGAGGCGGCGGGCGGCGTCGCGGAAGGCCTCGCCGCCATTGCGGCGGGCGCCCCCGCTTTCGCGGTGATCGACCTGCGCCTCGCCGACGGCAGCGGCCTGGACGTCATCCGCGCGCTGAAGTCCGCGCGGCCGTCGGCGCGCGCGATCATCCTGACCGGCTACGGCGCGATCGCGACGGCGGTGACGGCGGTCAAGCTCGGCGCGTTCGACTATCTCGCCAAACCGGTCGACGCCGAGGAGATCACCGCCGCGCTGATGGGCGATCATTCGGCGCGGCCGAACGGCGCGGAATATCCCATGTCGGCCGACCGCGTCCGCTGGGAGCATATCCAGCGCATCTACGAATCCTGCGACCGCAACGTTTCCGAAACCGCGCGTCGGCTGAACATGCACCGCCGCACCCTGCAGCGCATATTGGCCAAGCGCGCCCCACGCTGAGCGGGCCTGACGGCCAGGGCCGCTTGCGCTCGGCGCCGGCGCAGCGGCTGCGCAAAGAAGCGCCACGGCGCCCATAGTTTGCGCGGCGCCCCCCGGCCGGACCCCGCCTGCCCCCCATCCGGCGGCGCCGTGAGCGCGTCATCACTGGCATAGGCCTTGCGTCGTTCGATCGTCCCAAAGCGGGCATCCACCTCAAGCCGGGGTAGAACCGGCGATTCGAAGACGGGGTTACTCATGTCATTCTCCAGACGCTTCATGTTGCGTGCGGCCGGCGCGCTGGTCGGGGGGGCGGTGGCGCTCAGCGCCTTCGCCGCCAGGGCCGAGGATACGATCAAGATCGGGATTCTCCATTCGCTCTCCGGCACGATGGCGATCAGCGAAACGACCCTCAAGGACGTGATGCTGATGCTCATCGACGAGCAGAACAAGAAGGGCGGCGTACTCGGCAAGAAGCTCGAGGCGGTGGTGGTCGATCCCGCCTCCAACTGGCCGCTGTTCGCCGAGAAGGCGCGCGAACTCATCGCCAAGGACAAGGTGTCGGTCGTGTTCGGCTGCTGGACCTCGGTTTCGCGCAAATCCGTGCTCCCGGTGTTCAAGGAGCTGAATTCCATGCTGTTCTACCCGGTCCAATATGAGGGCGAAGAGTCCGAGCGCAATGTGTTCTACACCGGCGCGGCGCCCAATCAGCAGGCGATCCCGGCCGTCGATTATCTCATGAGCGCCGATGGCGGCTCGGTGAAGCGCTGGGTGCTGGAAGGCACCGACTATGTCTATCCCCGCACGACCAACAAGATACTCGCCGCCTACCTGAAGGCCAAGGGCGTGCCGGACGAGGACGTGCTGGTGAACTACACGCCGTTCGGCTTCTCCGACTGGCAGACCGAAGTCACCAAGATCAAGGCGTTCGGCTCGGCGGGCAAGAAGACCGCGGTCGTCTCGACGATCAACGGCGACGCCAACGTTCCCTTCTACAAGGAGCTCGGCAACCAGGGCATCAAGGCGACCGACATACCGGTGGTCGCGTTCTCGGTCGGCGAGGAGGAACTCGCCGGCCTCGACACCAAGCCGCTGGTCGGCC
>JBEKEI010000202.1:0-7362 GCA_050013915.1 Roseiarcus sp.
AGTCGACGTCGAGGCCGCTGGTCAGCATGAAGGTCTGATCGTCGGGGCGCCCCTTGGCATAGGGATGGTGGTAGGTGTGATTGGTCCAGACGATGTCGAGCGCGCCTTCGGCCTGCCGGTCGAGCAGCCAGTGGAAATCGTCGGCGTGATGCAGAAGCCACAGGCCCGAAATCGATAGCGCGACCGGCGCGCCGGGGCCCGCGCGCATCAGGGTTTCGAAGAAGCGCCGGTCGAGCGGCCGGCGGCTCGGACACAGGTCGCCGGTGACGAAGGCGCCCGTCGAAGCGCCATGGACGAGCCCGGCGTTCTGCAGGAAGCTGCGATGCGCGATCCCAGGCGCCGCCGCCGCTTCCTCGACCGCGCGCAGGTAGCGCGTGCCGGCGAGCGATTCGTCGGTGGCCGGCTGGCAGCTCCAGCAGGCGGCGCGTTCGATCCGGGTCGTGAGCTTGTCGGGATCGGCGAGCAGCAGCAGAGCCGCGCCGCCGATCGTCATCTGGCGGATCGCGACCGCGCCGGCGCCGTCGGCGCCGCGGCAAGCGAGGAGAGTCGAACGGTAGTCGGCGACCGATTGCGCGCTCGCCAGCCCGGCCGAGACGCCGGGCCGCCAGCCGCACGATTCATCGGCGCGCGCGACGGGGGCGAGGGCGAGAGCGGCCACGACCGCGAACAGGCGAAGGATCGGCATTAGCCCCGGCCTATTGGAGGAAATCGGGCGCCGGCGAACCAGCGCGTACGCCACCCTAGCGCGCCTGCGCGTGGTATTCGTCGTTCGGCCGCATGTCGACCGCCGACGCCATGCGGTTGGACATCGCGAAGAATGCCGCGACGGCGGCGATGTCCCAGATTTCGCTGTCCGAAAAGCCCGCCTCCCGCAGCGCCTGGCGATCGATTTCCTCGACCCGCGCGCTCTCGAGCGTGACCTTTTCGGCGAAGGCGAGCATAGCGGTCTGGCGCGGCGGCAGGCCGGCCGCGCGCCAGTTCATCGCGACCGCTTCGCCGAGCGCGGGCACGCCCGACAGCCGGCGCACCGCCGCGCCATGCGCGGTCAGGCAGTAGAAGCAGCGGTTGTGGGAGGAAACGGCGACCGCGATCATCTCGCGCTCGAGCCGCGACAGGCCCGACGGCGCCAGCATGAGACCGTCGTGGAAGGCGATGAAGGCTTCGAGCTTGACCATGTCGTGGGCATAGGCCGTCAGCACATTGGGCACGAAGCCGAGCTTGGCGCGGCATTTGTCGAAATAGGCGGCGACGGCGGGTGACTGGGCGGCCTCCTCGAGATCGAGAGCGGTGACCTTGCGGCGCCTCGCGCCGCGCTTCGCCGCCTTCCTGGCCATCGCTCGGTCCTCCGATGTCGCCACGGCGGCGTTTCGATCTGGACCGCCCGGCCGCCACAAAGATAGCGGCGGCCGCGAGACTGTCGCAAGATCGAAAGTCAGGCCGCCTGCGCGAACTTGACCGCAATACCGGTCGCGGCGACGCGCTGCAGGAGGGCGCCGTCGATGTCGGCGCGCTTGATCGCATCGATTTCGAAATCCAGGCCGATGATCGCATCGGCTTCGTAATCCTCGGCGGCCTTGATCAGCGCCCGGACGGCCGCCAGGCGGTCGGCCTCGGCGCCGGAGGCGTTCGCGGCGCGCCAGCCGGAGGCCGCGGTGATGCGGCCGATCGAGTAATGGCCGCGGCCGCCTTCGAGTTCATTCGTTTGACTGACTTGCATAATCTCTACCATCTTCTTTATTCGCCCACCCGCCTTCCAATCAGATAGCCGGCGGCGCTTTCGGAGCGCTTAACAATTCCTAATCCAGGGCGTCTTGTGGCGTTAAGGTTGACGCAAGCGAACGCCCGGCGGGCGGCCCCGATCGGGGTCGCATCGTCCTTTACGGGATGGCGGATAGCGCCGCGCCGGAGGCTGGCCGACGGGCCGGGCAGGCGGCGCGCCACCGCCCCCTCGCGCCGGGGTGGCGGCGCAGCGCCCTGTCGCTTGCGGGAAAAGCCGGCCGGAGGCCGGCGCTCAATCGGCCGGGCTGGTCTCCTCCGCCGCCTGCTGCTTTTCCAGATCGGCGCCGGTCTGCTGGTCGACGACACGCATGGACAGGCGAACCTTGCCGCGATCGTCGAAGCCGAGCAGCTTCACTTTGACCTTGTCGCCTTCCTTGACGACGTCGGTGGTCTTGGCGACCCGCCCCTTGGACAGCTGCGAAATATGGACCAGGCCGTCCTTGGCGCCGAAGAAGTTGACGAAGGCGCCGAATTCGACGGTCTTGACGACCGTGCCGTCATAGATCAGGCCAATCTCCGGGTCGGAAGCGATCGACTTGATCCAGTTGATCGCGGCCTTGATCTTGGCGCCATCGGCCGAAGCGATCTTGACCGTGCCGTCGTCCTCGATGTTGATCTTGGCGCCCGTCTTCTCGACGATTTCGCGGATGACCTTGCCGCCGGTGCCGATCACCTCCCGGATCTTGTCGGTCGGGATCTTCATCGTCTCGATGCGCGGGGCGAATTCGCCGAGTTCGGCGCGCGCGCCGGTCAGCGCCTTGCTCATCTCGCCGAGGATGTGCAATCGGCCGTCCTTGGCCTGGTCGAGCGCGACCCTCATGATCTCTTCGGTGATGCCGGCGATCTTGATATCCATCTGCAGCGAGGTGACGCCCTCCGTCGTGCCGGCGACCTTGAAATCCATGTCGCCGAGGTGATCTTCGTCGCCCAGAATGTCGGAGAGGACGGCGAAGCGCTTGTCCTCCAGGATCAGTCCCATCGCGATTCCGGCGGTCGGCCGCTTGAGCGGCACGCCGGCGTCCATCAGGGCGAGCGAGGAGCCGCACACGGTCGCCATCGACGACGATCCGTTCGATTCCGTGATCTCCGAGACGATCCGGATCGTGTAGGGGAATTCGGCCGCGGTCGGCAGCATCGGCCGGATCGCGCGCCAGGCGAGCTTGCCGTGACCGATTTCACGCCGGCCGGGCGCGCCCATGCGGCCAGTCTCGCCGACCGAATAGGGAGGGAAATTGTAGTGGAGCATGAAGCGCTCCTTATAGGTTCCCTCGAGGCTGTCGATGAACTGCTCGTCCTCGCCCGTGCCCAGCGTGGCCACGACCAGAGCTTGCGTCTCGCCGCGCGTGAACAGGGCCGAGCCATGGGTGCGCGGCAGGACGCCGACCTGCGCCAGTATCGGGCGCACCGTCGTCAGATCGCGCCCGTCGATGCGGCGCTTGTCGTCGAGGATGTTCCACCGCACGACTTTGGCCTGGGCGTCGTGGAACGCCTCGGCGACCAGATCGGTGGGGAATTTCGGCTCGTAGCCCTCGGGAAGCAGCGCGGAAAACACCTTCGCCTTGACGGCGTCGACCGCCGCGTAGCGCTGCTGTTTGTTGGTGATCGCATAGGCGGCGCGAAGATCGGCTTCGCCGATCTCGAGGACCGCCTTCTCGACCGCGGACTTGTCGACCGTGGTCAGGTCGCGCGGCTCCTTGGCGGCGCGCTCGGCGAGCCGGATGATCGCCTCGATCACCGGCTGGAAGGACTTGTGGCCCGCCATGACGGCGCCGAGCATCACTTCTTCGGACAGTTCCCTGGCTTCCGACTCGACCATCAGCACCGCTTCGCCCGTGCCGGCGACGACCAGATCGAGCTCGGATTCCTTGAGTTCGTCGATGGTCGGATTGACCTTGATCTCGCCCCTGACATAGCCGACGCGTGCGGCGCCGATCGGCCCCATGAACGGAACGCCCGACAACGTGAGCGCCGCGGAGGCGGCGATCAGCGCCAGAATGTCCGGATCGGTCTCGAGGTCATGGCTGAGGACCGTGACGATGATCTGCGTCTCGCAGCGAAACCCGTCGGGGAACAGCGGGCGGATCGGGCGATCGATCAGCCGCGAAGTCAGGGTCTCCTTGTCGGAGAGCCGTCCCTCGCGCTTGAGGAAACCGCCCGGGATGCGTCCAGCGGCGAACGCCTTTTCCTGGTAGTGGACGGTCAGGGGGAAGAAATCGATCCCCGGCTTGGCCGCCTTGGCGGCCACCACCGTCGCGAGAACCGTCGTTTCGCCCCAGCTCGCGAAGACCGCGCCGTCGGCCTGCCGGGCGATGCGGCCCGTCTCCAGCACGAGATTGCGGCCGCACCAATTGAGTTCTTCACGTTGAATATCGAACATCTCTCATCATCTTTCCATTGAGATGGTGAAAGCTTCTCGGCCAGGTGGTCTTCCAATCCGGCGGGTGAGCCCCGCCATCATCCATGGTTCGCCATGAGGTCGGTCATGGGCAAGACGGCGAGAGGCTGGTCCGGCCCTCGTCCCGGGCGGGAGCCAGCATCCGGCGATCCTGCCATGACGCGCAGCTTTCACCTTGAATCGCGACCGCGGCCCCATGCCGCCGTCGTCGTCCTTCATTCGGGCCAACCGGCCCGCTTCAGCGACGAATCCCGAGCCGCTCGATCAGCGACTTGTAGCGGGCCTCGTCGCCCTTCTTCACATAATCGAGGAGCGTGCGACGCTGCGAGACCATCTTCAAGAGGCCCCGGCGCGAATGATTGTCCTTGACGTGGGTTTTGAAATGGCCGGTCAGATTGGTGATGCGTTCGGTCAGGATCGCGACTTGCACCTCGGGCGAGCCCGTATCGCCGGCCTTCAAGGCATATTCCTTAACGAGCGCGGCCTTGCGCTCAACGCTTATCGACATCGGGGGTCCTTTCGTTGCGGGAGCCCGCCGCCGGCGGACGCTCCCCTTCAGGGTTGGCCGAGCCGGGATGTCGTCCAGGTCGGTCAGATCGGGCCGCGGCCGCGAAGGCCGAGGCTGCGCGGGCTTATACAGGATTACGACCGCCGCGCCACAGAATTGTGTCCGGGCGAGCGGAACCGGCCGCCCGGCCCGCGATCCGGTGTCGCGGCATCGGTCGGTCACCCCGGCAGATTGAACACCCGCGTCGAAACGAAATAGCCCGCCTCGACCATGCCGAACGCGACGGGCGCGCCGAAACAGGCCGCATAGGCGAGCCCCTCTTCGGGCGCCTGGCTGCCGCGCAGAAGCAGTTTCTGGCCGCGGCGAAGGATGGCGGCGCCGTCGCGGTCGAGGGCGATGCGCGGCAGTTCCGCGAGGCCCGCTTCGACCGGCAGCAGCGCCCGGCTTGCCGCGGGCGCGGCGCGCAGGCCGTCGAGCGTCGCCGCTCCCTCGTCGCCGAACGGACCGACGCGGGTGCGGCGTAGCAGCACGACATGGCCGTAGCAGCCAAGGAGCCTGCCGAGGTCGCGCGCTATCGCGCGAACGTAGGTCCCCTTGCCGCACTCCGCCTCGAAAATCGCCATGTCCGGCCGGCTCGACAGCAGGTCGAGCCGATGGACGACGACCTCGCGCGGCGCCATGACGAAGTCGAGGCCGTCGCGCGCAAGATCGTAGGCGCGCTCGCCGGCGATCTTGATCGCCGAATAGTTCGGCGGGACCTGGGTGACGATTCCGATGAACCGCGACAGGTTGGCCTGGATCGCCAGCGGGTCGGGGCGCTGGTCCGAGGCCGCGACGACGCGGCCCTCCGCGTCGTCGGTGTCGGTCTCGGCGCCCCATTTGACGCCGAAGCGATAGACCTTGACGCCATCCTGGACCACGCAGACCGTCTTGGTCGCCTCGCCCAGGGCGATCGGCAGAACGCCCGAGGCGAGCGGATCGAGCGTGCCGGCGTGACCCGCCTTCTTGGCGTTGAACAGGAACTTGAGCTGGGCGACCGCCTGGGTCGAGGTCAGGCCGACCGGCTTGTCGAGACACACCCAGCCGTTGACCTCGACGCGGGTCGAGCGCCGCTGTTCGCGCCGGTCGTGGCTCCGCCTCGCGACCGGCGCTTCGACCTCCGTTTCGTTCATGACGGCTCCTCGTCGCCGTGTCGCAGATCCCGGGCGACTTCCGGCGATTTCAGCAGCGCATCGATGCGCGCCTGGGCGGCGTAGCTCTCATCGACGACGAAACGCAGCTCCGGCGCGTATTTCAAATTGACGCGATGGGCGACCAGCGTGCGCAACGCCTTCTTGTGGCGATCGAGGGCGGCGATGATCTTGTCGACGTTCTTTCCGCCCAGCGGCATCACCGAAAGCGTGGCAAGTTTGAGATCGGGCGACATTTTCACGGAAGGGATCGTCACGACCTGCCGGGCGAGCGCAGGGTCCTCGACCTGCCCACGCGCGAGTACGTCGGCGGCGGCGTGACGGATCAGCTCGCTGACGCGCAGCGCGCGCTGCGAGGGACCGGCGGTCTTCTGGTCTGGACGGGGCATTGCGGTTCTTTGGCCTGGGTATGTGGCTCGTTGAGCGGGAAGGTGTGGCCCGGCGCGTTGCCCGATGACTGCGGCCCGCGATTTGCGAGGCGGCTGGCCCCGCCCGACCGGGCAAGGGAGGCGCCGGACACGCGGCGCGCGCGAGCTCGAAGTTCGGACAGGGATCGCGGCGGCGCTCGCGGACCCGCGCCGGGCCCGGCGGGGAGGTCGGCGAACGGCCGGCCCGCGTCGATCGCCGGGCGTCCGCCCGGACCGCGATTCCGGGAGATTCGCCTCGCGGCCTGATCTCCCGGCGAAGCCGCCTCACAGGGTGCGCCGAACCTCTTCGACATTGTAGCACTCGATGACGTCGCCCACCCGCATGTCCTGGTAGTTTTCGAACGCCATACCGCATTCCTGGCCCGACTGCACTTCCCTGACTTCGTCCTTGAAACGCTTGAGCGTCGACAGCTTGCCTTCGTGCACCACGACATTGTCGCGGATGAGCCGCACGTGGGCGCCGCGCTGGACGACGCCGTCCGTGACGCGGCAGCCCGCAACATGGCCGACCTTCGAAATCGAGAAGACTTCCAGTATCACCGCGTTGCCGAGCATTTCCTCGCGCAGCGTCGGCGCCAGCATGCCCGACATCGCCGCCTTCACATCGTCCACGAGATTGTAGATGATGTTGTAGTAGCGGATCTCGATGCCCTGGCGTTCGGCGAGGTCGCGCGCTTCCTTGTGCGCGCGCACGTTGAAGCCGATGATCACCGCCTTCGAGGCCTCGGCGAGCGTCACGTCCGATTCCGTCACGCCGCCGACGCCCGAATGAACGACGCGCGCGCCGACTTCGTCGGTGCCGAGCTTGTCGAGCGCGGCGACGATCGCCTCGACGGAACCCTGAACGTCGCCCTTGATGACGATCGGCATTTCGCGACGGCCCGCCGTCTTCAGCTGGCTCATCATGTCGGCGAGCGACGTCCGGACGGAGCCGCCGCGAGCGGCGAGCTTCTCGCGCTTCTGGCGGTCGCGATACTCGGCGATTTCGCGCGCGCGCGCCTCGCTCTCGACGACCGCGAAGCGGTCGCCCGCCTCCGGCGCTCCGGAAAAGCCGAGCACCTC
>JBEKEI010000203.1:0-7323 GCA_050013915.1 Roseiarcus sp.
GCGCTGGTCCCGTTCGCCACGCCGGAGATTCTCTCGGCCGACCTTTCCGGCTTCACGCTCGACCTCGCCTCGTGGGGCGTCAGCGACCCGGCGCGGCTCGCCTTCCTCGACATGCCCCCGGCGCCCGCGCTGAACGAGGCGCGCGCGCTGCTGCGCGCGATCGGCGCGCTCGACGTCGAGGGGCGGATCACCGAGGCGGGCAGGGCGATCGCCAAACTGCCGCTGCCGCCGCGCCTGGCGCGCATGGTCCTGGCGGCCGCCGCGCGCGGCGAGGCGGAGCTGGCGAGCCGGGTCGCGATCCTGCTGACCGAACGTGGGCTCGGCGGCGACGGCGCCGATCTCCCGGGCCGGCTGGATCGCTTTGCGCAGGACCGTTCGCCGCGCGCCGAGGACGCCCGCCGGCTCGCGCGCCGGCTCGCCCGCCGCGCCGAAGGCCTCGCCGGACCGCCGACCGGGGCGGCGGACGGCGCGGTCGGGCCGCTGCTCGCCTTCGCCTTCCCCGAGCGCATCGCCAGGGCGCGCGGCCGGCGCGGCGAATTCCTGATGGCGAACGGACGCGCGGGCGCGGTCGAGCCGCATGACGCGCTCGCCGGCGCGCCCTTTCTGGCGGTCGGCGAAATCGTCGGCCGCGCCGCCGCCGCGCGCATCCTGCTCGCCGCGCCGCTGTCGCCCGAAGAGGTCGAGGCGGTCGCCGGCGCCGCGATCGAGACCGTCGAGGAGATCGTCTTCGACCGCGCCTCGGCGTCGCTGCGCGCGCGCCGGAAGCGCCGGCTCGGCGCGCTGACGCTCGCCGAACAGACGCTGCCGGTTCCCGCCGACGAGACGAGCGCCGCCGCGCTCGCCGCCGGCCTGCTCGGCCTCGGCGTCGCGCGCCTGCCGTGGACCAAGGCGTTGCGCCAGTGGCGCGACCGGGTGATGTTCCTGCGCCGCGCCGGCGATCCCGCATGGCCCGATCTCTCCGACGAGGCGCTCGCCGCACACGCCGACTGGCTGACGCCCTGGCTCGCGGGCAAGACGAGTCTCGCCGAATTCGGCGAGGCGGATTTCGCGCAGGCGCTGCAGGCGCTGCTGCCCTACGCCCTCGCGCGCCGGCTCGAAGCCGAGGCGCCGACCCATTTCGTGGCGCCGACCGGCTCGGCGATCCCGGTCGACTACGAGGCCGAGGGCGGGCCGGCGATCGCGCTGCGCGTGCAGGAGCTGTACGGCCTCGCCGTCCATCCCGCGCTCGCGGCCGGCCGCGCGCCGCTGACGCTGCATCTGCTGTCGCCCGCCCATCGGCCGATCCAGATCACCCGCGACCTCCCGGGCTTCTGGCGGGGGTCCTGGGCGCAGGTCCGCGCGGACCTGCGCGGCCGCTATCCGCGCCATCCCTGGCCGGAGGACCCCGCGGCCGCCGCGCCGACGACGCGCGCCAAGCCGCGCGGGACTTGAGTCCGCGGCGCGGGATTGACGCGCCGCCGGACGGCGAGGACTGTGCCGGTCGTGCGCTTCTGGGGGACCCGCCATGCAGTCAGGACAGCCGAGCCGCACCGCGCTGGGCGCCGCCGGCCATCGCGCGGCGCATCAGGTGCTCGAACAGGGGCGCGTCTTCCGCGATCCGCTCGCGCTGCGCATTCTCGGCGCCGACGCCGACGAGGCGATCCAGGCGGCCGAACGGGAGCCCGCGCGGCGCGGCCTCAGGCTGTTCATCGCAGTCCGGACGCGCTTCGCCGAGGATGCGCTGGCGGCGGCGATCGCGCGCGGCGCCACCCAGCTCGTCGTGCTCGGCGCCGGTCTCGACACCTATGCCTACCGCGCGGACCCGGACGCGGCGCTGCGCGTGTTCGAGGTCGACCACCCTGCGACCCAGGCCTGGAAGCGCGAGCGGCTGGCGCAGGCTGGCATCGCGATTCCCGCCGCCCTGACATTCGCGCCGGTCGATTTCGAGCACGAGAGCCTCGGCGACGGTCTCGCCGCCGCCGGCTTCGATCCGGCGCGGCGCAGCTTCTTCACCTGGCTCGGCGTGACGCCCTACCTGACCGAGGCGGCGATTTTCGCGACGCTCGGCTTCGTCGCGGGCCTGCCGGGCGGGGCCGAGATCGTGTTCGACTACACCAATCCACCGGCGGCGATCGAGGATCCCGCGCGCCGCGCCGTTCACGAGGATCTCGCGGCGCGGGTCGCCGCCGCCGGCGAAGTGTTTCGCGGCTATCTCGACACGCCCTCGCTGCACGCGCGGCTCGGCGCGCTCGGATACGGCGCGATCGAGGATCTCGGCTGGGCCGAGATCGTCGCGCGCTATTTCCCGGACCGGACGGGCGCGACAGCGGGCCGGGGCGGCGGGCATGTGCTGCGCGCGGCGACCCGCTGAGCCGCCGCCTCAGCGCATGTTGCCGGTATGACCGAGCGAATAGCGCCCCGGCTGCGGCCAGACGGTGAGCCCGTGCGGCATGCCGCCGACCGGGATGGTCTTGACCGATCCGTCGGTCGTGTTGATCGCATAGACGGCGCCGTCGTAGCGCGCCGAAAGCCAAAGCGTCGCGCCGTCGGCGCTGACATTGCCCATGTCCGGGCTGCCGCCGTTGGGGATCGGCCAGTTGGCGACGACCTCGCGGCTGCGGAAGTCGATCACCGAAATGCTGCCCGCGCCGCGCTTGACGCCGGCCAGATTGTGGGAGCCGCGGTTGGTCACGTAGAGCCGCTTGCCGTCCCGGCTCGGATAGAGACCATGGGTGCCGACGCCGGTCGCGATGAAGCCGGTCTCCTTGAAAGTCTCGCCGTCGACCAGCACGACGCCGTCGCCGAGCATGTCGGCGACGTAGAATATAGCCCCGTCGGGCGAGATGCGGATGTCCTGCGGCATGTGGCCGGCGGAGAGCTGCAGCGTGCCGACGAGTTCGCGCCGGTTCATGTCGATCTTCACCAGCGCGTTGTTGTATTCGCAAGTGAAGATCGCATAGGAGCCGTCGATCGCGAAGTCGGCGTGGTTGATTCCCGAACATTGCGGCGCGTTGACGTAGCCCTGCAGCTCCATCGTATGGGGATCGCGGAATTCGAGCCGGCGCATCGCCTCGGCGACGACGATCGCCGAGCGGCCGTCCGGGGTGAAATACATGTTGTAGGCGTCGTCGACCTGGACCGGCGCGCCGGGCTTGCCGGTCTTGGGATCGATCGGCACCAGCGAGCCGTGCGCGCCCGGCCCGCTGACGTCGCCGGTCACCCACAGCGTCTGCAGGTCCCAGGACGGCACGATGTGCTGCGGGCTGGCCCCGGCGGCGAAATGATCGACCACCGCGAAGGTCTGGGGATCGATGACGTCGACCCGGCCGGTCATCAGGTTCGGCGAATAGATGCGCGCCAGCGCGCCCGCCACCGCGGGGCTGAAATTGTTGGGGCCGACTTCGGAATAGACGTTGGCGGGATCGACGACCGGCGGCATCGCCGCGCTCGCCTGCGCCACGTGGAAAAGGTCGGCCGGGCCGAGTTCGAACGCGGCGCGGCGGATGAAATCCTCGGCCGTCGCGTCATGTTCGACGAAGCGGCGGCACAGCGCCGCGCATTGGTCGGCGCTGACGCAATAGGTCGAAACCGGCAGCGACTGCGCGCTTTCGAGCAGGCAATCGGAGCCGACGGCCGCGCAAAGGGCCAATGCGAACAGGCGAGGGAAGGCGGGCGACATCGTCGGGACCATTCATTTCGGCGCGCCGCTCAGGGCGGCGAGAATCGAAGTCAGAGGGCACGATGACCGATTCGCGATGAAGCGGGGATGAACGGTTCCGGCGCCCGGACGGAGGCCCGGCTCAATCCAGCGTTTCCCTGTAGAATCGCACGGCGATCGCAACCACGACGAGCGCGAACAGCGCGATCGGCCACAGGTCGGGCGTAATTTCGCGCCAGCCGTCGCCCTTCAGCAGCAGGCCGCGGACGATCCGCATGGCGTGGGTGGCGGGAAACACCTCGCCCGCCCATTGCGCCCATTTCGGCATGCCGAGGAACGGAAACATGAAGCCGGAGAGCAGGAACGACGGCATCAGGGTGAACTGGGCGAATTGGGTCGCCTGCATCTGATTGGCCGAAATCGTCGAGAACAGGACGCCGAGCGCCAGATTGGCGCCGATGAACAGGCCGAGCGCGAACAGCAGCAGCGGGATCGAGCCGCGGATCGGCAGATGGAACACCACGGCCGAGGCGATGAGGATCATCGCCACCTGGATGTAGCCGATCGCGACATAGGGCGTGATTTTCGCGATCATCACCTCGAGCGGGCGGACCGGCATCGCCAGCAGGTTCTCCATCGTGCCGCGCTCCCGCTCCCTGGTGATCGACAGCGTCGTGACGAACAGCGTCGAGAATGTCAGCACGATGCAGATGAGGCCCGGGACGATGTTGAGGACGGTCAGCTGTTCGGGATTGTAGCGGGCGTGGACGACGAACTGGAACGCCGGCGTCTGCGGTTCGGCGCGCCGGATCGGCGGCAGGTCGCGCTGCAGGGCGGCGACGAGCGAACCGAGCGCCGCCGTCGCGTTGCCGATCGCCGTCGGATCGGTGGCGTCGGCGTCGACGAGAATGGCGGGCGCCTCGCCACGATCGACGGCGCGGTCGAAGCCGGGGGGAACGTCGATGACGAACAGCAGCCGGCCGCCGGCGAGGCCCGCCTCGGCTTCGGCCTCGCTGGCGAGCGGGATGACGTCGTAATAGCCGGAGTTCCTCAGCGCCGCCACGATCGTCCGCTCGTATTTCGAATGCTCGCTGGTCAGCAGCCCGGTCGGCAGGTTCTTGGGGTCGGAATTGATCGCATAGCCGAACAGGAACAGCTGCAGGATCGGAATGGCGATGATGATGCGCAGCGTCATCGCGTCGCGCCGGACCTGGATCGATTCCTTGCGCAGCAGCGCGAACAGGCGGCGCCAGGAATAGCCCGTCATGGCGGCGGCGCCTTTGCGCTCAGCATGTGGATGAACACGTCTTCGAGTCTCGGCTCGACCTCCCGCCAGGCGAAGTCGCCGCCGATCGAATGGACGGCGCCGGTCAGGGCCGCGCGATCGGTCCCGGCCACGTGCAGCGTGCGCCCGAACACCGCCGCCGCCTCGACGCCCGCGAGGCGGCGCAGCGCGCGCGCCGCGCCGTCGATGCCGGCGCCGCTCGCCTCGAAGGTGATGAGGCCCGAGTTGCGCGTCACTTCGTCGGCGCTGCCCTGGACCACGATGTGGCCGCTGGCGAGATAGACGACGCGCTTGCAGCGCTCGGCTTCGTCCATGTAGTGGGTGGAGACAAGGACGGTCAGGCCTTCGCCGGCCAGGTCGTGGATGAGGTCCCAGAACTGCCGGCGCGCCAGCGCGTCGACGCCCGCCGTCGGTTCGTCGAGCAGCAGCAGCCTGGGCTGGTGCAGCACGCAGGCGGCGAGCGCCAGCCGCTGTTTCCAGCCCCCGGACAGTTCGCCCGCGAGCTGGTCGCGCCGGTCGGCCAGCCCCATGCGGTCCATCATCGCCGCGATCGCCGCCTTGCGGTCGGCCATCTCGAAGACGCTGGCGACGAAATCGAGATTCTCGAACACGGTGAGGTCGTCGTAGAAACTGAACCTCTGCGTCATGTAGCCGACCTCGCGGCGGATCAGCGCCGCCTGGCGGATGATGTCGAAGCCGATGCACTCCCCGGCGCCGGCGTCCGGAACGAGGAGGCCGCACAGCATGCGGATCGTCGTCGTCTTGCCGCTGCCGTTGGCGCCGAGAAAGCCGCAGATTTCACCCTTGGCGACCCGCAGGGTGAGGCCCTCGACGACCTTGCGCGCGCCGAAGCTCTTGGCGAGGCCGCGCACGTCGATCACGTCGTCGCTCATCGCGCGGCGCCCCGCCAGGGGCGCACGGTGGCCGGCTGGCCCGGATTGAGCAGCTTCGCCTCGTCGGGTTTCGGCCTCGCCTCGGCGAGGAACACCAGTTTCCCGCGCGTCGACTCGCTGTAGATGACGGGCGGGGTGAATTCGGCCTGCGGCGCGATGAACGAGACGGCGGCCGACATTCCGGGCGGGCAGCCGTCGCACAGCAGCGCGACCTCGTCGCCCGGATGCACGCCCGACAGCCCCGGCTCGGGGATGAAGAAGCGCACGAATATGTTCTCCGGCGGCAGGATCGACACGACCGGCGCGCCGGCGGCGAGCGTCTCCCCCGGCTGCGCCAGAACGTCGGCGACCGTCCCGCCGACCGGCGCGGCGACATGGCGCTGGTCGAGCCGCCAGCGCGCCATCGCCAGCGCCGCCCGCGCCGCTTCGACCGCCGCGCTCTGCGCGCTGATCTCCCCGGCGCGGCCGAGCGGCGCGCGCATTTGCGCCACCGCGGCCTCCAGAGCCTGCACCCTGGCCTCGGCCGAGCGGAGATCGGCGGTCTCCTGATCGACGATCTGGGCGGTCGCGGCGCCGCGCTCGAGCAGCGCCTGATTGCGTGCGAGGTCGCTGCGATTCTTGTCGCGCGCGGCCTGGGCGTCGGCGAGATTGGCTTGCGCCTGCAGGATTTCGGTCGGCTTGCCGCCGGCGTTGAGGTTGGCGAGCTGGTCCTCGGCCTGCGCGAGTTGCCGCGCGATCTGCTCGGCGGCGGCGCGATCGTCGGCGTCGTCCTGGTCGAACAGCGGCGCGCCCTTGGCGATCCGGTCGCCGCGCGCGACCCGAACCGCCGTGACCAGGCCTTGCTGCGTCGGTCCGACCTTGACGAAATCCGCCTCGGCGTAGCCCTGCCATTCGACGATCGGCGGGTCGCGCGGCCGCACGACGAACGCCCAGCCGGCGAGGCCGGCGCCGCAGATCACGAGGGTGAGGAGCGCAACGCGCCGGACCAAGTGCTTGACCGATTGCAACGAAACGATATAGTTGCATTATCACCTATCGCGGAGGCGGGCAAGGCGGAATGGCGGAAGCGCACACCCCTCTCGAACGGGCCGAATTCCGGCGCGGGCGCGGCGGCCGGCCGACCCGCCGGGAAGCCGAGCGGCGCCATCGCGAGCTGCTCCAGACGACCAAGCGGCTGCTGCTGGAGCGCGGCTGGGAAGCGACTTCGATCGACGAAATCTCGCGCCAGTCGGGCGTCGCCAAGCGCTTCCTCTATGCGCGCTATCCGGACAAGACGGCGCTGTTGTTCGCCGCGGTCGCGCAATTTCGCGAGGAGGCGACCGCCGGGCTCGGCGGCCTGGGCGCGCCCGCCGACGATGTCGAGCAGGGGCTTCTGGCGCTCGCCGCGCGCCTGTTCGAAATCGCCATGCGCGAGGATACGCTCGCCATCATCCGCCTGTTCCTCGCCGAGGCGCCGCGGATGCCCGACGACGCCAGGCTGTTCGCCGAGAGCTTTCCCGGCCGCGGCC
>JBEKEI010000204.1:0-7309 GCA_050013915.1 Roseiarcus sp.
CAGAACGCGCGGTTGCTGGAAGGGGTGCTCGACGATTTCGGCGTCAAGGGCGAGATCATCAACGTGCGCCCCGGCCCGGTGGTCACGCTCTATGAACTCGAGCCCGCGCCGGGCATCAAATCCTCGCGCGTGATCGGGCTGGCCGACGACATCGCGCGCTCGATGTCGGCGATCTCGGCCCGCGTCGCCGTCGTGCAGGGCCGCAACGCGATCGGCGTCGAACTTCCGAACCAGCGGCGCGAGACGGTGTTCCTGCGCGAGTTGCTGGCGAGCCAGGATTTCGAGAAATCCAAGCACAAGCTCGCCATCGCGCTGGGCAAGACGATCGGCGGCGAACCCGTGATCGTCGACCTCGCCAAAATGCCGCATCTGCTCGTCGCGGGCACCACGGGCTCGGGCAAGTCGGTGGCCATCAACACCATGATCTTGTCGCTGCTCTACCGGCTCAAGCCGGCCGAGTGCCGCCTGATCATGGTCGATCCCAAAATGCTCGAGCTTTCCGTCTACGACGGCATTCCCCATCTGCTCACCCCCGTCGTCACCGATCCCAAAAAGGCGGTGGTGGCGCTCAAATGGGCCGTGCGCGAGATGGAGGACCGCTACAAGAAAATGTCCAAGGTCGGCGTGCGCAACATCGACGGCTTCAACGCGCGCGTCGCCGAGGCCGCCGTCAAGGGCGAACAGATCACCCGCACCGTCCAGACCGGCTTCGATCGCGAGACCGGCGAGGCGATCTACGAGCAGGAGGCGATGGACCTGTGCGAGCTGCCCTATATCGTGGTCATCGTCGACGAGATGGCCGACCTGATGATGGTCGCCGGCAAGGACATCGAGGGCGCGATCCAGCGGCTCGCCCAGATGGCGCGCGCGGCGGGCATCCACCTCATCATGGCGACCCAGCGCCCGTCGGTCGACGTCATCACCGGCACGATCAAGGCCAATTTCCCGACCCGCATCTCGTTCCAGGTGACCTCCAAGATCGACAGCCGGACGATTCTCGGCGAACAGGGCGCCGAGCAGCTGCTCGGCCAGGGCGACATGCTCCACATGGCGGGCGGGGGGCGGATCTCGCGCGTCCACGGCCCGTTCGTCGCCGACGACGAGGTCGAGAAGATCGTCGCCCATCTGAAGGCGCAGGGGCAGCCCGAATATCTCAACGCGATCACCGAGGACGAGCCGGCGGGCGAGGACGACGAGCCGGCCGCGCCGGCCGGATCGCCGGGCTCGATGGACGCCGAGGAGGCCGGGGACTATTACGACCGCGCGGTCAACATCGTGCTGCGTGACCGCAAGTGCTCGACGAGCTACATCCAGCGGCGGCTGTCGGTCGGCTACAACAAGGCCGCCTCGCTGGTCGAGCGGATGGAGAAGGAGGGCGTCGTCGGCCCCGCCAATCATTCGGGCAAGCGCGAAATCCTGGTCGGCGAGGGGGTCGACCGCGGCGCCTTCGCGCTCGACCCCGAGGATTAGCCGGCCGCGCGCGTCCAATTAACGCCACATCGCCTGCCTAAGGACGCGCCGGAACAAGGAGCCTCCATGACGATCTCGCGCGCGATTCTCGTTTCGGCGCTGCTGCTGGCGGCCCTGTGCGGCGGCGCGCTGGCGCAGGAACAGCCGGTCGACCTGCATCCGCCCGTGCCGAAGGCGCGGCCGAAGGACTTCAAGGATACGAAGGATACGAAGGATACGAAGGACGCCAAGGACGCCAGGGCCGACGCGGCGGCGCCGAGGGCGCCGCTTACCGCCGCCGAGGCGGTGCGCCGCGCCGACGCCTGGCTCGACGCGACGCAGCTGCTGAGCGCCGATTTCGTCCAGGTCGGCCCCGACGGCCATCGTTCGGAAGGCAGGCTGACGGTGGAGCGGCCCGGCCGCATGCGGTTCGAATTCGCGCCGCCCGACCGACTCGAAATCGTCGCCGACGGGCGCAGCGTCGCGGTCCGCGACCAGAAGATGGACACCCAGGATCTCTATTTTATCGCCCAGACGCCGCTGAAATTCCTGCTCGCCGACCATATCGACCTCGCCAAGGACACCCAGGTGCTGCGCGTCGACGTCGCCGACAGCGCGGTGACGATCGTCATCGAGGACCGGGCGACGCTCGGCGGTTCGGCCCAGATCGAACTGGTGTTCGACCCCGCGACCTTCGCGCTGAAGCAATGGACGGTCGACGAAGCCCAGGGTTCGCAGACAGTGGTGTCGCTGTTCAACCTCGACCTGACGACCCGGCCCGACGAGCGCCTGTTCGCGATCGACGAGCAGCACATGATCGGCCAGAAGCGCTGAAGCCGGCGCCGCCGGCCTGATCCCGCGCCCGGCCGGCCGGGATCGGGCCTGTGGGCAAGTCGCGCCGGCGCTTGCATCGGCGCCGCCAACCCGCATTGTGCGCCGCCCGCCCCCGCCGACAGGCTGCCCGTTGCATTTCACCATCGCGACCTGGAACATCAATTCGGTGCGGCTGCGGATCGGGCTCGTCGCCCGCTATCTCGCCGAGCGCGCGCCCGACGTGCTCTGCCTGCAGGAGACAAAGTGCCGCGACGCGGAATTCCCGCTCGCCGCGTTCCACGACGCCGGCTACGCCCATGTCGCGATCAACGGCCAGAAGGGCTATCATGGCGTCGCAATCGCCTCGCGGCTGCCGATCCACGCCAGCGCCCGCCACGCATTCTGCGGCAAGGGCGATTCGCGCCACATGCACGTGACGCTCGGCGGCGCGGCGGCCGGCCTCGACATCCATAATTTCTACGTGCCCGCCGGCGGCGACGAGCCCGACCCGGCGATCAACGAGAAATTCGCCCACAAGCTCGCCTTCCTCGACGAGATGGCGGCGTGGATTCGCGCCGACGGCATCGCCGCCGGCCGCGCAATCCTGGTCGGCGACCTCAACATCGCCCCGCTCGAACAGGACGTCTGGAGCCACAGGGCGCTGCTGTCGGTGGTCAGCCACACGCCGGTCGAGGTCGAGAAGCTCGGCCGGGTCCAGGCCGCGGGCGCCTGGGTCGACGCCCTGCGCCGCTTCGTCCCCGACGCGGAGAAGCTCTACACATGGTGGAGCTACCGCTCGCCCGACTGGGCGCTCGCCGACAAGGGCCGCAGGCTCGACCACGTCTGGGTGAGCCAGGCGCTCGGCGCGGGCCTGCGCGGCATGGACGTGATGCGCGCGGCGCGCGGCTGGGAGCGGCCGTCGGACCATGCGCCGGTGATGGTGGCGATGGAGGTGTAGGGGCGCGGGACGCCGACGCGGAACGCGGGCCGACGGCGCCGGAGCGTCAGAAATCCTCGTTGATCTCGATCCAGTAGCCGTCGGGGTCCTGCAGATAGACGCTGCGGACGCCGTCGGCGCGGACATGCTCGCGGCCGGGCTCGCCGGCGAGGTTGCAGAACGCCGCCCCCTTGCGGGCGAGATGGCGGACCATCTCGTCGAAGTCGGCCGAGGAAATGCAGAAGTGGGTCGATATCTTGACGAAGGTCGCGCCGAAATCGCCTTCGATGAGATGGACCGATTGCCCGTCGCCGAGGCCGAACCAGCGGATGTTCGGCTTGCGCGCGCCGCATTCGATCTCCGGCAGCCGCAGCACGTCCTGGTAGAAATCCGCGCTGACCGCCAGGCTGCGGACCTGGACCGACATGTGATTGAGACGCATCGCCGCGGTCATCCTCGCCTCCCCTATCGTTTCCCCGGACTTAGCCTATACCGCGGCGGCCGCGGGCGAAAGCGCTCGCCCGCCGCGCCGGAGCCGCCGCCGCGGGTCGCTAGGATGATATCGTTCCTGGTAAGCCTTCATCGACCGCGGGCCATTAACGTCCGGCGTGCGAGGATCCCGGCGGGCTTGCCGCGCGCGGGAACGCGGGCGCCGGTTCGCGACCAGCCTCGCACCATCCGGCGGGGCGAGACTTCGGCTTGGCCGATACACCCGTCCGGCAGGAGAAGCCGATGCAAGCCCCGGTTCGCGTCTTCTGCGGTTTCAGCGCCTGGCTCGCGCTCGCGGCGCCCGCTTGGGCGGGCTGCGGGCTGACCCGGGTCGCGCAGATGCCGCTGATCCAGCTCGGCGCCCATTTCGCCGTCATGGCGAGGGTCGACGGCGCGCGGCGCCCGATGATCGTCGACACCGGCGCGCCGACCACGCTGCTGACGGCGCGTGCGGCCGAAGCGCTCGACCTCAGGCGGGATCCTTCGCCGGGGCCCCTGCAGCCGGTGTTCGGACTCGGCCAGACCAGCGCGGAACTCCATCTCAACGTCATTCCCGCCACGCTCGCCTTCGGCGACCTCGTGTTCCACGACCGCAGCACGGTCGTCGCCGCGATGGACAGCGGCGCCCTGCCGGAGAACGATTCGATCGGCCTGCTCGGCGACGACATCCTGTCGCGCTACGATGTCGAATTCGATTTCCCGGGCAGGACGCTGACCCTCTATCGCGCCCACGGCTGCTACCAGACCTTCCTTCCCTGGAACGGCGTCTATGCGGAAATTCCGTTCGAGCACAAGCGCAGCGGGGTCGTCATCGACATCATCCTCGACCATGAGCGGACCCGCACATTGGTCGACACCGGCAACAACATGTCGTTCGTCTCGGCGCGCGCGACCGCGCTGTGGGGAGTCCGCGACGACGAACTGATCGCGACCGCGACGCGCTCGTCGAGCCCGCTGAACGGCGGGACGTCGAGCCCGGTCGCGCTCTACACCTTCCCCCGGATCCGGATCGGCGACGACGATACGCCGTCGAAGACGATGAACGTCATCGACGTCGACCATCCCCTCGCCTCCGCCAATCTCGGCCTCGACTATCTCGGCAGCCGCAGGATCTGGCTGTCCTACCCGAACGGCTGGATGTTCGTCGCCGACAGGGCCGCCACGCCGACGCTCGCCTATCCCGTCGGCGATTCCGATCCGCCGCCGGGCGACTCGATCGGTCCGCTGGTAGCCACTGAGACGCAGACGCCGCCGACCGGGATCGTCGACGGCGCGCCTTGACGGGCGGCGCGGGCAAACGCGCGCCGCCGCAGCGCGGGATTACTGGTCCGCCGGCGCCGGGCCGGGAATCATGTTCGCGCAAGGCGAGGAGCCGGGCCCCCACCAGGCCGGACGCGACATTGCATCCGCGCCCCCCGCATAGCCGGCGCGCTCGGATTCGGCCGCGCGCGGCGGCGGTCCGCTCGATCGCGGCGGCGCCGGCCGCGCGCCGCGACCGCGCGGGCGTCCGCCTCACTTCTTGGCGAGGAACGCGCCGAGCTTGGTGCGGCAGAAATATTCCTCGGCGTCGGTATGCCCCGACGAATTGACCAGAAAGTCGAGAAACTGCGGCGATTCCTCTTCGTGATTGAACGTCTGTTCCTGGTATTCGATATAGGGGCATACGGCGTTGTAGAACGCGAGCAGTTCGGACGACAGAAGCTTTGTCGCCGTATCCCGGTCGCAGACGTTGGAATCGACGCAGGCGATGAAAGATCGGAAGAAATTCGAGACGTCGGAATATTTGCTCGTCAGCTTGCTGTCGTTCTTGATCCGGTTCAGGACCAGCGGCCGCGCGACTTCGAACAAGCCGCTCCAATTCTCCGCGCGCGCGCGGTCCTGGTCAAAATCGCTGATCTGCCGTTTCGCGTCCTGGACCGCCTCGAACTGCGCGACCCGCAGCTCCGCCGCGTAGACCGACAGCGAAGGCTTGTCGAGCACATAGCGCTGCGCGAACGCCGTCGAATTGGCGATCCGCAAGTTCACGTCGGAGTCCTTCAGCGTGATGACCGCGACGATGACGCTGATGACGATGATGACGTTCTGAACCCAGGTCGCGAGCGCGGCGTTGGAGAAGAACCAGCCGACGGCTCGGCCAGAGGCGCGAACGGCGGCGGAATTCAACATTTCGGAGGGCAGCGCGGCGCAAAAGCCAAGGCGTCGCCATGCCCCAGCAAGTAGAAGCCGGCCAAGGCGATCGCCAGGCCGATCAGGAGAACAACCGTGAATCTCGTCAAGATTCGCCTCCTCGATCTCAATCGGACGCAGGGCCGAGCCTACGGCGAGGCCGCCGTTCCGCCGGACCTCGCTGTAAAATCTAGCCGAGCCCCGACAGGCCCGCAAGCATTGGGCGGAATCTTGTCGGGTGCTGGAACCGGACCGGCGCCGCCACGAGGACGCCGCGCGACGCGACCGCTTCGGCCGGCCGGCTCGGCGCCGCAAATCTCCCGTGGGTGGTTTGCGAGGCGGGCGCCGCGGCGCAAAACCTCCCAAGGGTCGGCGCATCCCGGCCGGCCCGATCGGCCGGGGCCCCTCGACCTGCGGCGGGCGTCGCAATTTCCGTGCCTGCCGGCGACCAGACGGTCAAGGGACCGTCCGGGCGCCCGTATGGCTCGCTCGCCCATGGCGCTCGGCTCGACGATCCCCGCGAGCTTGCCGCCGTCGGGGCGCCGCACGCCCCATGCGCGCAGCGGACCAGCATCGGATTGAATTCACCGGCGCCGTTGCCGCGCTCCGAACTGGCCGGTTCGCCGGCCCGAAGGCACGGGCGGCTGAGGTCCCGAACGTGGCGTGACCGGGCCGCGAGAGGCGGGCGAGGCGCCGGCTCCGCGGGAAACGAGGAGCCCTGTGAGCCCGAGGCCGGACGCCGCGCTCGCGATCGCGCCATAAAATGATATGCCGTTGGTGATCGCGATGTCGGAGTCGGTATGATTGGCCCCGTCATAAATTCCGTCGATGTAGAACAGCCCCGGGTTGGACCGGATGTAGGTCACCGGCGCCGGGCCTATCGAGGCCCGGCTGTAGGTGGAATGGTCGACCCCGATCGTTCTCGTGTGGTTCTCTCCATCGAGTGTCGTATAGCTGACATCGAGCCACCAGGTGTAATTCGGGCCATGGATGACGCCGCCGAACCGTTCGACCTTGTCGGTGATCCTTCCGACGACGCCTACCCCGTCGGACGCGAGACTCACGGCGTTTTCGTGCGCTTGACGGCCGGCCATGTAGCCGCCGAACGTCGCCAGCAGCGACAGCGACAGCATCACCGCCACGCTGACCGCGATCTGATCTCTGGTCGACAAATTCATGACAGCGTCTCCGCCGGTGGTTCGCCGGGATCGGGTCCGCCGAGGGATCGCCAGGCCGTCGAAGGATAAAATTTGCAGGGAATGTTTGAGATCGCGTGAAGAGGGGCCGTCGAATTGTCCGGGCCGGCCGCATTCAGGATGATGTACTCTGGAATGGGCGGGGTTCGGCGGCCGGAGCCAACCGGCTATCGCCGCCCGATGCGTTGCGGTCCGATCGGCGGAGGGGAGTTTATCCGTGCCACAAGCCGGCGGCGTTTCGGCGACGTCCGCGCTCGGC
>JBEKEI010000205.1:0-7888 GCA_050013915.1 Roseiarcus sp.
GCGCCGCCGGGGCGGACGATGCGTCCGCCCGGCCGCAAACCCTTGCAATCGCGCGAAACGCCACAAACCTGGAAACGACGCATTTCAAAGGATTTCAAAAGGATTTCAAAGGACTTCAAAAGGACTTCAAAAGGATTTCCAAAGATTTCAAAATATTTCCAAAAATTTCCGCCGCCGTCCGGACCCGGGCGACGCGGCCGGCGCCGGCAAGCCGGCCCGGCGGGCGCGCGCTGTGACGATTTGTTTGACGGCGCCGGTGCTATGATCGACGACGACATCCGTTCGGCGTCGGTTGCATCGCGCAGGAGGGGGGGGAACATGGCCGCGCCGGTGGTGTTGGTGCATGGGTGGAGCGCCAGTTCGGCGTCGATGGTCGCTCTGCGCGACTTCCTGCACGCCCAGGGGCTGGCGGTCTCCGACATCTGGCTCGCCGACTATATTTCGCTCGACGACGACGTGCGCGTCCCCGACGTCGTCAAGCGCATGCAGCGCGTGCTCCAGAACGAAGCCGACCGGCTCGCCGCGCCGTTCGACATGATCGTCCACAGCACGGGCGGCCTGGTCGCCCGCGACTGGCTCGCCCGGCTCGACGAGCTCGGCCAGCCGCTTCCGGTCCGCCGCCTGCTGATGCTCGCGCCCGCCAATTTCGGCTCGAGCCTCGCCTCGAAAGGCAAGAGCCTGGTCGGCCGGGTCGTCAAGGGCTGGAACAACTGGTTTCATACCGGGACGGAAATCCTCGACGAACTCGAACTCGCCTCCGCCTATCAATGGCGGCTGGCGCGCCGGGATCTGGTCGGCCCCGCGCCGGGCCGCGGTCCGTTCCGGCGCGACGGCGTGTGGCCGTTCGTGATCTGCGGGACCCGCGGCTATTCCAGCGGGTTCGCCCAGGTCGTCAACGAGCCCGGCTCGGACGGCACCGTCCGCCCGTGCGCCGCCAATCTCAACGCGATCGGGATGACGGTCGACTTCTCGGGCCGGCCGGGAACGCCGGCGGTGACGCCCTGGCCGAGCCAGCCGCTGCGCATTCCGTTCGCGATCCTGCCCGACCGCGATCACGGCTCGATCCTCGACCCCGCCGGCGATGTCGGCACCACCGACAGCGGCCAGCTGTCCCGGCTCATCCTGCGGGCGCTGGCGTGCGACGGCGAAGCGGCCTACGACCAGATCGCCGACGAATGGGACCAGGTCTGCGAGCGGACGGCGGCGATCGGACAGAATCCGGCCCAGACCGACACGTTCTTCAAGGGCAAGCCGCCGCCGCCCGAGAGCCTGCATCAATACATGCAGCTCGTCACCCGGGTGTGCGACGACGAGGGGACGCCGGTGACCGACTATTTCCTCGAATTCTTCTGTCCCGACCTGCCCGGCGAGGACGATTCCGCGTTCTTCCACCAGTATGTCATCGACGACGTCCATACCAACGGCGCGGATCCGAGCCGGCGCTGCATCTTCATCGACCGCACCGATCTCTACAACCGGTTCTACAACGACGCCCGCCGCACGCTGGCGATCAGCATTTCGGCCTCGCCGCCGGGCGCCAACGTGCGCTACTTCGACAGCACCAGCGAGGGCGCCCGCGGCTACCTCGTCGTCCACACCGCCGACGATGCCGCCAACGCCAACCTGCCGGCGCGCCTGCGCCGCAACTGCACGCATTTGATCGACATCGTCATCCCGCGCCAGCCGATCGACAAGGTGTTCGCATTCGCGCCGTGACCGGCGCAGCGCGCACGGGCGGCGGCGTGCGGGAGCGCCGCAGCGAACCGGATTTGCGCCTGTGAACGACGACCCCGACGCGCGCGCCATCGTCGTCGGCGCCGGCCCCGCCGGGCTGATGGCGGCGGAGGCGCTCGCGGCGGCGGGACGCCGGGTCGTGGTGTTCGATCAGGCCGCCTCGCCGGCGCGCAAATTCCTGCTGGCGGGGCGCGGCGGCCTCAACCTCACCCACGTCGACCCGCCCGACCGCTTCCTGGCGCGCTACGGCCCGTCCGCGGCGCGGCTGGCGCCGGCGATCGCGGCGTTCGGGCCGGACGCCGTGCGCGCCTGGAGCGCGGCGCTCGGCGAGCCGACGTTCGTCGGCACCAGCGGGCGCGTCTTTCCGCGCAGCTTCAAGGCCTCGCCGCTGCTGCGCGCCTGGCTGCGCCGCCTCGCCGCGCTCGGCGTCGCGCTGCAGCCGCGCCATCGCCTCGTCGGCTTCGACGCGGCGGGCGGGATCGTGCTGGAGGCGGCGGGCGGGCGCCGGGTCGAGCGGGCGGGCGCGATCGTGCTCGCCTGCGGCGGCGCGTCCTGGCCGCGGCTGGGATCGGACGGCGCCTGGGTCGGTCCGCTGGGCGCGCTCGGCGTCGCGATCGCGCCGCTGCGGCCGGCCAATTGCGGCTTCGCGGTCGGCTGGTCGGCGCCGTTCGCCGCGCGCTTCGCCGGCGCGCCGCTGAAGACGATCGCGCTCGGCTTCGCAGGCGCCCGGGTGCGCGGCGAGGCGGTCGCGACTTCCGCCGGACTCGAGGGCGGCGCGGTCTACGCGCTCGCCGGCCCGCTGCGCGAGGCGATCGCCGCGCGCGGCGAGGCGCTGCTGTTCGTCGACCTCAAGCCGGACGTGGCGATCGAGGCGCTCGCGGCCCGGCTCGCGCGGCCGCGCGGCGCGACGTCGCTGGCGACCTGGCTGCGCAAGGCGGCGGGGCTGCCGCCGGTCGCGATCGCCCTGCTGCGCGAGGCCGGCGCGCCGCCCGCCGCGCCGGACGCGCTCGCGCGGCGGATCAAGGGCGTTCCCGTGCGGCTGACCGGCGTCGCGCCGATCGCGCGCGCAATATCCAGCGCGGGCGGAATCGCGTGGAGCGAGCTCGACGCCGATTTCATGCTGCGGCGCCGGCCCGGCCTGTTCGCCGCCGGCGAAATGCTCGACTGGGAGGCGCCGACCGGCGGCTTCCTGCTGCAGGCGTGCCTGGCCACCGGCGCGGCGGCGGGGCGCGGCGCGCTGAAATGGCTCGAACGACAGGGGGCGGGCGGATGACGCCTGGGCTATTCCGCCGCCGCCCTCTGCTGCGCGGCGCGGATCGAGCCGTCATCCACGGACGGCTCGTGCGCGCCGGCGCCGCCATGCCCGGCGCGATGGTCGCGCGCGACGAACGTGTAGACCGCCGGCGTCACGAACAGGGTGAACAGGGTGCCGATGCTCATGCCGGCGAAAATCGTCAGGCCGATCGAGAACCGGCTGCGCGCGCCGGCCCCGGCGGCGAGGATCAGCGGCGCCATGCCGACCACCATCGCCGCCGTCGTCATCAGGATCGGGCGCAGGCGCACGCCCGCCGCCCGCTCGATCGCCTCGCGCCGCGACAGGCCCTCGCCGATCTGCAGACGGTTGGCGAAATCGGTCATCAGGATGCCGTGCTTGGCGATCAGCCCGATCAGCGTGACGAGGCCGATCTGGGTGTAGATGTTGATGCTGGTGGCGCCGATGATCCCGCCGATGTTGAGCGGCAGCAGGGCGCCGAACATCGCGGTCGGCAGCGCGATGAGGATGATCAGGGGATCGCGGAAGCTCTCGAACTGGGCGGCGAGGACGAGATAGATGATGACGAGCGCGAAGACGAACGTGTAGACGAGCGCATTGCCTTCCTGCTCGTACTGGCGGGAATCGCCCTGGAAGTCGTAGGTGTAGCCCTCGGGAAACGTCCGGTCCGCCCGTTCCTTGAGGAAATCCAGCGCCTCGCCGAGCGTGCGGCCGGGAAACGGCACCCCCGACAGCGTGGCGGAATTCAGCTGCTGGAAGCTCGTCAGCGCATTGGGCTGCACCGTCTGGGAGACGGTCGCCACGGTCGAGAGCGGCACCAGTTCGCCGTTGGCGGCGCGGACCTGGTAGCGCGTCAGCCAGTCCGGCGTCAGCCGGAATTCACGCGGGGCCTGGGGAATGACCTCGTAGCTGCGCCCGTAGAGATTGAACCGGTTGACGTAATTGCCGCCGAGGATGGTCGAGAGCGCCGAGCCGACGTCCTGCA
The DNA here is from genome assembly GCA_050013915.1 of Roseiarcus sp. GTDB lineage: Bacteria > Pseudomonadota > Alphaproteobacteria > Rhizobiales > Beijerinckiaceae > Roseiarcus. Next base: position 3,993 of record JBEKEI010000205.1, read on the forward strand.
TGCTGACGCCGATCCGGTTCGCCTTGTCGAAATCGACCTTGAACTGATATTGCGGCGTATCGAATTTCAGGTCGGAATCGGTGAACAGGAACAGGCCGCTGTCGCGCGCCGCCTGCTGCAGGTCGGCCGTGACGTTGGCGAGCGTGACGAAATCGCCGGTGGTGCGGATGACGAACTGCATCGGCGGCCCGCCGGTCGAGCCGGGCAGCGCGGGCGGCGAGAAGGCGAGAACCTTGGCGCCGGGGATTTCGAGGAATTTCGGCCCCATCGCCTGCAGCAATTGCTTGGCCGAGCGCGTGCGCTGGTCCCACGGCTTGAACAGCACGCCGGCGAAGCCCGAGCGCACGCCGTTGAGGCCGTTGATGACGAAGAGATGCGCGACCTCCGGGATGTCGCGCACCTTCTGGTACAGCGTCTGCGTCGCCTGTTCGAGATAGTCGAGATTGCCGAGCTGCGGCGTCTTGATCAGCGCGAGCGCAACGCCCTGGTCCTCCTCGGGCGCCAGTTCCCTGGGCGTCGTGACGTAGAGAAGGCCGGTCAGGCCGAGCACGCCGACGAGGATCAGCAGCGTCAGCGCGCGGAAGTTCAGCGTGCTGCGCAGCCGGCGCTCGTAGGCGGCGCGCAGGCGCTCGAAATTGCGGTCGAGGAAATGGGCGAAGCGGTCGCCCTCGCCGCTCTGGTGCTTGAGCAGCAGCGAACACATCATCGGCGACAGCGTCAGCGCGATGAAGCCCGACACGACCACCGCGCCGGCGAGGGTGAAGGCGAATTCGCGGAACAGCGCGCCGGTCACGCCCGAAACGAAGCCGATCGGCGCATAGACCGCCGCCAGCGTGATCGTCATCGCGATGACCGGCGTGGCGATCTCGCGCGCGCCCTTCAGTGCGGCGTCGAACGGGGTCAGGCCATCCTCGATGTGGCGATGGATGTTCTCGACCACGACGATGGCGTCGTCGACCACGAGGCCGATGCCGAGCACGAGCGCGAGCAGGGTCAGGAGGTTGATCGAATAGCCGAGCGCGAGCAGCGCGATCATGACGCCGACCAGCGACAGCGGGATCGTGACGATCGGGATCAGCGTCGAGCGCAGATTGCCGAGGAACAGGAAAATGACGACGATGACGATGACCGCCGCCTCGGCCAGCGTCTTGGCGACCTCGTAGATCGAGGCGCGGATGAACTGGGTCGAGTCGTAGGCGATCGCCGACTGCAGGCCGGTCGGCAGCTGGCGCGCGATGTCGGGCATGGCGGCGCGCACGCCGTCGATCACGGTCAGCGGATTGGCTTCCGGCGTGCCATAGATGCCGATGAACACCGCCTTCAGGCCGTCGAACACCGACGAACTGTCGGAGTTCTCCGGGCCGAGTTCGATCTTGGCGACATTGCCGAGGCGGATCAGCGCGTCGCCGCGCGTGGCGACGACGAGCCGGCCGAACGCCTCGGCGGTGTCGAGCGAGGTCTGCGCATTGACGCTGACCTGGGTGTAATCGCTCTTGATCTCGCCCGCGGCGGTCGTGAAATTGTTGGCGGAGAGCGCATGGCTGATGTCGGCCGGCGTAACCCCGAGCGCGGCCATGCGCGTCGGGTCGAGCCAGATCCGCATCGCGAAGGTCTGGCCGCCGAGGATCTGGGCGGTGGCGACGCCGTCGATCGTCTGCAGGCGCGGCTGGACGACACGGGTGAGATAGTCGGTGATCTGCGAGCTCGTCATCACGTCCGAATTGAACGAGATGTACATCAGCGCGAAGCCCTGTCCCGTCTGCTTGATGACGATGGGATCGTTGGCCTCGCGCGGCAGCACGCTGCGCACCTGGTTGGTCTTGGCGAGAACGTCGGCGACCGCCCGGTCGGGATTGGCGTCGAGCCGCAGGTTGAGTACGATCGTCGAGACGTTCTGCTGCGAGGTCGACACCAGCGTGTCGATGCCTTCGGCGCTCGCCACCGCCTGTTCGAGCGGCGTGGTGATGAAGCCCTTGATGAGGTCGGCGTTGGCCCCGGGATAGGTCGTCGTGATCGTGATCGTCGTGTTCGACATCTGCGGAAACTGGCGGATCTGCAGTTTCAGGCCCGCCATGGCGCCGACCAGCAGGATCAGCAGGCTGACGACGGTGGCCAGGACCGGGCGGCGGATGAAGAGATCGGTGAAGCTGCTCATGACCGCTACTTCGCTCACGGCTTGGGCGTCTGCGCGGGGGCCGGCAAGGCGCCCGCGCCGTCGATCGTCACGGGGCCGTTCGGCAGCAGTTTGATCTGCCCCGAAGTCACCACCTGCTCGCCCGGGCTCACGCCCTCCAGGATCGCCACGCGCTCGCCCCTGATGTCGCCGACCCGCACAAAGCGACGCACGGCGATCAGGTCGGGCTTGCCCTCGATCGTGGCGGCCTGCGCCTCGCCGGCCTTCGGCGGCGCCGGCTTCACGACGAAGACATTGTCGCCGTAGAGGCTGAACACGATCGCCGTGCGCGGCAGGGTCAGCACGTCGGCCGGCGCGCCGGTCTCCACCGATACATTGGCGAACATGCCGGGCAGCAGCTTATGGTCGACATTGGGGAATTCGGCGCGCACCAGCAGATTGCGGGTGTCCTGACTGATGCGCGCGTCGATCGCGGCGATCCTGCCGGAAAAAGTCTCGCCCGGGAAGGCGTCGAGCTGCATTGTCGCCGTCTGGCCGACGGCGAGCGTGCGCAGGGTCTGCTCGGGGGTCTGGAAGTCGACATAGATCGGATCGAGCTGCTGCAGCGTGACGATGCTGGCGCCGACCGCCAGGAACTGACCGACGTCGACCTTGCCGATGCCGAGCCGGCCGGCGAACGGCGCCGCGATCGCCTTCTGGGCGATGATCGCGCGCGTGCGCTCGACCTGCGCGGCGGCCGAATCGCGCGCCGCGATCGCCGAATCGACCTGCGCCTTGGCGGTGTTGCCGCCCTGCACGAGGGTCTGCTGGCGTTCGAGCGAAACGTCGGCGTTGCGCAGCTGGGCCAGGCCGTTCTTGAGATCGGCCTGGTCCACGGAATCGTCGATCTGCACCAGCGGCGCGCCGGCGGCGACGTCCTGGCTCGACTTGAAATGGATCGCGCTGATGACGCCGGCCACCTGGGTCGAAATGTCGATGCCCTGATAGGCGCGCAGAGAGCCGATCGCGGGCATTTGCGGGATCCATTTCTCCATGACCGCGGCTTCGGCCGAGACGGACGTCGGCTTGGGTGCGAACGCCGCGGCGATGAAGCCCTTGACCATGTTGGGCTTGATGTTGAACTGGAAGTAGTAGAGGCCGCCGCCGAGCCCGGCCAGGAGAAGGAAGACGAGGACGAAGACAGGAGAAGGAAGACGAGGACGAAGATCGCCGCGCGACGGGCCCGGAGCGGCAGGAGCCCGATCAGCAGGACGAGCGCGAGCGCGCCCGCGGCCGCCAGCAGCGCTTTGGCCAGCACCGGCGGCCCGGAACCGGTGAAGCCGACCGCGGCGCCGGCGGCGGCGGCCAGGACCACGATGACCCAAAGAATTCGAGCCATGCCGAACCCTATCCTTCCCTGCAGGAGCGTCACCGCCCGCGACGACATTTGAGATTTCCGAGCCTCTCATACAGGGCGCCGCAGCAAAGATAAACCATGCCGCCCGAACCTGCGCCCGGGACGTTCCAGCGCAGCGCTCCAGCGAAGTTTGACCCGCCGGGCGCGCCGGGCCAAATACGATCGAGAACATCGAAACCAGGGAGGAGATCGATGGCGTCCCCCGACATGTCAGCGCAGCTGACCATTCCCGACCTCGCCGGCGAGGTCGTCCTCATCACCGGCGGCTCGACCGGCATCGGCGCCGCGCTCGCGCGCGGCTTCGCCGCGCAGGGCGCGCGGGTCGCCGTCAATTATCATTCGAGCGAGGATGCGGCGAAGGCGCTG
>JBEKEI010000206.1:0-7292 GCA_050013915.1 Roseiarcus sp.
GGGGAGACGCGCATGACGATCAAGATCGGCGACCGCCTGCCGGACGCCACGTTCCGGCTCATCACGAGCGACGGGCCGAGGCCGGTGACCACGGGCGAGTTCTTCAAGGGCAGGAAGGTCGTGCTGTTCGGCCTGCCCGGCGCTTTCACTCCGACCTGCCACAAGAACCATCTGCCGGGCTTTCTGGCCAACGAGGCCGCGATCAAGGCCAAGGGCGTCGAGGTCATCGCGATGACCTCGGTCAACGATCCCCACGTCCTGGCCGCCTGGGCCAAGGCCACCGGCGCCGAGGGCAGGATCAGCTTCCTGTCGGACGGCAACGCCGACTTCGCCAAGGCGACGGGTCTCGAATTCGACGCCTCCGCGGGCGGCATGGGCCTGCGCTCGAAGCGCTATTCGATGCTGGTCGAAGACGGCGTCGTCAAGAGCCTCAACATCGAGGATTCCCCTGGGAAGGCCGACGTCTCGGGCGCCGACCGCCTGCTCGCCCAGCTCTGAGCGCAATCTGACGGGCTGACCGACGGATCTCCTGCGCGGCGCGCAAGGACCGCTCGGGCCGCGAGGGCGCGCTCGATCCGTCGGCCGCACCGTGAAGCTCCGCCTGGCCGACGGATGGCCCTTGGCGCTCAAAATCGACCGCTGCGACGCGGACATGACCGCTGGGCGGCTCACGATTGGTGGATATGAGGGGTGTTGGACAGCCACGGCCCATCCTTCATGGCCAGACCCATTCGCCTGATGGCAATGACGTCGCCGGCGGCGTGGTCCAGCAGGCTCGCTCCGGCAGCACGCCGCGCTGTCTCCAGATCCCCGATTTTCGCCCCGATATCGACCGCCAAGCGACCCGTTTAGGGTCAAATGGCTTCCGAACGGCCGTCAAAACGTCGGCAAGTCCTTGATTCCAGCGTCTGCGAAGCGCCATTTGTCGTCCTCGAATCGAGCGATATCAAGCACTTGATCAATTTTGCCGTCCTGGCGCGACGCGCAAGCGGGGCAAGGCGTCCAGATTTTCCGAACAACGGTCCGCCGTCGTCTCCGGAGCGCGGTTCAGCCCATCGCCTTGGTCCCCCCGCCATCCCTCCGCATGGCCCGGTTCGCGGGCGGTGGAGCTGCTTGGAAGTCCTTATCTCAAGATTTCATATTATATTGTGTGATTTCAAACGCTTGAGAGAGCGCAGAACCTTCTTTGGGGCCTCGGGCGGCCTCCGCCGCCGCCGTCAATCTCCTTCGCTTCGCCCGGCTCGGACCGGCCGTCGATCGACCGTCATGATGGACGGGGGAATGGCTGGAGTCAAGCAATTTTCTGTAAAAGGGAAGGCTCGCGACGTCGGGCAGGGTTCCGGGCTGCCAGTCGGCAATCGTCCGCGCCGCCCGGCCCGGGCCGGTTGCAATCATGACCTCTCGGCGCCCGGCGCGGCCAACCGGCCGCATCGGGCGCCGAGAGGTCAGGCGGCCAAATTGCCGCCCCGACGGCGCGCACAGCCGCCAGTACGAGAACGGAGATTTGGAGAGCCACCGCAATCGCCGGGGGTGGCGCGGGCGAAGCGCCTGAGCGGCTTGCCATCGGCCGACCGACTGATCCGCCGCGCCCGCGCCACGCGCCAGGCCGGCTTCGGCCACGAGGGCGCGCGCGCCCTGGCTGGGCCGCGAATCTCCGCCTGGGAATCAGCCCTCGGCGGCGCGGCGCGTGCCGCCCAGGAACGGGCGCATGCCACGCCGCGCGAGCGCGTCCGCGCGCTCGTTCATCGCGTCGCCGGCATGGCCCTTGACCCAGGCCCAGGCGATTTCGTGGCGCGCCGCCGCCGCGTCGAGGCGGCGCCACAGATCCTCGTTCTTGACCGGCTTCCTGTCGGCCGTGCGCCAGCCGTTGCGCTTCCAGTTGCCGATCCAGCCGGTGACGCCGCCGCGCAGATATTGCGAATCGGTGTGGAGTTCGACCGCGCAGGGGCGGCTCAGCGCTTCGAGGGCGCAGATCGCGGCGATGAGCTCCATGCGATTGTTGGTCGTCAACGCCTCGCCGCCGCACAGTTCGCGTTCGCGGCCGTCGTAGCACAGCACCGCGCCCCATCCGCCGGGGCCCGGATTGCCCGAGCAGGCGCCGTCCGTCCAGATCGCGACCCGTCCGCTCATCGCAGCAGGCCATAGTCGCGCGCGCTCGCCACGCCGCGGTGGAACCGCATCTTGCCGAGATATTCGAGCGGATTCTTGGGCACGACCTTGGCGCCGGGGGGGACGTTCAGCCAGTCGACGAGCCGCGTCAGCATGAAGCGCAGCGCCGCCCCGCGCGCCAGGATCGGCAGGGCCTCGGTCTCCGCGCCGCTGAGCCGGCGCACCCGCTCGTAGCCGTTGATCAGCGCCATGCCCTTGGTGATGTTGAACGATCCGTCGGGCTCGAAGCACCAGGCGTTGAGCGCGACGGCGAGGTCGTAGGCGAGGGCGTCGTTGCAGGCGAAATAGAAATCGATCAGCCCCGACAATTCCTCGCCGAGAAAGAACACGTTGTCGGGAAAGAGGTCGGCGTGAATCACGCCGTCGGGCAGGCCGCCCGGCCACGCCGCGCCGAGCGCCGCCATGTCATTGGCCGTCTCGGCCGCGAGCCCCGGCGCCACCTCGTCGGCGCGCGCGCGCGCGGCTTCGAACAGGGCCGGCCAGCCGCCGATCGAGAGCGCGTTCGGCCGCCTCAGCGCGAAATCCGCGCCCGCCTTGTGCATGCGCCCGAGCGCTTCGCCGACGCTGGCGCAATGGCGCGCGCCCGGGCGGCGGATCGACAGCCCGTCGAGAAACGTCACGATCGCCGCCGGCCTGCCGGCGAGCTGGCCGAGCGCCTCGCCCCTGCGGTTGCGCACCGGCTGCGGGCAATTGACGCCCTTCCTGGCCAGATGCTCCATCAGGCCGATGAAGAACGGCAGGTCCGACTCCTTCACGCGCTTCTCATAGAGCGTCAGGAAGAACGCCCCGCCGCCCGTGTGCAGCAGGAAATTGGAGTTCTCGACCCCCTCCGCAATGCCCTTCAGCGACGAGGCGGCGCCGAGATCGTAATCGGCGAGGAACGCGCCGAGCGCTTCGTCGGTGACCTCGGTGTAGACGGCCATCGCGTGTCCGGCTCGGGGGCGGGTCCCTGGATGCCCCAAATGAATTCGCGGCCACGGCGAGGACCGCCTGTTCGTACCGCCGCCTGGGACCATGACGGCCTCGTGTTAGCGAGGGCGCCGGAATCCGTCAAATCCCGCCGCCGCGCGCGCCTTGGCTCCGGGCCGCGCTCGCGATCGTTCCGGCCGGCGCGCGCGGCGAGGTCGTCCTGGCCCGGTTGATCGGCTCGCCAATGGTTCACGAGGGCCTGGCCCGGGCCGGACCGACCGGCATGGTCCCTGTCGCGCCGATCGACGGCGGAATCGCGGCGAGGGTCGCGCCGTGGGCCGCGCTCCCCCGCTCAGCCGGCCGTCGGCGCGCTCGTCGATTCCCCGCGCAGGGAGCGGGGCAGCGGAAAGAACACGGTCTCGTCCGCGGTCGTGAGAGTCTCGACGGCGACCTCGTAGCGCGCGGCGAAGGCGTCGATCACCTGCTCGACCAGAATCTCCGGCGCGGAAGCGCCCGCCGTGATCGCCAGCGATTCGATGGCGCCGAAGATTCGCCAGTCGATCTCCGCGGCCCCCGACAGCAGCCGCGCGATCCTGCACCCCGCCCGCTGCGCCACTTCGGCGAGCCGCTGCGAATTGGACGAATTGCTCGACCCCACGACGATGACGGCGTCGACGTATGGCGCGGCGCGCTTGATCGCCTCCTGCCGGTTGGTCGTCGCGTAGCAGATGTCCTCCAGCGCCGGCACGAAGATTTTCGGGAACCGCTTGACCAGCGCGGCCACCATCTGCTGGGTGTCGTCGACCGACAGCGTCGTCTGCGTGACATAGGCGAGATTGCCCTCGTCATCGAACGCGAGCGCCTCCACGTCGGCGACGGTGCTGACCAGCACGATGGCGCCCGGCGGCAGCTGGCCCATCGTGCCGATCACTTCCGGGTGGCCGGCGTGGCCGATCAGGATGACCTTGCGGCCGCGCTTGAAATGAACCAGCGCCTCGCGATGAACCTTGGTGACCAGCGGGCAGGTCGCGTCGATGGTGAACAACTGGCGCGCGAGCGCCTCTTCCGGAACGCTCCTGGGCACGCCATGGGCGGAGAAGATGACCGGCGCGGAGCCCGCCGGGGCCTCGCTCAGTTCCTCGATGAACACCGCGCCCTTCGCCTTGAGCGATTCCACGACATATTTGTTATGGACGATTTCGTGCCGGACATAGACGGGCGGTCCGTAGATCTGGAGCGCGCGTTCGACCACGTCGATGGCGCGCACGACGCCCGCGCAGAAGCCGCGCGGGGCGCACAGGATGACCCGGAGTCTCGGCTTTTGCGCTGTGGCTGTGTCGCTCGTCATGCCGAAGGTTTTCGGGAAGCCGACCCTTGAAGTCAATAGGGCGATCGGCCGCGTTGGACCGGCGCCGATCGGTCGCTTCGGCGCCGCCCCGCGGGGCCGCTTGGAACTGGCGCGAGCCGCGCATTGGTTCTATGAGCCGGCATCGACAACGCTGCGCCCCTGGAAAGGCTCCCTTGACCGCCGTCGCCGCCGCCATTCCCGACCCGTCGCGCCCCGTCTTCACGCAGGGATCGACGATGCGCCACGTCGCCGTGATGACCGCGACCGGGTCGATCGGGCTGATGGCGATTTTCTTTGTCGACCTCCTGTCGCTGCTCTACGTCTCGCGCCTGGGCGACCAGGCGCTGAAGGCCGCGGTCGGCTACGCCAGCCAGGTTCTGTTCCTCGCCATGGCGATCAACATCGGGCTCACGATCGCGGTCACCGCGACGGTCTCGCGCGCGCTGGGGTCGGGCGACCGGCCGAAGGCGCGCCGTCTGGCCGCCTCCGGCCTGGCGATCGCGGCGATCGTCTCGGCCATAGTGGCCGCGGCGCTGCTCGGGTTTCGCGGCCAGATTCTCGCCGACGCCCTGCACGCCCACGGCCGGGCGGGCCATGCGGCCGACCGGTTTCTCGCCATCACCCTGCCCGCCAACGTCCCCATGGCGCTCGGCATGTGCTTTTCCGGGGTGCTGCGCGCCGTCGGCGACGCCAGGCGGGCGATGTATGTCACTCTGGCCGGCGGATTCGTCACCGCGTTCACCGATCCCCTGCTGATTTTCGGATTCGGACTCGGCGTCTATGGCGCGGCCTGGGCGACGGTGATTTCGCGCCTCGTGTTCCTCGGCGTCGGCGCCTGGGGGGCGGTGCGCGTTCACGACCTCGTCTCCCGCCCCGACTGGCGCTCGATCTGGCGCGACCTGCGCCCGATCATGGGCATCGGCGCGCCGGCGATCCTGGCCAATCTCGCCACTCCCGTCGCCGCAGTCTACATCACGCGCGTGATCTCGGATTTCGGCGAGGCGGCGGTCGCTGCGACCGCCACGACCGACCGTGTCATTCCGGTCGCGTTCGGCGTGATTTTCGCCCTGACCGGGGCGGTCGGGCCGATCCTCGGCCAGAACCTCGGCGCGCGACTGATGCCGCGCGTCCGCCGCGCCCTGACCGACGCCTTCGTGCTTTCGGTCGGTTACGTGCTTCTGGCCTGGCTGTTTCTGTTCGCCGTCAGCCCGTGGATCAACTGGGCCTTCGACGCGCATGGCGAGAACGCCCGCCTCGTCACCTTCTTCTGCACCTGGGGCGTGTCGGCCTGGGTCTTCATCACCTGTCTGTTCGTCGCCAATACCGCGTTCAACAATCTCGGCTTTCCCTTGCTGGCGACCGCCTTCAACTGGGGCCGCGCCACGCTCGGCACGATTCCCTTCGTCACCCTCGGCGCCCGGCTCGGGGGTCCCGCGCACGGCGTGGAGGGTGCGATGCTCGGGGCCGGCGCCGGCGCCGCGGTATTCGGGCTCGGGGCCGTGATCGCCGCCTATTGGGTGACCGCCCGGCTCGCGCGGCGCCTCGGGGCGGCCTGAGCGGGATTGCGCGCGCGCGTCGTGCGGCTTTCCGCAAAGAAAGCGCCGCCACTTCGTCGGTCGCCGGCCAATCTCCGTTCTGGCTCGCCGAATCGGGTCGGGCGCCACGGCCCCGGGCGCAGCGGCCCGTTCGCAGACCCGCGAGCGTGGGCCGATTTGCGCCGCGCCGCCCGGCGCCGCGCCGCGGCGAGGCCGCGTTGCGTTGTCGCCCGCGGCCGACTATCTAACCGGCAGTCATGCGGGGTCCCCCGCTCCCTCCCGGAACCCTCGATGGCCCGCGACATCATTGACGCCCACGCCGTGGAATCGCGCGACGCGCTGGTCTCCTGGCTCGAGGCGGGATGCAAGCCGGCCGCGCAGTTTCGGGTCGGGACCGAACACGAGAAGATTCCCTTCTACCGCGCCGATCTGACGCCGGTTCCCTACGACGGCGCGCGCGGCGTTCGAGCCCTGATCGAGGGTCTGGGCCGACGGCTCGGCTGGGAGACGATCCTCGACGGCGACAATCCGATCGGGCTGTTCGACGCCGCGGGCGGCGGCGCCATTTCGCTGGAGCCCGGCGGCCAGTTCGAATTGTCCGGCGCCCCGCTCGAGACCGTCCACGAGACGAGGGCGGAAGTCGACGAGCATCTGCGCTTGACGCGCGAGGTGGCCGCGCCGCTCGGCATCGGATTCCTCGCGCTCGGCATGAGCCCGAAATGGAGCCTCGCGCAGACCCCGGCGATGCCCAAGAGCCGCTACCGCATCATGGCGCGCTACATGCCGAAGGTCGGAACGCGCGGTCTCGACATGATGTTCCGCACCGCGACCGTCCAGGCCAATCTGGACTTTTCCGACGAAGCCGACATGGTCAAGAAGCTCCGGGTCGGTCTCGCGCTGCAGCCCCTGATCACCGCGCTGTTCGCCAATTCTCCCTTCACCGACGGCGCGCTCAACGGCTTTCTTTCCGCGCGGTCGGAAATCTGGCGCCATACCGACGAGGCGCGCGCCGGCATGCTGCCGTTCGCCTTCGAGCCGGGCATGGGCTTCGAGCGCTACGTCGACTACGCGCTCGACGTCCCCATGTATTTCGTCAAGCGCGGCGACATCTATCACGACGTCGCGGGCTCCAGTTTTCGCGACCTGCTGGCCGGGCGGCTCGAAGCGCTGCCCGGCGAGCGCGCGACGATCGCCGACTGGGCCAACCATCTCTCGACGATCTTCCCGGAGGTGCGGCTGAAGCGCTACCTCGAGATGCGCGGGGCCGATGTCGGGCCGGCGGCGCGAATCTGCGCGCTTCCGGCGCTGCTGGTCGGCCTCTACTATGACGG
>JBEKEI010000207.1:0-7160 GCA_050013915.1 Roseiarcus sp.
GGATCGCCCCGGCGCGGGCTTCCCGACGTTGAAGGCGGGGGCGCCTCGGGCGTTGCGCCCGCGCGGCGGTCTGCGGCGCGCCGCCGTCCGGCCCGCGCGCTGCGACCCCGAGCCTTGTCCCCGCCGGCCCTGCGGACGCGCTGGTCGAGCCCGGCGTCAAGTCTGGCGGCGGAATCCTCGTCCACGTCGCATGGCGACGGCGCGGGTGCTGCGGGGTCGGGCATGGCGGGCTCCTGCCGGGGGGATCAATGATGGGAGCATAGCCGATCTTTTGTAATTCCGCAATCATCTTCTCATATTTCTCTTTTACACTACGTTCAGGACGGCGCCGACGGAGCGCCCGGCCGCCCCGGCGCTCGCAGACGGCGCGGCCTCAGCGGCCGCCGTCGTCGCGACAGGCGCGCTGAACGTGAGCTTCCGCCGTCGGGCCGCCAGGCGCCGCGCCGGATCAGGCCAGCTTCGGCGCCGGGCGCGCGCGCTGCGTCGGCGCAGCCGCGAATCGCCGCTCAGGAGGCGGCGGGGCGAAGCGGCGCGGAAGGCGGGCCGGCGGCGGCGTTCATGCACCCACTCCGATACGCCCCGCGGCCGCGTCCTCGACGATGGGCAGGATGATCGAGACGCGGGTTCCCGCCCCGGGCGCCGTGTCGACGTCGAGCGTCCCGCCCCAGCCGTGGACGATGGCCATGACGACCGACAGACCGAGGCCGGTGCCCCCGTCCGGCCCCTTGGTCGTGTAGAACGGCTGGAAGGCCTGGGCGGCGACTTCGGGAGCCATGCCGACGCCGTCGTCGGCGACGACCAGCCGCAGGCAGGGCGAGATCGCGAGTCGCCCCGTCATGTCGTCGAAACGCTGACGGTCCAGCCGTTCGAGCGCGATCCTGACCCGCCCTTCGCCATCCATCGAGTCGCCCGCGTTGCGCGCGAGGTTCAGGAGAACCTGGCCGAGTTCGCCGTCCTCGCAAAGGACGCAGTCGTCGCCGCACCCGACGGCGAGCTCGACGAGGACGCCGTGGGGGAGGACGGCCGCAAGAAATTTCGAGCATGTGCGGAGCAGGGGCGCAAACGGAACCGGCCGCGGCGCGGGACCGTGCTCCCGGCCCGTCGTCAGGATCCCGCGCACGATCGTCGCCGCCTGCCTGGCGCAACCGAGGATGACGTCGAGCTGCCCGGCGAGTTCGCCGCCCGGTTCGGCGTCCTCGATCGCCATCTCGGCCATTCCCATGATCGGCTGGAGCAGGTTGTTGAACTCGTGGGCGACGCCGCCGGCCATCTGCCCCAACGACACCAGCCGCTGGCGCTCGCGCTCGACGCGCTGATCGCGCTCGCGCACGCTCTTCTTCTTCTGATCGGCGAGCGAATAGGCGATCACCAGTTCCGTGAGGCAGGTCGAGGTCCTGGTCACGAATTCATGGAAGTTGCCGGGCGACAGGCTGTCCTCGAAAGTGAGCAGCGCCCGCTCGTGCATGCCGACGAGGTCCTCGATCGGCGCGTCGTCCTCGACCATCGAATCGCGCAGGGCGCCGATCGCCGCCAGATTCGATTCCTGTCCGTCGCGCAGATAGGCGTGGACGAGTTCGACATAGCGTTCGGCCTCGACACGGCGCTCGGTCATCGCGCGTCGCCTTCGAGCAGACAGCAGACGACGCCCGCGTCGTCGCGCCGCGTCGAGAAATGGTCGATCAGGCGGGTCGCGAGCGCCTCGGGATCGCCGCGGAGCCGCAGGCAGCCGTCGTCCAGGTCCAGACGGGCGCTGAACCCGTCGGTCCACAGCACCAGCAGGTCGCCGTCCCGCCAGGACTCGATGTCCGTGGTCAAGGGCCTGACCCCGGCGCCGACGATTCCCGGCGTTCCCTCGAAACGGATCGCCGGGTCGCCGAACAGCGCCGCGCGCACGTTGCCGACGCCGCAGTAGCGCAGCGTCCGGTTCGCCGGGTCGACCTGCGCGACCGCGATCGCGGCGCCGCGGGTCCACCGGATGCCTCGATCGATCGCCCCGATCATCGCTTCCGGCGGCTCGGCGCGCTGGGCCTCGGCGAGGACGAGGGCGGCCTGCGCCGCCTGCGCCGCCTTGGGGCCGTGGCCGAGGCCGTCGACGAGGCAGATCGTCCACTGCGCCTGGGTGCGCCACCAGGCGTAGGCGTCGCCGCACTCCTGGTCGCCGTTGAGCGATCGGCGCGCGCCCCCGACGATCATGACCGCCACAGCCGGGCGACGATCCTGGTCCCGACGCCGACGGCCGACTCGATCGAAAAGTCATCCATCAACCTGCGCGCGCCCGGCAACCCGGCGCCCAGACCGCAGTTGGTCGAATAGCCGTCGGTCATCGCCAGTCCGACGTCGGCTATGCCCGGGCCATTGTCCGCCGCCGATATCTGGATCGCTTCGCGCTCGCCTTGCTCGATGCGGTCGAGGCGGATCGTCCCTCCGGGATAGGCGTGATGAAGGAGATTGTTGGCGAGTTCGGTCACGGCGGTGGCGAGTCGATAGGCCTTCTGGCTCGGGAAGCCGAGACGTTCGGCCTCCCGCATGGCGAAGCCGCCGACCGAGGCGACGTCGAGCTCGCAGACGATCGGGAAATCCTCGCCCATCGTGACGCTCATGGGCCGCGGCTCATCGTGGTCTCGACGATCGTGCGGCCCGGCGCGCTTTCGATGACGAGATCGTCCATCAGCCGGCGAACGCCGGGCAATCCCAGGCCGAGGCCGCCGCCGGTCGAGAAGCCCGGCTTGAACGCCAGCGCCAGATCGCCGATACCGGGCCCATGGTCCTCGACGACGACCCGGATGGTCTGACTGCCGTCGGGATTCGCCGACGAGGAGATCGCGCACACGCCGCCGCCGCCATAGGCGAGCGCGTTGCGCGCCAGCTCGGAGATGGCGGTGGCGAGGCGGGTCTGATCGACCGTGCTGAAGCCGAGCGCGCGCGCCCGGTCGCGGCCCGCGGTGCGCGCCTTCAGGATGTCGTTCTGACCCGCGATCGAGACGGCGACCCGCCCGATCTCGTTCACGACGGGCCTCGGCGCGCCCTGATCCCGGCCGGGCCGGCCGAAACGCCGCAAGCCGCCGGGGCGCCGGCGGTCGGCCGGCGGCGCGCCGCCGTCCCGGCGCGCGCCGCGCCGGCGCGCAGAAGCGGGGGCTCGGCCCGGCGCCTCGCAGCCGCGCGCAGGGGGCGACGATCGCCGCCGCGGCGCCCGCAGACGCCTTTGCGGCGTCGCGAGCGACGGGATCGCGACGGTCGAGGCTCGGCGCCGAGGTTCGCGAACTGCCCGTCCATGCGTTCAGTCCCGCAGGCCATTGGACCGGATGAGATCGCGAAGGCTCGCGACCCCCGCCTCGAGGTCGAGCGCCGTGGGCATGCCGACGATTTCGCGACCCATCTCGACCAGGGTCAACGCAATCATCGGTTGCATGCCGGTCAGCACCACTTCGCCGCCCATGATCCGGACCATTCGCGCGGTTTCGTCGAGAAGCCGCGCCATGTAGGAGTCGACCACGTCGAGGCCGGAAATGTCGAGAACGAGACCGTCCGCGGCATCGCGTCCGAACATCGCCAGCACGTCCGATTGCAGCGCGCCGGCGTCGTCGTCATTGATGTCGAGCTGGATCGAGACGAGCAGGACGCGACCGAGCCTGAGAATGGGAATCCGCATCGATCGGCCTTCTATGATTTCGTCGCGATGCTCTGGCCGACCATCCGCAAGGCCTCCGCGAGGCCCGAGCGCAGCGTGCCCTTGGTTCGGATGTTCGAGAAATCGACGTCGAGCTTGACGAGGCTCTGCGCCGCGTCGGGGCTGATCCCGGTCAGCACGATCTGCGCGCCCAGCATGCGCGCGGCGCCGACGGTCTTGATGAGATGCAACGCGACCCGGGTGTCGATGACGGGCACGCCGGTCACGTCGAGAATGGCCACGAGCGCGCGTTCACGGACGATCGCGTTCAGCAGATCCTCCATGATCTGCTGCGCGCGCAGGCTGTCGATGACGCCGACGAGCGGCATGAGGACGATCTCGCCCCAGATCTGCAGGGTCGGCGTCGACATGTCGGCGAGCGAGCGGCTCTGCCGCTGGATCGTCTCCTCGCGCGCGGCGACGAACGCCGCGAAGGTCTGGAGCGACAGGTGATCGACGACGCGGTTGATTCCGGCCAGTTCGTCGGCCAGCGCGTGCGGATCGTCGCCGAACGCCCTGACCATCACCGGGATCAGGACGTCCTTCAGCGACAGCACGAAATTGGCCGTCTCCGTCGGCGTCAGGCCCTGGCGGGCGTGGTTGGCGCTGATGCGCGCGGCGAGGGCGCCGACGGCCTCGAAATGGCTCGACCCGACGTCATAGCCGCCGAGCTCCAGAAAATGCAGGAACGCTTCCAGAAACTCGGTCATTTCCGACTTGAGCATCTGGACGGTCAGCGCGGGGCTGGCGTCCTTCTTGGCGACGGCGAGGATGTCGCCCATCCAGGCCGCCGCGATTTCGGCGCGGCGGTCCGCGAGAATCTGAAACACGTTCGCCATCAAACTGGCCTCTCGACCGGGCTCTCCTCGCCGCCTACGCACTCCGCGATCGTCGCCAGCAGCGCGGCCTTGGTGACCGGCTTCAGCAGCGCGCGATCGGCGCCGGCGCCGAGGGCGGCCTCGATGGAGTTGGAGAGCGGAGAGCGCGGATTGCCGCCGGTGATGGCGATGATCGGGGTGCCGTCGCCGCTCGATCGCAGCCGTTCGATCAGCGCGAGCCCGTCGCCGTCCATCATCCACAGATCGGTCACGACCGCGTCGAAGCGGGTGTTGCTCAGACGCGACCAGGCTTCGTCGCCGCCGCCGCAGCAGGTGACGACGTGGCCGCCCCGTTCCATGAACTTCGACAGCGTGGTCCGGACGATGGGCACGTCCTCGACCAACAAGACTGCAGCCATCGCGGAGCTCCGTCGCGCGCCGATCTTCGATTGGACGAACACAAACGACACCGCTCGGCGGCCGCCGGCGAGCGCACCGAGCAACCGCGACGCCGGCGCCCGAGACTCCCGCGACGTCGGGTCCGCGCCCGGCGGCGATCAGCGCCGGCGCTGCTCGAATCGGTCGCGCGCGGAGGGCGCCTCCGCCGCGACGGGATCGCCGCGCAGGCGGAGGCCGAACGCCCCTGACGGATTGAAAACGTGAACCTTCCGAATCGAAGCCGCCACCGGCGTCATCCGGGCCTGCCTCTCGGCGAAAGCCGGCGCCAAAGCCTCGATCTCATCGGTGGGCAATCTGCGTCGTCTCCCGGGGAGACGACGGTCAAATCCGGCAAACTCTCAATGCTCAACGCGCTTCGTGCCGATCGACCTCAAAACAGTTCGATCAGCGAACCCGCCTCCTGCGGCCCGGCGTGGCCGCGCGCCGCCAAATGGGATTCGCGCTGGCCGGCCATCACATAGCCGCTGAACATATTGTCAAGCTTTACCGAAAGCCCGTCGCCGCCGATGTCGTCGCGCCGATCCTCGAGCATCCCGCCGATCGACCGGACGTGGTCGTCGACCATGCCGGCCATGCGGTCGAGCTGCTCGAGCTGCTGGCGAATGATGTCCTGGAACTGGATGCTGCCCATGATGTCCATGATCGGACGGGCGATCGCCTGGCCTTCGGTCTCCACCTTCTGCAGGATGTCGCGCTGATGCGTGATGATCGTCGTGAGATTGTCGGTCAGCGCGCTCAGCGTGTCCGCGAGTTTGGCGATCGCCTCGCTCTCGGCCTGTTCGCGCCGCGTCGATTGCTCCTGCAGGTCCACCGTCACCGTGCGCATCAGGCCCTCGACCCGCGCCTGAACTTCCGTCGAGAGCGCCTGCACCTCGGAGGCGAGCTTGCGGATCTCGGTCGCGATGATCGAAAAGCCCTTGCCGGCCTCGCCCGCGCGCGCCGCCTCGATCGAGACGTTGAGCGAAAGCATGGTCGTCTGCCGGGCGATGCCGCTCACCCCCTGCAGCGCATCGAGCACGCTTCTGGTGTCGGAGCCGATCTTCGATCTCTGCTCGAGGCCGAGCCGCGCCGCTTCCCCCTGGCGCAGCGTGAAGCTTTCGAGCATGTCCCGACATGCGCGCATTTGCGACTCGATGTGGGTGACGATCTGCTCGACCTGACCGCTGGACCCCGATTGCTGGATGAAGGTCATCAAACCGGTGATCCTGGCGTCGACGCCGGTCAGATTCGACAGGATCGATCCGGCCGCCGCCTCGCTGAGTTCGGTCACGGCGAGCATCTGCCGGTTCAAGATTTCCGTGAACGTCGGATAGCTGCCGAGCTCGCTGACCGCGCGATCGACGCCCGGACTGGTCGGTGCGGCGGCGGCAAAGGCGACGATCTCGCCGCTCTGGCCGGCCTCGTCCGGCGGATCTGGCGGCGCGCCGGGCGCCGGTCGCTCGCCTTCGCCGGCGATGCGATCCTGCTTGGACGGCGCGTCGGCCGGTTGGTCCGGCGCCGATGGCGGGGCCGTGGCTCGCGCGCCGGAAATGCGAAGCGCCAGCAGCATGCCGGCGCCGGCGCCGAGCGCGGCAAGCAGCGGACCGAAGGCGTCCGGGAGAACGATGCGAGCCAGGAAGTCGCCGGCTGCGATGGCCGCCGCGCAGCAGCCCATCGCCGCCCGGGCCGCGACCGCGCCGCGCCGGAACGGCGCCGAGGGAACGTCGGTCACGGTCGGCGGCTCCGCGCCGGCGACCGACGATGCGAGTCCCAGACTTCGAGCGAGCCGGGCGTCACCCGCCCGGCACCAATTGCTTGACGACCTGCAGCAGGGCCGCCGGATCGACCGGCTTGACGAGCCAACCGGTGGCGCCGGCCGCCTTGGCCGCGCCGCGCTTCTCCGGCTGCGAATCCGTCGTCAGCACCAGCATCGGCACGAAGCGCGTGGCCGCGAGACGGCGCAACTTGCCGATCAGGTCGACGCCGTGCATGCCCGGCATGTGATAGTCGGTGATGACGAGCGACGGCGCCAGGCCGGCGTTGACCCTTTCGACCGCCGCCTCTCCGGTAGCGGCGGTCTCGCAGGCGAATCCCGCCCGCTTCAGGATGCTCGTCATGCTGGCCAGCATGGTCGGCGAGTCGTCGACGAGAAGAACCGGTTTCATCCGCAGTCTCCGTTTTCAGCAACGCGTGGCTGCGCCATCGGCCCGCAGACGACGGCCGCGGCGCGGCGCGAT
>JBEKEI010000208.1:0-7043 GCA_050013915.1 Roseiarcus sp.
CGCCGATCCCGGCGCCGCTGCCCGAAACCTTGCGCGAATCGGTCGCGCGCATCCGCGAGAATTGCGAGCCGGCGCTGTGCTCGGTGCTGTTCATGGCGGGGGCGGGCGGCTCGCTGCGCTCGGGCGTCACCGAAAACCCGGTGCGCCTGACGCGCTCGGTGCGCGCGGCATTGACGACGGTGACCGCGGGCGGCGCGCCGGTCGTCGTCTGGCCCGGCGGCGGCATCACCTTCATGGTCGACGTCACCCTGCTGCCCGCCAACGCGTTCGGCTATGTCCCGACCCCGGCGCTGGTCGCGCCGATCGAATTCACGATGCGCCGCGACGACTATGCCGCGCTCGGCGGCCATGTCGATCACATCCGCCCGGTCGAGGAAATCCTCGAAGCGCGCGCGCGCCGGCCGGGCGGGGCCGCCCCGCGATGAGACAGCCGCCCCGGCGCGCGCGCCTCGACGACGGACGGCTGCATCTGCAGGACGGGCCGATCGATCTGATCATCGGCGCCTTCGGCCCCGAGGATCGGATCGCGCGCGCCGAGGCGGCGGCCTGGGCGCGGTTCGCAACCGTGCTCGACGAACTCTGCGCCGAATTGCCCTTGCTGCGCACGCCCGCGGCGCCCGGCGCGCCGCGCCCGGCCGGGCTTGTCGCCCGGCGGATGGCGGCGGCGGTCGCACCCTTCGCCGACGCCGTCTTCGTCACCCCGATGGCCGCGGTCGCCGGGGCCGTCGCCGACGAAGTTCTCGCGGCGATGACCCGGGCGGCGCCGCTGCGCCGCGCCTATGTCAACAATGGCGGCGACATCGCGCTGCATCTGGCGCACGGCGAGCGCTTCGCCATCGGAATGATCGACCGGCCCGACCGGCCGAGCGCCTTCGGCCGCGCGACGATCGATGCGGAGTCGCCCGTGCGCGGGATCGCGACCTCGGGCTGGCGCGGCCGCTCGTTCTCGCTGGGGATCGCCGACGCGGTCACCGTGCTCGCGGCCGATGCGGCGGCCGCCGACGCCGCGGCGACGCTGATCGCCAACGCCGTCGACCTGCCGGGCCATCCCGCGATCCGCCGGGCGCCGGCGCGCGACTTCGATCCGCAGAGCGATCTCGGCGACCGGCGCGTCACTTGCGCGGTCGGCGCCCTCGGCGACGCCGAAATCGAAGCGGCGCTCGGCGCCGGCCGGCGCGCGGCGGAGCGGCTGCGTCGCGCCGGGCTCATCGTCGCCGCCGCGCTGCATCTCCAGGGCGAGACCCGCCTGTCCGGCGCGGCCTGCGAACGCCCTCCCTCCCAACTTCGCGGGCGCGGCACAAGGGACGAACCCCGAACTCTGTGTGACGCACGCCGCTGACCCGAAGGACCCGCCATGCCCGCCGTCGAACTCCGCAAGCGCGTCATCCTCGTCGAGGACATTTTCCACGAGGGCGGGCCGCGCGCCGCCAGGCCCTATCGCCGCGCGGCGATCCTGTCGGTGATCCACAACCCCTTTGCCGGGCGCTATGTCGAGGACATCGTCGGCTTCTCCGAGGATCTGAAGCCGCTCGGGCTCGAAATGGCGCGCGCGCTGATCGCCGCCCTCGGCGGCGATCCCAGGGCGATCCAGGGCTATGGCAAGGGGGCGATCGTCGGCGCCGCGGGCGAGATCGAGCACGGCGCGCTCTGGCATGCGCCGGGCGGCTACGGCATGCGCGAGGCGCTCGGCGGGGCCAAGGCGATCGTGCCCTCGGCCAAGAAGGTCGGCGGCGCCGGCGCCCGGCTCGACGTGCCGATCACCCATGTCGAGGCCTCCTATGTGCGCAGCCATTTCGACAGCGTCGAGGTCGGCGTCGCCGACGCGCCGCGCGCCGACGAGATCGTCCTGGTTCTCGCAATGACGACCGGCCCGCGCGTGCACGACCGCGCGGGCGGCCTGAAGGCCTCTGAAATCAAGGGAGAGGACGGGCTGCGATGAACGCCGAGATCCGCAAGATCGTCACGATTGTCGAGGAGACCCACCGCGAGATCGGCCGGCCGATCGCGCCGCCGACCCGCCGCGCCGCGGCGATCGCGGTGATCGCCAATCCCTTCGCCGGGCGCTATGTCGAGGACCTCGGCCCGCTGATCGAATTCGGCGAAGAACTCGGCGCCCTGCTGACGGCGCGCGCGGTCGAAGCGCTCGGCGTTCCCGGCGCCGCGGTCGAGAGCTACGGCAAGGCGGCGGCGGTCGGCGAGAACGGCGAGCTCGAACACGCCGCTGCGATCCTGCATCCCAGGCTCGGCGCGCCCGTGCGCAAGGCGCTCGGCAAGGGCGCGGCGCTGATCCCGTCGTCCAAGAAGCGCGGCGGCCCCGGCGTCGCGCTCGACATTCCGCTCGGCCACAAGGACGCCGCCTACGTGCGCAGCCATTTCGACGGCATGGAGGTGAGAATCGCCGACGCGCCGCGCGCCGACGAGATCATGGTCGCCGTCGCGCTCACCGATTCCGGGCGCCCGCTCGCCCGCGTCGGCGGCCTCAAGACGAGCGAGATCAAGGGCGAGGACGGCCTGCGATGACCCTCGCCGCGCGCCCTCGCGAGGCCCCGGCGACGCCGTACCTGCTCGACGAGCAGGTCGGCTTCCTCATGCGCCAGGCCCAGCAGCGCCACGCCAATATTTTCGCCGCGCTGATGGTCGAGGAACTGACGCCAACGCAATGGGCGGCGCTCGCCAAGCTCGCCGAACTCGGGCCCTGTTCGCAGAACGCGCTGGGTCGCCACACCGCGATGGATGCGGCGACGATCAAGGGCGTGATCGACCGCCTGACCGCCCGCGGCTTCACCGCCGCCACGCCCGACCCCGCCGACGGGCGCCGGCTCGTCGTCGCGCTGACCCCGGCCGGCGCCGCCGCCTTCGCGCGCGGCCGGCCGATGGCCGAGCGCATCACCGAAGCGACGCTGGAGCCGCTGACGGCGGACGAACGCGCGCGGTTCGTCGCGCTGCTGCGGCGGCTGGGGTAGGGGAGAACACGTTCGTCGCTGCGACGCGCCCGCGGCGCCGGCCAAGCCTGAAAGGAGCCCCCATGCCGCGTCCCCCGCTGCCGCCCTTCACCGCCGAGACCGCCGCGCAGAAGGTGCGGCTCGCCGAGGACGCCTGGAACGGGCGCGATCCCGCTGGGGTCGCGCAGGCCTATACGCCCGACAGCCGCTGGCGCAACCGCGCCGAATTCATCGCCGGCCGCGCCGAAATCGAGGCGTTCCTGCGCCGCAAATGGGCGCGCGAACTCGACTACCGGCTGATCAAGGAGCTCTGGGCGTTCGAGGGCGCGCGCATCGCGGTGCGCTTCGCCTATGAATGGCGCGACGACGGCGGCCAGTGGTTCCGCTCCTACGGCAACGAGAACTGGGAATTCGACGCCGAAGGGCTGATGCGGCTGCGGCTGGCGAGCATCAACGACCTGCCGATCGCCGAGGCCGAGCGCAAATACCGCTGGCCGCCCGGCCGCCGGCCCGACGATCATCCGGGGCTCACCGAACTCGGGCTGTAGCCCGTCAGGGCCCCGCGAGCAGCGCGCGGACGAAGGCGTAGACGACGATCGGAATCGCGATCACGACATAGACGCGCAGCAGGACCAGCAGCGCGAGCACGCCGCGGCCGAGCTTGCGGCGCGGGAACGGGCGCAGCTTGGCGGCGGCCAGTTGTTCGGGTTCGAGCGCGCCGATCAGTTCGGGATCATAGGCCATCGCGCGTTCCTATTTGCCCAGCAGGTTCGGGAAGGCCGTCACGAGGCCGTAGAGCGAGCCCATCAGGGCGATCGCGACGACGATCGTTCCGCCCGCCGCATTGGCCCAGCGCCCGTTGGCGAGACCGCCCATGATCTCGCGATCATTGGCGAGCAGCAGCAGCAGCAGCAGCGCCGGCGCCATCAGCAGCGTCGCGATCACGTTGACGGTGAGCGTCATCGCCAGCAGCGGCGCGCCGGGAATCAGCACGATGCCGGCCGCCAGCAGCGTCGAGACGATCGCCGCGCCGTAGAACAGCCGGCCATGGGCGAAGTCGAGGTTGAGGCTGTGGCGCGCCGAAAAGGCCTCGGCGAGCGAATAGGACGAACTGGTCGAGATCGTCATCGCCGCGACCAGGCCCGCCTCGACGATGCCGAGCGCGAACAGCGTGGCGCCGGTCTCGCCGATCAGCGGCCTCAGCGCGCTCGCGAAATCGGCGCCGCTGGCGAATTGCGAGACGTCGACATGGGCGGCGAACAGCGGCGCGGTCGCGACCACCGTTGCGATCGCGGCGACCGCGGCGAGCGCAGCGCCGATCGCGGTGTCCATCCGCCCCTGCGGCAGATCGGCGCGGGTCAGCCCCTTGTCGACGACCGCGCTCTGCTGGAAGAAGATCATCCACGGGGTGACGGTCGCGCCGACGTCGGCGAGCACGAGCGTCAGGAACGCCGCTCCCATCCCGCCGGGCAGCGGCCCCCAGGTCGCCAGCGCATGGACGAGCGCGGCGCCGTCGGGATGGGCGAGCAGGGCGGCGGGGATGAACAGCAGGTTGAACGCCGCCAGGCCCATCAGCGCGCGCTCCCAGGTCGCGTAGCGCCGGAACGCCAGCGCGCCGAGCACGAGCGCGACGCCGATCGCGACCGACAGCCACGGCGGCAGGCCGAAATAGAGCCCGCCGGCCTGGATCGCGATGAATTCGGTGACCAGCGTCAGGAGATTGCCGACCACGAGATCGCCCATCGCGAAATAGCCCCAGAACGGCCCGAAGCGCTGGAAGATCAGCTCCGCATGGCCGCGGTGGGTCGCCACCCCGAGCCGCACCGTCATCTCCTGCACGAGGAAGGCCATCACGAAGGTCAGCAGGATGAAGGGCGCGAAGAAGCCGATCCCGTAGCTCGCCCCGGTCGTCGCGTAGGAGACCATGCTCGGGCCGTCGTTCTCGCCGAGCATGACGAGGACGCCGGGGCCGGTCAGCAGCCACAGCAACCGGAGCGGACGGCGGCGGGCGCGGGTCTCGAGGATCTTGCGTCGGTCGCGCGCGCGCAGCACGTCTTCGTAGGCGATGCTCGGCTCGGCGCTGCCGGCCGGCGCGGGCAACTCCAGTTCCAGCACGTTCTCGCTCACTCTGCCTCCACTGGCGTCGTCGCGACCGCGAAGTCGGCGGCGCCAGATGTAGCCGTGGCTACATAAATGTCAATCGGCAAATTTACGACGCGCAGGCTCCATCCGGGACCGGGCGGTTGACGATTGCGTGACCGCCACTTTCGGGACCGTGCGCGCTCGCCCCGTATCCGGCCGCGAATAATCCCGGACACCGGGCGATTTGAGCCTTAAGAAGCCGGCTCGGATCAGACGGACGGCTCGAGAGAACGGCCCCATGGACAGAGCAGCCCGACCGCGCCGGCCGATGATCGCCCCGCTGCGGTGGATGTCCGTCTGGGGACCCGGCCTGCTCGTCATGCTGGCCGACACCGACGCTGGCAATGTCGTCACCGGCGCCGAGGCGGGCGCGCAATGGGGCTACCGGCTGCTGCCGCTGCTGCTGCTGCTGATTCCGATGCTGACGATGGTCCAGGAGCTGACGGTGCGGCTCGGGCTCCATACCGGGCGCGGCTACGGCGAACTCGTCCGCGAAAGGTTCGGCGCGCCATGGGCCTGGCTGTCGACGCTGGCGCTCGCGGCGGCGACGATCGGCTCGCTGGTCACCGAATTCACCGGCGTGGCGGGAATCGGCGAGCTCTATGGATTGTCGCGCGCGGTCAGCCTGCCCGTCGCCGCCGCCGCGCTGCTCGCCGTGGTCGCGACCGGCTCCTACCGGCGCGTCGAGCGCGCCGCGATCCTCATCGGCCTGTTCGAACTCGCTTTCTTTGCGGTCGCCTGGGCCGCCCACCCTGATCTGGCGACCATGGCCAGCGATGTGGCCGACCTGCCGTTGCGCAACCACGAATTCCTCTATCTGGCCGCGGCGGTGATCGGGGCGACCTTCAACCCCTGGATGATCTTCTATCAACAGTCCGCCATCGCGGAGAAAGGCCTCGGCCCCGGCGATCTCACGGCGGCTCGCTGGGATACGGCGGTCGGCGCGGCGCTGACCCAAGGCCTGACCGGCGCCGTGCTGGTCGCGGCGGCCGCCACGCTCGTCCCGGGCGGGGCGCCGGCGTCGCTGACGAGCGTCGGCGAGATCAGCCGCGCGCTGTCGCCGCTGCTGGGCGAGCAGGCCGGGCGCCTCGTGTTCAGCGCCGGGGTGCTGGGCGCGTCGCTCGTCGCCGCCATCGTCGCCTCGCTGGCGCTCGCCTGGGGCGTCGGCGAGGTCGCCGGCTATCGGCGCTCCCTCGAGAACCGGCCGTTCGCGGCCAGATGGTTCTACGGCGCCTATGCGGCCTGCGTCGTCGGCGCGGCGACGCTGGTCGGCTTCGCATCCGACCTCGTTTGGCTCAATATCGCCGCGCAGGTTCTCAACGCCTTCCTCCTGCCGCTGGTCATCGGCCTGCTCGTCGCCCTCGCGGTCACGGCGCTGCCGGACCCGCTGCGGCCGCGCGGGCCGTACCTGCGGACGCTGATCGGCGTCTGCGCGGTCGTCATCGCGCTCGGGCTCTACGGCGGCGTCGCCGGGCTGTTCTAGACGAGGATTCGCGGCCGAGTCAGCGGAGCCAGCCTGCCGTCGCGGCTGAAGCCGGCTCGGCGTGCGGCGCGGCGGATCGGCTGGCCGGCCGATCTCGACGCCTGCCGCCGCGCGCGCGCTGAATCGCGGCGGCGTCGATCCCGCGCGAGTCCGCGCTGCCGGTTTGGCCGGCGCTGTTTTCGACGACCCGGCCGCCAACGTCCGGGACGTTGAGGCGGCATTGCGCCGGCGGGCCCGCCGCCGAGCCGCCGTCGAGCGGCTGCGCCGCGCCGCCACTCCAGCTCCGACGCCTTCATCGCCGGGGGTGACTAGCGTGTCGTCGGCGCGGCGTCTGGCGTCCCGGCGGGAGAAAGCTCACGTTCAAGCCGCCGGTCGTCATTGCGAGCGGAGCCCGGGACGTAGTGTAAAAAAGAAATGTGAGAATATTATTGCGATATTCAGAATGATCGGCTATGCTCCCACCATTCGCCCCCCGG
>JBEKEI010000209.1:0-6919 GCA_050013915.1 Roseiarcus sp.
ATGCGCCCCGAGCGCGGCGTCGTAGAGGAAGCGCGTCGAGCAATAGCCGCAGATCGCCTCGACGTCGCCGCCCATGTCGATGAAAATGTGGGGATGGTCGAACGGCGGACGCGCCCCCGTGCACATGAATTCCTTCACCCCGACCCGGATCGTGGCGACCCCGGGATCGTTGTGAAAATGGGGAATGGCGTGGTCGGCCATGGCGGGGCTCCTGACGGGGGGCTGGCGGATATGGCTATAGCCAAGCCGGGCGGGCTTGGGTAGGGCGGCGCAGCGACCCGGCGCGCATTCATGAACGCCGGATATAGGCTCATGCGGTTCATGCCGCCTTATCGATCGGCGCCGCGGCCTCCATCTCTGGGCGATCGCAGCAGCGGCGTCCCGCAGCGCGGCCGGAGGAACGGCAATGCTCAAACGCACACTCGGAACAAGCGGCCTGGAGGTCTCGGCGATCGGCTTTGGCTGCATGGGGCTGAATTTCAGCTACGGCCATGGGCTCGGCAGGCAGGAGGGGATCGCGCTGATCCGCGCCGCGGTGGAGCGCGGCGTCACCTTCTTCGACACCGCCGAGGTTTACGGCCCCTTCACCAACGAAGAGATGGTCGGCGCGGCGCTGGCGCCGGTGCGCGACCTCGTGGTCATCGCGACCAAGTTCGGGTTCGCGATCGATCCGCAAACCGGCCGGCAGAGCGGCATGGACAGCCGGCCCGAGCACATCCGCGCGGTCGCCGAGGCGTCGCTGAAGCGGCTCGGCGTCGAAGTCATCGACCTCTTCTACCAGCACCGCGTCGATCCCGCCGTGCCGATCGAGGAGGTCGCGGGCGCCGTCGGCGACCTCATCCGGCAGGGCAAGGTCCGCCATTTCGGCCTGTCCGAGGCGGGCGCGCAGACGATCCGCCGCGCGCACGCCGCCCATCCGGTCGCCGCGATCCAGAGCGAATATTCGCTGTGGACGCGCGGGCCGGAGACCAACGGCGTGCTGGAGGCCTGCGCGGAGCTCGGCATCGGCTTCGTGCCCTACAGCCCGCTCGGCAAGGGCTTCCTGACCGGCGCGATGGGCAAGGACACCCAGCTCGCCCAGAACGATTTCCGCCGGCTGCTGCCGCGCTTCACGCCCGCGGCGATGGCGAACAACCAGGCTCTCGTCGAGCTCCTCAAGCGCATCGGCGCCGACAAGCGGGCGACGCCGGCGCAGATCGCGCTCGCCTGGCTGCTCGCCCAGAAGCCGTGGATCGCGCCGATCCCCGGCACCACCAGGCTCGAGCGGCTGGAGGAAAACCTGGGGGCGGCCGATGTCGCGCTGACCGCGGCGGATCTCGCCGAGATCGCGCGCGCGGCGGCCGAGATCGCGATCGAGGGCGAACGCTATCCCGCGCAGCTCATGGCGACGACGGGCCGCTGAGCGCGGCCCGTCCGGCCCGCCGGGGCAGGCGCGCCGTCGCTAGTTCGCGAACGACACCGTCGCCACGGCGCGCTTCATCCGGTCCTGCGACCAAGCCGCCGGCTTCGCCGGCGCCTTGCCCGCGAAGATCATCGAGCCATTGCCCGCCTTGAGGTCGACGGTCCCGCGCGTCGTCTTCACCCAGACCTCGCCCTTCAGCACCACGACGCCGAAGCCGCCGTCGATCGGGCCGCCCCAGACGGTGGTGCCGCGCACGCCGAGCGTGCCGACCGGGGTCTTGATCGTGACATTGCCGCCGGTCGGGCCCTCGATCTTGCCGCCGACGAACAGGAAGGCGCCCTTGGCGACCTCGAGCGCGAGCTTGTTGCCGCCCGCGCCGGGCCGGTAGACGAAATCATCGACCGTCAGCCTGCCGTTCTCGCCGAGCGTCAGCACCGTGCCGTCGTCGAGCTTCGCCTCGAGCCGGGCGCCGGCGCCGGTCCGCATGCGGTCGCGGAAATAGACCGGGCCGGCCGCTTGCAGGTCGCGGCTGGCGCCCGCCTGGATCGCGGTCGCCTGGTCCTGGACCTTGTCGACGGCGCCGACGGCGACCGGCTCCGCGCGGGCGCCGGCGAACGGGGCGAGGCTGACCGCGATCGCGATCGCCAGAATGGGCTGAAGTCTTGCTTTCATCGCAGTCTCCTTTTCGAGGGCAAGAGGTCGAATCAGCCGCGGCTCGCTGTTCGCGCGGCCGCGCCGGCCGGCGTCGTCGCCGCGGGGCCCGCGGCCGTCCAGCCGCCGGTCAGCGCGATCGTCCGCGCGAGCGTCTCCGGCTTGCCGAACAGATAGCCCTGGCCGAAGGCGCAGCCGAGATCGGCGAGCATGCGCGCCTGCCCGTCGTCCTCGACGCCCTCGGCGACCACGGGGATTTCGAGCTCCTCGGCGAGCCGGAGGATGAGGTTGATGATCCGCCGGCTGGTCGGCGCCGCGGTCATCGAGGTCACGAAGCTGCGGTCGATCTTCAGCGTCGTGATCGGCAGCGCGCCCAGATAGCTCAGCGAGGAATAGCCGGTGCCGAAATCGTCGAGCGCGACGCCGATGCCGTAGGCGCGGCAGGCGTTGAGCGCGGCGACCGCCTTCTGCGGGTCGCTCATCAGCACGCTCTCGGTCACTTCGAGCTTGATGCTGCAAGGATCGACGCCCGCGGCGCCGAGCGCGGCGGCGACCGATTCGGCGAACGATTCGCGCGCGAGGTCGTGGCCGCAGACGTTCACCGACAGGAACAGCGGATCGACCGCGCCCAGATTGCCGAGCGCGGCGGTCATGATCGCCGGAAACACCCGCCCGACCTCGCCGAGGCACCAGTCGGTGACCGCCGCAATGATGCCGCTCGCCTCGGCGACCGGGATGAAATCGCCCGGCGGGACGAGGCCGCGGGTCGGATGGCGCCAGCGCAGCAGCGCCTCGAATCCGGCGAGGCGGCGTGCGGGCAGCCGGACGATCGGCTGGAAGAACAGTTCGAACTCGCCGCGCTCGAGCGCGCGCCGCAATTCGTTCTCGAGCGAGAGCGTGCCGAGCGCGGCCTGGAAGCCCTCGAGCGGCCGGGGCGGGTCGGGCGCGGAAATCCGCTGCCGGTCGGCGCCGTCGAACAGCGCGACCGTCTCCCGGTATTTGGCGATGACGACGCCCAGGCACATCCGCAGGATCGGATCGGTGCGGGCGATCCGGTGCGCGATCTGGTCGGCGGTGATCAGCACGAGCTGGCAATCGGCGGCGGCGCGCGCCGAGGCCGAGCGCGGCAGGCTGTCGAGGATCGCCATTTCGCCGACGATCTCGCCGGGCCCGCGCCGCGCCAGCATCACCTCGCGGCCCTCGCGCACGAGAAAGATCTCGATTTCGCCCCCGTCGATGAGAAAGGCCGACGAGCCGGAATCGCCTTCGGCGAACAGCAGCGCGCCGGCGGGAAGCGTGATTCGGTGCAGGTCGGCGTCCATGGGGGTTCCTGGAAACTCCGCACGCGGCCGGAGCGGACCGATTATCGAACCAAATAGGTTAATCGGCCCCTTAACCCAAGGACCACGCGGGTCAATCGCGCGCGGTTTCGGCGCTTTGCCGCCGGGGGTCGACCGGCGACCGGCGATTTTCCCTAGCGTTTACCCTCCGCCCATCCTTTTCGCCGATGCTGCCCGGAGCCGCCCGGCGGCGGCGAAATTGGCGGGGCCGGCGCAATGACCTTCACCTGGCGACGCCTTCTGCCCGCTCTCGTCGGGCTCGCCGCGATCCTCGGCCTGCTCGGCGCGCGCGGGCTCCGCCCCGAAGCCTTCGAACGCGCGCGGCTGTTCGCCTTCGACACGCTGCAGCGGCTCGCGCCCTGGGAGGCGCCGCGGCCGGTCGTCGTCGTCGACATCGACGATTCCAGCCTGGCGCGGATCGGCCAGTGGCCGTGGTCGCGCGACGCGCTCGCCGATCTGGTGCGCGCGCTGCAGGATCTCGGCGCCGGCGCGATCGGCTTCGACGTCATCTTCGCCGAGCCCGACCGCACCTCGCCGGCGCTGCTGGCGCGCCAGTGGGAGCGCGGCTTCGGCTGGCGGCCGCCGGGCGGGGCGACGGCGCCGCCCGACTATGACGCCCTGTTCGCCGCGGCGATCGCGCGCGGCCGGGTGGCGACCGGCTTCGGCCTGCTCGCTGCGGCCAACGGCGCCGCGCCGCGGATCGGGGCCAGCTTCGCCACGATCGGGGCCGATCCGGCGGCGACGGTGCGCAATTTTTCCGGCGCCGTGCCCAATCTGGCGGGAATCGAGGCGGTCGCGGCGGGCAATGGCAGCCTGGCGATCGCCGGCGGCGGCGACGAGGTCATCCGCGCCATGCCGATGCTGTCCGCGCTCGACGGCCGGCTCGCGCCCTCGCTCGCCGCCGAATTGCTGCGGATCGCGCAGGACGAGGACACGATCGGCGTGCGCGCCGAGCGCGCCGCCGGCGCCGGCGGCGCGGTCACCGGCTACACCCTGCGGATCGGCGACCATGACGCGCCGGTCGACCGCGACGGCGCCATGCTGCTCCATCACGGCGCGCGGCCGGCCGCGGCGACCATCCCGGCCTGGCGCCTGCTCGCGCCCGGCGAGCGCGAGGCGCTGCGCGCGCGCATCGACCACCAGATCGTGCTGATCGGGACCAGCGCGCTCGGCCTGTCCGATCTGCGCGCGACGCCGCTGCGGCCGCTCGAGCCGGGGGTGAACCTTCACGCGCGCGCGATCGAGCAGGTTCTCGCCGGCCATTTTCTCGCCCGGCCGGCCTGGGCGGACGGGGCGGAATTCGTCGCCTCGGCGCTGCTGGCGGCGGGGCTGGTCCTGCTGGCGGCGTTCGGCGCGCCGCGCGCCGCCGCGCTCGCCGCCGCGCTCTGCGTGGCCGGGCTGTTCGGCGCTTCCTTCGCCGCCTTCACGACCGGCGGGCTCCTGCTCGACCCGGGTCTGGCCGCGGCGACGGCGGTCTGCGGCGCCGTGGCGACCAGTTTTGCCCGCTATTTCATCGCCGACCGCGACGCCTCGCGGCTGCGCGCGGCGTTCACCCACTATCTCTCGCCCACGCTCGTCGACGCGCTCGCGCGCGATCCCGACCGGCTGAAGCTCGGCGGCGAGCAGCGCGAGATGACCTTCCTGTTCACCGATCTCGAGGGCTTCACCAGCCTCACCGAGGCGGCCGATCCGCGCGACATCGTCGCCTGGCTCAACGCCTATCTCGACGGGCTGTGCCGGATCGTGATGGATCAC
The DNA here is from genome assembly GCA_050013915.1 of Roseiarcus sp. Classification (GTDB taxonomy): domain Bacteria; phylum Pseudomonadota; class Alphaproteobacteria; order Rhizobiales; family Beijerinckiaceae; genus Roseiarcus. Next base: position 5,149 of record JBEKEI010000209.1, read on the forward strand.
GGCGGCACGGTCGACAAGATCGTCGGCGACGCCGTCCATGCGATGTTCAACGCGCCGCTCGACCAGCCCGACCACGCGCAAAGGGCGGTGCGCTGCGCGCTGGCGATCGACGCGTTTGCGCAAAGCTATGCGCAGGCGCAGCAGGCGCGCGGCATCGCCTTCGGGGCGACCCGGATCGGGGTCAACACCGGCCAGGCGGTGGTCGGCAATTTCGGCGGCCGCCGCCGCTTCGACTACACCGCCCATGGCGACGCGATCAACACGGCGGCGCGGCTGGAGGCGGCCAACAAGACGCTGGGAACCCGGATCTGCGTCGCGCGGGCGACGATGGAACAGGTCGAGGCGATCGATTTCCTGCCCGTCGGCGCGCTGATGCTGAAAGGCAAGAGCCGGCCGGTCGACGTGTTCGCGCCGCTGGCCGAGCCGTCGGCGACCGGCGCCTGGGCCCCCGCCTACCGCGAGGCGTTCGCCCGCCTCGCCGAGGGCGACGCCGCGGGATCGGCGGCGATCGTCGCCCTCCACGAGCGCCATCCCGACCAGCCGATCCTCGCCCTGCATGCGCGGCGCATCCGCGCCGGCGAGCGCTCGGCGCGCATGGCCGCCTGAGCGCGGCCGGCCGGCTCACAGCACGAAGAACGCCGCCGCCAGCGCAATATTGGTCGCCTGGTGGAGCAATTGGTCGAAGCCGATCACCCACCAGAACGGCGCCTGATCGGCGCTCCAGCCGCCGCGCAACGAGACCAGCGTCTTGGCCCGGTCGATCGTCCAGTGGATCGCGAAATCGGCGAGGCCGAGCCACCACAGGCGCGGCGCGATCGCCAGCGCGATCAGCAGCGTGGCGGCGCCGTGGATCAGCGCATGCACCGCCAGCGGCGCCCCCCATCCGGTTCGGCGCTCCTTGCCGCGCGCGATCCAGTTGGTCTGGAGCAGGAAGTCGGCGACGAAATGCTTGACCGCCATCGCCAGCAGCAGCGCGCAGAACGGCCAGATCGGGACGGAAGGGCCAGGCTGCGGCAAGGGGGCGATCCAGTTGGCGAGAGGGTCAGCAATTCCAAAAGCGCGGAGAACCCCTTCTCCCGCTGTTGCGGGAGAAGGTGGCGCGAAGCGCCGGATGAGGGCCTTGCCAAGGTCTTCCGCCCTACGCCGGCCCCTCGCCCCAGCCCCTCTCCCGCAAGCGGGCGAGGGGCTACCCGCACTTTTGGAATTGCTGCGCGAAGACCCACTATGGCGCCGTGATGGCTGACAGTCTGTTAAGATTCGCGGCGCCGACCACCCGCGGCGACTCCCGATGCGGCGGGCGGTCGAAATCGCAACCCTTCTCCCGCTCTTGCGGGAGAAGGTGGCGCGACGCGCCGGATGGGTCTTGCGGCGGTTTTCCGCCTGCATCGCCCCCGCTCATTCCTGTGCGGTCGGCCGGATGACGATGCTGCCGACATCCACTTCGGGCGGCTGCTCCAGCGCGAACAGGATGCCGTGCGCGATCGCGTCGGGCGGGATCGCGATGCCCTTCAATCGTTCCGCGACCGGCGCCTTCGCCCGCTCGTCGGTCATGGACTCTGCGAAATTGGTGGCGATCACGCCCGGCGAGACTTCGGTCACGCACGAAGATGGAAGGTGATATCGACAACATCGTGAAGCCGGTTCTGGATGCACTGGGGAAACATATCTATATCGATGATTCACAGGTTGAGCGTGTAGTAGTACAGAAATTTGAACCCGGTAATGTATTTCCGTTCGCAGCTCCGACAACCACGCTTGCGGACGCGCTGAT
>JBEKEI010000210.1:0-6916 GCA_050013915.1 Roseiarcus sp.
GCGCCCGAGCTCGCCGACGCGCTCGTCATCGTCAACGAATGGGGCGAGGTCGGCCTCGACCATCTGCTCATCGAGCGGGTCGAAGGCGACGTCATCCTGCTTTCCTCGGGATGCCTGTGCTGCTCGCTGCGCGGCGACCTCGTCGATACGTTGCGCGATCTCGCGCGCCGCCGCGCGGAGCGCCGGATCGCGCCGTTCGACCGGGTCGTCATCGAAACGAGCGGCCTCGCTGATCCCACGCCCATTCTGCACGCGCTCACGGCGGACGGCGAGCTCGCTTCGCGCTTCCACTTCGCCGGCCTCGTCACTGTCGTGGACGCCGTCAATGGGCTCGCGACCCTGCGCGACAGCGACGAGTCGGCGCGCCAGGCGGCGCTCGCCGACCGGCTCGCGATCGCCAAGAGCGACCTCCTCGACGAGCGCGCGCGCGCCTCCGCAATGGCCGCCTTGCGCGCGCGCCTGAGCGCGCTGAACCCCGCCGCGCCGGTTCTCGACGTCGCGGCCGGAGAATTCACGGCGGCCGATCTCGTCGCCATCGATCCGGGCGGCGGGTTCGGCGCCGTCCCGGAGCCGCGCGCCGCGGCGACGCGCAAGCCCGACGTCGATGCTCGTCCCCCGGCCGGCGGCCATCGCGCCGCGATCCGTGCCTTTGATCTGCGCCTTCGCGAGCCGGTCGCGCCGCAGGACTTCGCCCTCTTCCTTGAATTGCTGCGCGCCGCTCTCGGCCCGAAGCTGCTGAGGCTGAAGGGACTGGTCGGCCTGGCGGCGCATCCCGACGCGCCGCTGGTCGTTCACGCGGTCCAGCACGTCCTTCATCCGCCGCGCCGCCTGAGCGCCTGGCCCGGCGGGGATCGCGCGACGCGGATGGTCGTCATCGTCGACGGGCTGGATCGGGTGGCGATCGACAGACTTTGGGCCGCCCTCGCCGGCGAGCCGGCCGTCGACGCGCCCGATCTGGCCGCGCTCACGCTCAGCCCGCTCTCGCCGACGCGCGGCGGCCTGCTGGACTGAGGTTGCGCGGGGGCGAGCGCTTGTCCTATGAGACCGGGCATCGCTCGACTGCGCAAGAACAAGATGTCGTGGGACGGAGAGGCGGGGCCCGTTGTTGCATCGCATCAGAACCGAAATCGCCTATCTCACCGGTCTTCGGCGCGCCCTCGCGCGCACGACGCCGGTCGCCCGGAACCCGTCGCGGACCTATTGCAACCTGGCCGAGGATCTGGCGGTCCAATATGGCGATCGGATCGCGTTGATCAGCGAACGCGAGACGTTCTCCTATCGTGAATGGAACGGTCGGGCCAATCGTTACGCGCGCTGGGCGCGGTCGCACGGGTTCGGCAAGGGCGACGTCGTCTGCCTGCTGATGCCCAACCGTCCGGAATATCTGGCTATATGGCTCGGGCTCGGGCGGGCCGGGCTGACGACGGCGCTGATCAACACCAATCTGTCGGGCCTCGCGCTCGCCCATTGCGTCAATATCGCGAAGGCCAGGGCGGTGATCGTCGAGGGATCGATGGCGCCCCAGCTCGCCACCGCTCGCGACAGGCTCGATCAGCCGATCGCCATCTTCGCCCATGGGGCCTCGCCGGAGGGCGGCGCCGATCCGCGCATCGACGCACTCATCGAGAGCTTCGCCGATTCGCCCCTGGCGCCGGGCGAGCGCGTCGGCCTGACCATCGACGACGGCGCCCTCTACGTCTACACCTCGGGAACGACGGGACTGCCGAAGGCGGCGCGCATCACCCACTCGCGGCTTCTGCGGATGATCCACGGCTTCAGCGCGGGGATGAACGCCAAAGCTTCCGACCGGATGTATCAATGCCTGCCGATGTACCACTCCAACGGCGGGGTGCTGGCGCCCGGCGCCGTGCTCACGGTCGGCGGCTCCTGCTTCATTCGCGACCGATTTTCCGCCACCGACTTCTGGACCGACATCGTTCGGCGCCGGTGCACCCTGTTCGTCTATGTCGGCGAATTGTGCCGCTATCTGCTCAACGCGCCGCCCGGATCCGACGACCGGGCGCACGACATCCGGCTCTGCTTCGGCAACGGCCTGCGGCCTGACATATTCTCGGCGTTCAAGAGCCGCTTCGGCATCGCCCATGTCATGGAATTCTACGGCGCGACGGAAGGCAATGTCGCGCTGTTCAATCTCGACTCGCATCCAGGCGCGGTCGGACGCATCCCGGTCTGGGCCAAGCGCAGCTTCCCGATCAAGATCGTCGCCTACGATGTCGAGCGTGGCCTCGACAAGCGCGACGCCGAGGGCCGCTGCGTGGAATGCGCCCCGGACGAGGTCGGCGAAGCGCTCGGCGAAATCCTCGACGATCCCGCCAAGCCGGCCAGCCGCTTCGACGGCTACGCCGACGCCGGAGCGACCAAGGCCAAGATCCTTCGCGACGTGTTCCGCGCGGGCGACGCCTGGTTCCGCACCGGGGACCTCATGCGCCGCGACGCCGACGGCTACTATTACTTCATCGATCGGATCGGCGACACTTTCCGCTGGAAGGGCGAGAACGTCTCCACGACCGAAGTCGCCGAAGCGCTCGCGATATTTCCCGGCGTGCGCGAGGCCAATGTCTACGGCGTCGCCGTCCCCGGCTACGAGGGGCGCGCGGGCATGGCCGCGCTCGTCGTGGACCCAAGCGGCGAATTCGACCTCGCGGGCCTTCGCACCCATGTCGTCGCCCATCTGCCCCCTTATGCGCGTCCGGCTTTCCTGCGGTTCAAACACGATCTCGACATGACGGGCACGTTCAAGCAGAAGAAGACCGATCTGGTCGCCGAGGGGTTCGACATTTCGCGCAGCGCCGACCCTATCTATTTCGACGACCGCGCGCACGACGCCTACGCGCGGGTGATGGAAGGCTTCGACCTCGCCCTGCGCTCGGGTGCGGTCAAGCTGTGAACGAGATGGCGAGCCGGGGCGGACGACGCCGCGATGTCCGGCGATCGCGTTGAGGCGATCACGCCGGCCGACGCCGCGCTCCGCGAGGACGCGTGGCGCGACCTGTGCGCTCGCGCGCTTGAGCCGAACGTATTCGCCGAGCCGGCCTTTCTCGTCCCCGCGCTGCGTCATTTGGCCGGAAGCCTGCGCCTGCGCGTCCTGCTCGTCTGGCGAGGCCAAACGGATCGTCTGATCGGCGCGCTGGCGCTCGAGACACCGCGGGCGCCGCCTGGAATGCGGGTGGCGCGCGTCTGGCGCAGCGAGCAGGCAGGCCTCGGCGCGCTCGCGCTCGATCGCGACGAGGCCGCGCCGGCGCTGGAGGCGGTCCTCGACTGGCTCGGGCGTGAACGGCCAGGAACCATCGGCCTGCTGGTCCCCGGGCTCGACCCGGTGGGCCCCACGGCGGCGGCGATCCTGGCGCTCGCGCGCCGGCGCAATCTCGGCTGCCGGGCCTTCGGCCGGATCGAGCGCGCCGCGCTGCCGGGGGCCGACACCCCCGCCCGCGGCTTCGAGGCGTCGTTGCCGAAGAAACGCGTGAAGGAATGGCGGCGCCAGTTGCGCCGGCTCGCCGAACGCGGCGCCGTCGCCTTTCGAATCGCCGACGACGCCGCGGCGATCGAGGACTTCCTCGCGCTCGAGGCGAGGGGCTGGAAGGGCGCCCGGCGCACCGCGCTCGGGATCGACCCCGGGCGCGCCGCCTTCGCGCGTGCGATGCTCGGCGCAATGGCGCGGGACGGCAGGCTCGCCGTTCACCTGATGACGCTCGAAGGCGCGGCGATCGCGGCCGGAATCGCGCTGCGCGCCGGCGACCGTGCGTTCTACTGGAAGACGGCGTTCGACGAATCGCTTGCAGCGTTTTCGCCTGGCGTGCAACTGACGCTGACCCTGTCGCGCGCCCAGCTCCGCGACGCGACGATCGCATCGACCGATTCCTGCGCGATCGAAGGCCATCCGATGATCGACCGGCTGTGGCCGGGCCGGCTCACGCTCGACGACCTCGTCGTCGCGACCCGTCCCGGGCGCGCGGCCGGCCTGTCGCTCTGGCTCGTCGGCGAGCGGACGCGCCGCCGGTTCAGGGATTTCGCCAAGCGGCTGATCAACCTGCTGGGCGGTCGCAAACGGTCGTGACGGTCAGTCCTCGAGCGGGCGGGCTTCCTCGGGCAGCATGATGGGAATCCCGTCGCGGATCGGATAGGCGAGCTTGGCTGCGCGGGAAATCAGCTCCTGGCGCTTCGAATCATATTCCAGGGTCGCCCGCGTCACCGGGCAGACGAGGATTTCGAGCAGCCGCGGATCGATGCGGGTCGGCTCGGCGGGCCCGGGCGCGGCGGCGCTGGAATCGTTCATCTCGGGGGTTCCTCTTTTCCTGCGGCGTCGTCGGCGCCGCTGCTATAGCATTTCCCGCGGCTGAACAGCAGAGTCCAGGAGGCGGATGTCCGTGCCCGCGATCCCCATCCATGGCTATGCGATCGTGTCCGACGACGATCGCATCGCCGACGCCGAGGGCGGCACGCCGCGATCCCTGCGCAACGACGCCGACTGGGCGATCTTCCAGAGCGAGCTCGATCGCGCGGATCTGATCGCGCTCGGGCGCCTCGGCCACGAGGCCAATCCGAACGTGCGGCGCCGACGTCGCGTCGTCCTCTCGCACGCGGCGGCCGGCCTGGAGCGGCGCGCCGACGCCTGGTGGTGGGACCCCGCGAAAACGCCATGGTCAGAGGCTTCCGCGCAGCTGCTGCCGAGCGGCGGACGCGTCGCCGTTCCCGGCGGCCAGCGCGTCTTCGATCTCTTTCTCGGGATCGGCTACGACGCGTTCCACTTGACGCGCGCGCACGGCGTGCGGCTCGGGGCGGGCCGGCGCCTGTTCTCCGCCTGCGACGCCGGCATGAGCGCGGAGGCCGTGCTGCGCGGGGCGGGCCTCGGGCCCGACCCGCCGGTCACGGTCGACGCGAAGGCCGACGTCGCCCTGACGGTGTGGCGGCGGCGAGCGCCCGCCGCCGCCGTCAGAACCGCAACGCCTTGGCCTGCTTGACGCCTGCGATCCGGCCGACCTCGGCGAGCACGCCCTCCGGCGCCGAGCCGTCGATGGCGACCAGCGCGATCGCCGAGCCGCCCTCCTGGTCGCGCCCCAGCGCGAAAGTCGCGATATTGATCCCCGCTCCGCCGAGCAGGCTCGCGAAACGGCCGATGAAGCCCGGCTTGTCGTCGTTGGTGACATAGATCATCGAGGGGGTGAATTCCGCGTCGACCTTGATCCCCTTGATCGACAGAATGCGGGGCTTGCCGTCGTGGAACACGGTGCCGGCGACCGCGCGCTCCTGGCTGGCGGTCGTCACCGCCAGCGTGATGAGGCTTTCGTAATCCCCCTGCACCGCCCGCGTGCGCTCCTCGATCACGATGCCGCGCTGGGCCGCCACCGATGGCGCGGAGACGACGTTGATGTCGGCGAGCAGGGGACGCAGCAGCCCCGCGACGGCCGCCGAGGTCAGCGCCTTGGTCTTGAGTCCGGCGACGGCGCCCTCGTAGGTGATCGTGATCTTCTCGATCGGCGCGTCGGTCAGCTGCCCGGCGAACGAGCCGAGCTGTTCCGCGAGGGCGATGAAGGGCTTCAGCCGCGGCGCCTCCTCGGCGGTGATCGAGGGAAAATTGACGGCGTTGGAAATCGCCCCGCGCGTCAGATAGTCGGACATCTGCTCGGCGACCTGCAGCGCGACGTTCTCCTGCGCCTCGTTGGTCGAGGCGCCCAGATGCGGCGTCGCCACCACGTTGGGGTGGCCGAACAGCGGATTGGCGGTCGCGGGCTCCTCGACGAACACGTCGAAGGCGGCGCCGGCCACGTGGCCGCTGTCGAGCGCCGCGCGCAGGGCGGCCTCGTCGACGAGGCCGCCGCGGGCGCAATTGATGATGCGCACGCCCTTCTTGGTCCTGGCGATGTTGTCCGCCGACAGGATGTTCTTCGTCTGCGCCGTCATCGGCGTGTGCAGGGTGATGACGTCGGCGCGGGCGAGCAGATCGTCGAGCTCGACCTTCTCGACGCCGATCCGCTGGGCGCGCTCCGCGCTGAGGAACGGATCGAACGCGATCACGCGCATCTTCAGGCCGATGCCGCGTTCGGCGACGATCGACCCGATATTGCCGCAGCCGATGACGCCGAGCGTCTTGCCCGTGATCTCGACGCCCATGAAGCGGTTCTTCTCCCATTTGCCGGCCTGGGTCGAGGCGTCGGCCGTCGGGATCTGGCGCGCCAGAGCGAACATCAGCGCGATGGCGTGTTCGGCGGTCGTGATCGAATTGCCGAACGGCGTGTTCATCACGATGACGCCGCGCGCCGTGGCGGCGGGAATGTCGACATTGTCGACGCCGATGCCGGCGCGCCCGACGACCTTCAGCCGCCTGGCCTGCTCGAGCAGCTTGGCGGTGACCTTGGTCGCCGAACGGATCGCGAGGCCGTCATAGTCGCCGATGATCCTGGCGAGTTCCTCCTTGTCGAGTCCGGGCCTGACGTCGACCTCGACGCCGCGCTGCTTGAATATCGCGACGGCGGCGGGGGAGAGCTTGTCGGAAATGAGAACGCGCGGGGTCATGGCGGAAACCTTTGCTGCCTCGTCTGCTCGCCGCGGCGAGAGAGCGGGCCTGGGGACGGCGCTGAAGATGGGGAGGGCATGAGGGGCCGGGCCCCTCATCGAGTCCCGTCTCGCGGGACGCTCTCGGCGCTCGAAGCGGGGATCAGGCCGCCTTGACGAGCTTGGCCTTTTCCTGCGCGAAAGCGAAGTCGAGCCAGTGGGTCAGGGCCTCGACGTCGGACGTCTCGACGGTCGCTCCGCACCAGATCCGCAGGCCGGGCGGCGCGTCGCGATAGGCGCCGATGTCGAGTGCGACCTTCTCCTTCTCGAGCAGGCCGGCGAGACCCTTGGCGAAGGTCGCCTGAGCGTCCGCCGGCAGCGCCATCGCCTGGGGATCGACGACTTT
>JBEKEI010000211.1:0-6908 GCA_050013915.1 Roseiarcus sp.
TCCAGAAGATCGACGTGCACGAGCCGAGCGTTCCCGACACGGTGGAGATCCTCAAGGGCCTCAAGCCCTATTTCGAGGAGTTCCACAAGGTTCGCTACACCCAGGAAGCGGTGAAGGCGGCGGTCGAACTGTCGGCCCGCTACATCCACGACCGCAAGCTGCCGGACAAGGCGATCGACGTCATCGACGAGACGGGCGCCTCGCAGATGCTGCTGGCCGAGGCCAAGCGCAAGAAGACAATCGGCGTCAAGGAAATCGAGGCGACGATCGCCTCGATGGCGCGCATTCCGCCCAAGTCGGTGTCGAAGGACGACGCGGAAGTGCTGCAGCATCTCGACGCGACGCTGAAGCGGGTCGTCTACGGCCAGGACGCGGCGCTCGGCGCGCTCGCTTCGGCGATCAAGCTCGCGCGAGCCGGCTTGCGCGATCCCGAGAAGCCGATCGGCTGCTATCTGTTCTCCGGCCCGACCGGCGTCGGCAAGACGGAAGCCGCGCGGCAGCTCGCCTCCAGCCTCGGTCTCGAGCTGACCCGCTTCGACATGTCGGAGTATATGGAGCGCCACACCGTTTCGCGGCTGATCGGCGCGCCGCCGGGCTATGTCGGCTTCGACCAGGGCGGCCTGCTGACCGACGCGATCGACCAGCATCCCCATTGCGTGCTGCTGCTCGACGAGATCGAGAAGGCCCATCCGGATCTCTTCAATATCCTGTTGCAGATCATGGACCACGGCAAGCTGACTGATCATTCGGGCAAGCAGATCAACTTCCGCAACGTGATCCTCATCATGACGACCAATGCGGGCGCGCAGGATCTCGCCAAGGCGGCGTTCGGGTTCCACGCGACCAAGCGCGAGGGCGACGACACCGAGGCGATCAACCGACTGTTCGCGCCCGAGTTCCGCAATCGGCTCGACGCGATCGTGCCGTTCGGCCGCCTGCCCGAGGAGGTCATCGCGCGTGTCGTCGACAAGTTCATCCTGCAACTGGAGGCTCAACTCGCCGACCGCAATGTGACGATCGAATTGTCGGACGAGGCGCGCGGCTGGCTGGTCAAGAACGGCTATGACGAGGCGATGGGCGCGCGGCCGATGGCGCGCGTCATCCAGAAGGAGATCAAGACGCCGCTGGCCGACGAGGTGCTGTTCGGCCGGCTGAAGAACGGCGGCATCGTGCGGGTCGTGGTGACGGCCGACGAAAGCGGCGTCAAGAAGCTGGGCTTCGTCTATCCCGAAGGCCCTGCCCAGCCGCGGCTCGAGCGCGATCTCCTGGTGGCGGGCCGCAAGCGCGCGACCGACGAGCCCGAAGTGCGCAAATCCAAGCCGCGCAAGCGCGCGGAGAGCGACTCGGCCGAGCCGGACGACGATTCCTCCAACGAAACGCCGCCGGCCGAGCCGCAGACGACCTGAGGGAGCGCGGCAGGCGAGACGGCGCTTCGTGGTCGGACGGGCGGCGCCGCGCGGCCGGCCGCCGCGCCCGTTTCAGCCGTTGAGCGCCGCAGCGATCCTGGCGGCGGTCGAGGCGAGCGTCTCGCTCTTTTCCATAGGGCCGCCGGGCGGCCCCAGAGCCACGCCGGTCCAGCGCGGCAGGATGTGGAAATGGAGGTGGAACACCACCTGACCGCCAGCGCTCTCGTTGAACTGCATGATCGAGAGGCCGTCGGCTGCCATCGCGGCCTTCGCCGCCCTGGCGACCTTCTGCACGGCGGGCATGAACTGCGCGAGCGCGTCGGGCGCAATGTCGAGGAGGTTGCGCGCCGGGGTTTTCGGGATCACCAGGACATGGCCCGGCGCGCGCGGCATGATGTCCATGAAGGCGAGCGCGCGCTCGTCCTCGTAGACGCGCGCGCAGGGCGCCGCGCCGCGCAGGATCTTGGCGAATACATTGTCGGGATCGTAGGCGGGGGACATGGCTGCTCTCGAGCGTGGTTCGGAACCCGATAGAGCGGGAAATCGCGGTCGATGAACACCGGCTCTAACCCGCGATGACGCGCGTCCGCGCGCCGTCCGTGACGATCCGGCCGGCGGCAACCAGGGCGAGCGCGCGGGGATAGAGCGCATGCTCCAGCGCGAGCACGCGCGCCCCGAGGATTTCCGGCGTGTCGTCGTCGCGAACCTCGACGGCCGCCTGCGCGATGATGGGGCCGGAATCGAGCTCCGGTTCGACGAAATGGACCGTGCAGCCGTGCAGCTTGACCCCAGCCGCGAGCGCGCGTGCATGGGTGTCGAGGCCGCGGAACGCCGGCAACAGCGAGGGGTGGACGTTGATCATCCGGCCCCGCCAGCGCCCCGCGAAGGGCGCGCTGAGGATCCGCATGAAGCCGGCAAGGCAGATGATCTCGATGCGGTGGATTTCGAGCAGGGCCTGCATCGAGCCCTCGAATTCGTCGCGGCCGGCGTAGATCTTGTGATCGACCACGGCCGTCGCCACGCCGGCGTCGCGCGCGCGGTCGAGCCCCGCCGCGTCGCCGCGGTTGGCGAGAACGAGCGCGATCTCGGCGGGAAAGTCCGGCGCTCGGGCGGCCGCGATCAGCGCGGCCATGTTGGAGCCGCGCCCGGAAATGAGGATCGCGGCGCGCCGCCGGGCGTTCACAGCGTGAGCCGCCCCTGGAACCGGACGCGCGCGCCGTCCCGAGCGACGATCTCGCCGATCCGGACCGGCGCGAGGCCGTTCGCCGCGAGCGCGCGCATGGCCGCATCGACGCCGTCGGCGGCGACGAAGGCCACCATGCCGATTCCGCAATTGAACGTGCGCAGCATTTCGGCTTCGCCGATCGCGCCGGTCCTTGCGAGCCAGCCGTACACGGGCGGCGGCGCGAAGGCGCCGAGCTCGAGCGCGACGGCGAGGCCGTCGGGGAGCACGCGCGGCAGATTGTCGGGAAACCCGCCGCCCGTCACATGAGCGAGGGCCATGATCGCTTGGCACGACGCGATCGCCGCCAGTAGCGGCTTCACATAGATCCGGGTCGGCGTCAGCAGAGCCCGCGCGAGCGTGCGCGCCGGCTCGAACGGCGCGGGCGCGTCCCAGCTGAGCCCGGTCAGCGCGACGACGCGCCGGACGAGCGAGAAGCCGTTGGAATGCAGCCCCGAGGAAGGCAGGCCGAGCGCGACGTCGCCGGCCTTCACGCCCGCACGGGGCAGCAGGCGGCCCCGCTCGGCGGCGCCGACGGAAAAGCCGGCGAGATCGTAATCGCGCTCGGCGTAGAGACCGGGCATCTCGGCGGTTTCGCCGCCGATCAGCGCGCAGCCGGCCTCCACGCAGCCGGCCGCGATTCCCTCGACAACGGCGGCGCCGATCAGCGGATCGAGCCTGCCGGTCGCGAAATAGTCGAGAAAGAACAGGGGCTCCGCGCCCTGGACGACGAGATCGTTGACGCACATCGCCACGAGATCGACGCCGATCGTGTCGTGGACGCCGCTCTCGATCGCGATTTTCACCTTGGTGCCGACGCCGTCATTGGCGGCGACCAGAACCGGATCGACGAATCCCGCCGCCCGCAGATCGAACAGGCCGGCGAAGCCGCCGATTTCCGCGTCCGCGCCAGGCCGGCGCGTCGCGCGGACGAACGGCTTGATCCGCTCGACCATCAGATTGCCCGCGTCGATGTCGACGCCGGCGGCGGCGTAGGTCAGCGGCGGGCGAGGGGGTTCTGTCATGGCGCCAGGCGTCGCGGGGCTTCGGATGCGGCGGGGTTACAGACTCGAACGCCCGGGCGCAAGCCGGACCGCGGACGCCGCTTTTCCCGGCGCTCGCCCGCTGTGCTAAGGGTCGTGCGCGAGGCGAGTCGGGGGGCGGTCCGCGGTCAATGGAATTTTCGAGAATTTTCCGCAGCCTGCCGAATCTGATCACGCTCGCGCGCCTGCTGCTCGCGCCGCTGGCCGTCTTGATGATCGCGTCGCAGCGGTTCGGGGCCGCGTTCCTGATCTTTGTGGCGGCCGGCATTTCGGACGCGATCGACGGCTATATCGCCAGGACGTTCGACCTGCGCACCGAACTGGGCGCCTATCTCGACCCGCTCGCCGACAAGGCGCTGCTGGTCTCCATCTATGCGACCCTGGCGATCTATGGGTTCCTGCCGGCCGCCATCGCGATCCTCGTCGTCTCGCGCGACCTGATGATCCTCGCCGCCGTGGTCGTGTCCTGGCTGCTCGCCAATCCTGTGGAGATCCGCCCCGTTCTGGTCTCCAAGATCAACACGACGACGCAGATCGCCCTCGCCGCACTCGTACTCGGCGCCAAGGCGTTCGGCATGAGCGCGGTTCCGGGCCAGGAGGTGGCCGTCTGGGTGGTCGCCGCCTCCACGCTGGCGTCCGGCGGGGTCTATATCAGCCAGTGGCTCGACCACATGACTCAGTGAGCGTTCCCTGGTGAAACAGAGCATCGGCCATGTCACGCTGCTGGTCCCGGACTATGACGAGGCGATCGCTTGGTTTACACAGATCCTGAACTTCTCGCTGATCGAGGACGGCGCGCTCGGGGCGGGAAGGCGATGGGTCGTGGTCGAACCCGCGGGATCGGGCGGGACGCGTCTCGTCCTCGCCGAGCCGGCGGACGAGCGGCAGGCCGCGCGCATCGGGGACCAGACGGGCGGCCGCGTGTTCCTGTTCTTGCGCACCGACGATTTTCAGCGCGACCATTCGGCGATGACCGCGCGGGGCGTGCGGTTTCTGGAGGCGCCCCGCCGCGAGCCCTATGGCTGGGTCGCGGTGTTCGAAGACAAGTGGGGCAATCGATGGGATCTTCTGCAGCCGGCCGAATAGTCCTGGCCCGCGGCCGCCGGATGGGCGGGGCATGAGCATCGAACGTCAGATTGCGTTCTGGGTGGTGGCATTCATCGCGCTGGCGCTGCTGCTCCAGTGCCTTGGCGGCGCCGTGACGCCGTTCGCGCTGGGCATCGCGCTGGGCTATCTGCTCGATCCGATCGTGCAACGGCTCGAGCGCTTCGGCCTCAACCGGCTCGGCGCCTCGATCGTCATCCTCGTCGTCTTCATCTTCGCCCTCGCGCTGGTCCTCGTCGCGGTCGCCCCGATCCTCAGCGGCCAGCTCGTCGGGTTCACGCAGAGGCTGCCCGGCTATGTCGAGCGCCTGCAGGCGCTCGCCGTCGATCAGGGCAATTCGCTGCTCGACAAATACGGCGGGCCGTGGCGGGAGAAATTCGGCCTCGCCAATCCCCTGTCGTCCGAGGAGATCCAGAAGTCGATCGGCGACCTCGTCACGCAGGCCGGGCAATGGATCCTCAACGCGCTGCGTTCGCTCGCCTCGGGCGGGGCCGCGCTGTTCAGCTTCCTCTCGTTCCTCATCTTCACCCCGGTCGTCGCCTTCTATATGCTGCTCGACTGGGACAAGATGGTCTCCGCCATCGACGGCTGGCTGCCGCTCGACCATCGTGAGGGGCTCCGCCAGATCGCGCGCGAGATCAACCATGCGCTGGCAGGTTTCGTGCGCGGACAATCGCTCGTCTGTCTGTTCCTGGGCCTCTGGTACGGGATCGGCCTCACCATCATCGGCCTCGATTTCGGCCTTCTCATCGGGGTGATCGGCGGCCTGTTGAGCTTCATTCCCTACGTCGGATCGCTGTCGGTGCTTGTTCTGTCGCTGGGGGTCGCCATCGTGCAGGGCTGGCCGAGCTGGAACCTGTTCCTGCTTGCCCTGGCGGTCGTCGGCATCGGACAGTTTCTCGAGGGCAACGTGCTTTCGCCCAAGCTCGTCGGCGAATCGATCGGCCTTCATCCGGTCTGGCTGATGTTCGCGCTGGTCGCGTTCGGCGCCCTGTTCGGCTTCACGGGGCTGCTGATCGCCGTGCCGACCTCGGCGGCGATCGGGGTGCTGGCGCGTCATCTGCTGATCCTCTACCTCGCCAGCCCCTTCTACCGCGGCCGCGGCGAGGCGCAGGTCCGGGCGGGCGAAGTCCTGTGATGCGCGTCGGCCGGCAGTTGCCGCTCGATCTGCCGCATGCGCCGAGCTTCGCGCGCGAGGATTTCCTGAAGGCGCCGGCCAACGCCGACGCGCTGCGCGCGATCGATTCCTGGTCCGGCTGGCCCGGGCGCATGCTGCTGCTGGTCGGCCCCGCCGGGTCCGGCAAGAGCCATCTCGGCGCGATCTGGGCGCAAACGGCGGGCGCCGCGACGATCCCGGCCGAGGCGCTCGCCGGCGCCGATCCGCTCGCCCACGCCCAGCGCGGGGCGATCCTGGTCGAAGACGCCGATCGCGTCGGCGCCGGCGAGGCGGCGCTGTTCCATCTGATCAATCTGGCGCGCGAGCGCGGGGCGCACCTGCTGCTGACCGCTCGCCGGTCGCCCGGGGCCTGGGGCCTGGCGATGCCCGACCTGCGCTCGCGTCTCCGGCTCGCGCCGGTCGTCGCGCTCGGCGAGCCCGACGCCGATCTCGCGCGCGCCGTGCTGTTCAAGCTGTTCAGCGACCGCCAGCTCGCCGTCGAACCCGCCGTCATCGGCTATATCGCCCTGCGGATCGACCGCTCGCTCGGCGCCGCGCGCGCGATCGTCGACGCGCTCGACCGCGAAGCGCTGGCGCGCCGCGCCCCGGTGACGCGCGCGATGGCCGCGCAGCTGTTCCGCGACGCCGGCGCCGAGGGTTGAGCCGAGGCTGATGGATCGACCACCGGACTTCTTGCGCGACAGGCCGAGCCGGCGTCGGCAGTTGCGTGGCCGGGCCCGCGCGCCAATGTCGCGCCGGGAATGACGATCCCTGTCGGAATCGGCGCCCGCCGCATCGCCCGACAAATCCTTTCGTTTTGGAAAGATTTGGCAATTCATTTCTCGTCCGATCCAGGCAAATCAGAGGGTTGCAGGCAAATGGAAGCCCGCGCAGGGGTCCGGGGCGCGCCGCCGTCGGGCGCCGCGCGCGGGGCGGCGCCCCAAGCGGCATCGCCCGACAAATCCTTTCGTTGTGGC
>JBEKEI010000212.1:0-6622 GCA_050013915.1 Roseiarcus sp.
CTCCAGACTGTCGATCAGAAGCTGTTTCGCCGCGGCTTCGCTGAGCGGGACGGGAACCGTCTGCTCTTGGCCGTCGGGCGAATCCAGCCAGCTTCGATAGATCGGGTCGAAGTCGGGCAGGCCATTGACGAAACGGGCGAGCCTGCGCGCGTCGTCGGCCTGCGCCGGGTCGCGCGACTCCCACCAAAGGTGGAGTGTAAGTTTCGTCATCACCGACCTCCGCTGAGTTTGGATCGAAAACGACCGACAGATTTCTGAATGGGGAGAGAACATAATGAGAACAAACTTGCAAGCATCATGCGGCGGGCGTCTCTCCTGGGGCGATATGGAGGGCGGGTCTCTGTCGGCGGTTGTCGACGCGTCGACCCCCTGGCGCTGCAGGCCTGCGCCCATCGTCAGGGGCCAAGCAAGGATCTATATTGCTTCCATCCTCGATCCCGAAAGCGATGGAAGGGTTCGTCATGACGAAAGTGCGCGTTGCAGGCTTTTCGATCTCGCTCGACGGTTTCGGAGCCGGGCCAGAGCAAAGTCTTGAAAATCCGCTCGGCCGGCGCGGGCGGGAGCTGCACGAGTGGATGTTCGGCACCCGTATGTTTCGGGCGATGATCGGTAAGGACGGCGGCTCGGACGGCGTCGACGAGGCCTACGCCCATCGTTCGATGGACGGGTTCGGTGCGTTCATCCTCGGCCGCAATATGTTCGGGCCGATCCGCGGCCCCTGGCCGGACGAAAGCTGGAAGGGCTGGTGGGGCGCCAACCCGCCCTATCACGCGCCGACCTTCGTGCTGACGCATCATTCGCGCGATCCGATCGAGATGGACGGCGGCACCACCTTCATCTTCGTGACCGACGGGATCGAGGCGGCGCTGGAGAAGGCGAGGCTCGCCGCCAAGGGCCGAGACGTGAAGATCGGCGGCGGCCCCGAGACTGTGCGTCAATATCTTCGCGCCGGTCTCATCGACGAGCTGCATTTCGCTTTGTCCCCGGTCGTGCTCGGGCAGGGTGAAGCGATGTTCGCCGGGATCGACCTGCCGGCGCTCGGCTACCGCGTCACCGAACATCAGGCGACCGATCAAGCCACCCACATCGTTCTCAGCCGATAGGCGTGCGCCGAAAAGGCCGACCTCCATGCCGACAGATCGCGAGAGCGGGAATATTTTAAAAATGCGAGATTTTGCTGTACCATCTGCAGCCGATCGCGGGAGGCGCCCTTGAGCCTTGTTGCCGTCAGACGCCCCCCGACCCCGTCGGCCCGGCCCGCTTCGCGAGCGAGCTTCGCGACGCCGTTCATCGCCAGGATGCTACTGCTCGCCGTCGTCGCGCTGGCCGCCGCCGGCGGAATGCTCGCGACCGACAACGCCGCCACGGCGCAGGCGATCGCCAGCGCCGGAGGGGATTGGGCGAACCTGTTGCGCGCCATGGCGGCGCTGAAGCTGCTCGTCGCGGGCGCGGGCGCCGCGGCTGTGCTGTGGCGGCTGGGCGCGCCCATTTCCGCGACGCTGTGGGGCGGTTACGCCCTCGCGGCCGCCGCCGCCTGGGCCGGGCCGGGGCTGATCTGGGGGCTCTCGCATATCCTCCTCGGCGCGCTCCTGCTGCACGGCGGGCTGATCGCGACGGCGGTGTTGGTCTGGCGCGACCCGGCGACCCGCGCGCGCCTGTCCGAGATCATCGCCCGCCGCCGCGGGGCGTCGCGGACGCGGGGCTGACTTCGATCGGTGACGATGACGTCGTGATCGCGGACGAGGGTCGCTGCCCGACGGCCTCGATTGGACCGGATTTTCTGACGGCGTCGCAGGACCTTGCAACGGCCCCCTCGCGCCTGAGCCCCTCGTTCCGGCCACCGACGCACCGTCCCTGTCAGCGCGGCGGCGCCTGAGCCGAGCCTCGACCTCGCCGGTACCCACGCCGCGCTTTCGCCGCTCGATCGACCTCCCATCCCGAAGGTCGCTGCGCCGACGCCTCACCAGGGAACCGTGCGGCCGAGATAGTCGAGATATTGCAGCCCGGGAGCGCCCCGCACGGAGAGGAGAACCCTCACCAGACTGGGAACGCTCTCCTCGATGCTGAGCCGGCCGTCCGGCCCACCCAGATCCGTCCGCACCCAGCCGGGCGCCATCAGGACAAGCGTGCGGGAAGCTCCGGAATGGCGCGCGGCAAAACTGCGCATGAACATGTTCAGCGCCGCCTTGCTGCCTCGGTAGACCTCCCGCATGCCGGTCGTGTTGTTGCTGACGCTGCCTTGCCCGGACGACATCGCGCCGATCGTTCCCGTGGGAGTGACGAGATCGTGCAGGGCTTCGATGACCCGCATCGGGCTCAACGCATTCGTCACCATGACGCGCACGAACTCTTCGGTCGACACGTCGGCGATCGTCTGCCGCGGATCGTTCGTCACGCCGGCGTTCACGAACAATATGTCGAACGTCCGACCTGACAGACGAGCGCGCAGCGCGGCGATCTGATCGGGTTCGCAGATGTCGACGGTCTCGATCTCGACCCGGTTTTCTTTGATGTCCGCGAGCTCGTGCAGCGGGGTCCTGGCCCTGCCTCGAACCGTGGCGACGACGCCCCAGCCGTGGTTCAGGAATTCCGCGGCCATCGCGCAGCCGAGGCCGCGCGACGCGCCGATCAGCAGGATGCTTTTGCTTGGAGGGGCTGTAGGCATGGCGGAAGCCTCCTGCGTTTCGGGTCAGGCGTTCAAACTCTCGCCCCGGGAGAGATCGCGACGCTTGCTTCTATAGCCTCGGGGTCCAACCCGGCGGCCGTCGGTGGTTTTGAGTTCCAACGGGGCGAGCGTCTGTGATTGGTCGCGGTCGACCATCGAGAGCTCCTGCTCCCCATGGCCGAAGGAATATTTCTCGCCCCACTGCCACAAGGCCGCGAGGACGAGATAGAGCTGCTCGCCTTTCTCGGTGAGCAGATATTCGTTGTGGGCGCTTCGGTCGGACGCCGGCGCGGTCTTCAGGATGCCGGTCTCGACCAGCTTTCGTAGCCTGGCGGACAGGATATTCTTGGCAAGGCCGAGCTTTTTCTGGAACTCTCCGAACCGGCGCGCCCCCGCCAGCGCATCGCGAACGATCAGCAGCGACCACCAGTCGCCGATGACGTTCAGGGACCGCGCGATTGCGCAGGCGCTCGCGCCCAGATCCGTCTTCTTGCCTCTCATCGATCGCCCAGGTCCTGTTGCCGGTCACGCCCCCGCCCGAGGCGCCGCGCTCAGCATGAAGCGGGGCGACGAGTGAATGGTTGCAATCTTAAACCGTTTCGGCTATTCCTGTCACATGGTTTAATTTTGCAACCATCTTCCGCGCAAGCTTCGCGCCGACGCCGGCCTCGATCCCGTCCGGATCGAATCCGAAATCGCCGTGTGGCAGAGGCGGGCGGCGAAAAACGCGATCTGGCAGGAGACAGGAGTCATGAAGGCGATCCAATATCTCGCTTACGGCGGTTATGAGCAGAACAGGCTCGTCGAGCTCGCGCCGCCCCGTCCGGCGGAGGGAGAGGCGCTCGTCCGGATGCGGACAGTGGGGGTCAATCCGCTCGACGATACGTTGCGCTCTGGCCGGATATTCCTGGCCACCCCGGAGAATCTGCCGCGCGTCGGCGGCCAGACCGGCGTCGGAATCGTGGTCGAGTCGAAAGTGAAGGACTTCGAGCCGGGCGAACGCGTGCTGGTGACGGGGCGCGGCTTCGGCCTGCTCGTTGACGGCACCTGGCGGGAATTCGTCTCGGCGCCGGCGGCGGGGCTGACCCATGTGCCCGACCACGTCGACGACGAGCACGCCGCCGCCTACCTCGCCGGGGCCGGCTACATCACGGGCTACCTCGTCCTGACCGAGTTCGCGGCGTTCAAGCCGGGGCAGTCGGTCCTGGCGCCCGGCATCGGCGGCGCCGTGGGCATGGAGGGCGTGCAGATCGCTCGCCGGCTCGGCGCGTCGGTCGCGATCTCGACGGCGACCACGACCGCCAGGGCGAAGCAGGCGCGCGCCGCCGGATACGAAGACGTCGTCGATCTCTCGCGCGAAAGCCTGCGCGACGGCGTGATGCGGATGACCGGCGGCAAGGGCGTCGACGTGGTGATCGACGGCGTCGGCGGGACTCTGACGGGCGAGGCCCTCGGTTGCCTGGCCGTCGGCGGGACCTATGCGGTCGTCGGCTACGCCGCCGGCAGGCAGGCCGAGATCAACCTGACCGACATCATCTGGAAGGCGGCGAAACTGCGCGGCTTCACCTTGCGGGCGTTCTCGCCGGAAACTCTCGCCGCGGCGCAGAAGACGTTGCTCGGCTACCTGTCGGAGGGGAGCATCGAGCCCACTTTCGCCAGGGTGTTCCCGCTGTCCGAGGCGGCCGAGGCCGTGCGCCATCTGATCGAGGGCCGCCCCTTCGGCCGCGTTCTCATGCGGGTGGCAAGCTAGGGACCAGCCGCCGCCGCGTCGGATCATGCTCAGCCGGGCGTTTCGATTTCCGGAGCGCTTGCGGTCGAAACTCGGGACGGGATAGGGAAGGGTTGGCGATCCGAGGGATCGGCGGATTGCGGAATCCTCCGGTCTGTGAACCGGCGCCCAGAGCGTGGGAGCGGCGGATGGCGAAGTCCCGCCTCGCGCGGCGATGAACTCGAACCGCCGCCCACCCCGTCGCGACGGCCCGGAAGCGCAGTTCGGCGCTCGTGCGCCGTCGGTCGACGTGCTTTTGCGCGAGATCCGCGCCTGCACGGTCTGCGCGGCCGGCCTGCCGGCCGGGCCGCGCCCGATCGTGCAGTTCAGCGACACGGCCCGGCTCGTGATCATCGGCCAGGCCCCGGGCGCGCGCGCCCACGCGAGCGGCGTTCCCTGGGACGACGCGAGCGGCGCGCGGCTGCGGGAGTGGACAGGCCTCGCGCCGGCGACATTCTATGACCCGGCGCGGGTGGCGCTGATCCCGATGGGATTGTGCTATCCCGGCGCCCGCGCGGGCGGCGACCTGCCGCCTCGTCCGGAATGCGCGCCATTGTGGCATCCCCGCATCATGGCGCGTTTGCCCGCGAACCGCCTCACGCTGCTGGTCGGCGGTTACGCTCAACGCGCCTATCTCGCCGGTCGAGGGACCGGGTCGCTGACGCAGACCGTGCGCGGCTTCGGCGCCCATGGGCCGCGCTTCTTTCCGCTGCCGCACCCGTCGTGGCGCAGCGGAATCTGGATGAAGCGCAATCCATGGTTCGAACGAGACGTCGTGCCGCTGTTGCGGGCGAGGGTCGGCGAGGCCGTCGGCGCCACCGGGGTCGCGGTCGATCCCGATTGCTAGGGCTCGGCGCGGCAATCGAAGGCGGAGCGGGAGCCCCGTCCGCAGCCCGCGGCGAGCGTGTCCATCGCGATCTCGGCGCGCCGGAACGCCAGGATGGTGAGACGATGGGCGAACTCGTCGGCGGCGTCGTGCGGCACGGCGCGGCTGAAGCGGCCGAGCCAATCAAGGGCCGATTTCAAGAGGATCGCGACTTTCATGAGGGTGTTCCTGTCTCGTGGTCGGGCGGACGGTCGCTCGAATCCGGCGTCGGGTCTCCTTCTGATACGCAGCGCCTGACCTTGCGGATATCGCCTGCCGCAAGCTGCCCGGTCGCGTTGCGAAAGCGCGCGATCCGATCTGCCGGCCCCCGACCGCCGCCCGCGCGGATCACCGCCGCGCCACGCGCCGTCGGGCGGCGCCGAGGCCCTCGCCCCGACCCACGCGCGCGAGCGGGAGAGAGAGGCGGGGCGCCAATTCCGCCGGACCCGCCTCCCGCCCGCAACTTTCGCATAAGCCCTCGATCTCGACCACCCGCCGCTGCGCGGCGAAGCCCGCCTGCGCGGCGGTCGCCTGCAGGAGCGCGTCGAATCCGGCGTTCTCGATCTCATCGGTGCGCCCGCAGCGGCCGCAGATCAGCAGGATGCCGTGGTGGTCGTGGCCGAGATGGGCGCACGGCGCATAGGCGTTGCGGCTCTCGATCTTGTGCAGGAAGCCGTGGGCGAGAAAGAATTCGAGCGTGCGATAGACGGTCGGCGGCGCGACCGCCTTTCGCTGCTCCCGGGACAATTCCTCGATGATCGCATAGGCGCCGAGCGGCGCGGGCGCCTGGGCGACGATCGCGAGAATCTGCCGACGCAGGGGCGTGAGCTGCAGGCCCTTGTTCGCGCACGACTGCTCGACCTGCGCGGCCCATCGGGCGCTCTCTTCCGTCTGACCGTCAGCGCGCATTTCAAATCCCGAACGCCATTTCGATAGCACAATCCGCTTGAGCGCGCCGCGCGCTCGGCAAGGCCTCGCTTGCCCTCTGATATGTTATATTATAACAATTCGTCGTCGGCCGCCGGGGCCGATCCAGCTGGAGGTTGAACCCATGCGCTCCATTGCGTTCCTGGCCCTTTTCGCCGTTCCGCTCTGCGCTCCCGCAATGGCCGATCCTGTCCGCATCGTCGCGGCGGAGAATTTCTACGGCGACGTCGCCAGCCAGATCGGCGGCGCCAACGTCGCCGTCACCAGCATCCTGTCCAATCCCGACGACGACCCGCATCTGTTCGAGGCGAGCGCCTCGACCGCCAAGGCCCTCGCCGACGCCAGAATCGTCATCGTCAACGGGGTCGACTACGATCCCTGGATGGAGAAGCTGCTC
>JBEKEI010000213.1:0-6609 GCA_050013915.1 Roseiarcus sp.
CTCTCGACGATCTTCCCGGAGGTGCGGCTGAAGCGCTACCTCGAGATGCGCGGGGCCGATGTCGGGCCGGCGGCGCGAATCTGCGCGCTTCCGGCGCTGCTGGTCGGCCTCTACTATGACGGCCGGGCGCTCGACGCCGCCTGGGAGATCGTCCGCCGCTGGACCGCGGCCGAGCGCCAGAAGCTGCGCGACGAAGCGCCGCGCCTCGCCCTCGGCGCGACCATTGCGGGCCGCAGCCTCGTCGAAATCGGCCGCGAAATCCTCGTCGTCGCGCGCGGCGGGCTCGCCAGGCGCAGGCGGCGCGACGCCGGCGGATGCGACGAGGGCGTCCATCTCGATCCGCTCGACGCGTTCGTCGGCGCCGGCCGCGTCGCGGCCCAGGACTGGATCGCCCGGTTCGAGCGGGAATGGGACGGATCGGTCGATCCCGCCTTCGCCGAGGCCTGCTACTGACCGTCGAGCGCCCAGCGCGGATTGGTGTCCCGGCGCGCGCCGACGTAGATTCGCGCCGGACCCGCCTCGGTGTCGAAGCGCAGGTCGCCGTTCGCGGCGGTCTGGGCGTCGAAACCGCTCGCCGGAGCGCCGCCGAGCCGCGGGCCGAACGATTCGGTCGAACTCGCCGCTCCCGCGAATCCGACGCCCGCGCTGATGCGGCCGCTGATCCTGATGCAGGCGTTCGAACCGGCGATGGCGAAAAATCCCTCGCCGAGCGCGGCGCAATGGCCATCGACCCGCGCGTGGGCCGATTCGCCTGACGAAGCGTCGCCGGCATGGGCGGCGCACGAAGCGAAAGACGCCAGAATCACGGCCAAACTCGCACGAATCATTCGACGATCTCCAGGCACATTCGATGCGGCGCGCAATCGCCGTCGCGGCACATGTCGCGCGACTTCATGGCAAGATCGCGGCGGGCGCGCGGCGCGCTCGGGCCGCGCAAGCCCCGGCTACCGCCAGTCGCCGAGCTGGGCCTGGATCAGCGCGAGCGCGGCGACGGCGGCCGTGTCGGCGCGCAGGATGCGCGGCCCCAGCGAGAGGCGCAGCACGTTGGGCGCCAGCAGGATCGCGGCGCGCTCCGCTTCGTCGAAGCCGCCTTCCGGCCCGATCAGCAGGGCGGCGCCCTGCGAGGCTTCGCGCCCGGCGAGCGCGGCGATCGGATTGGCGCAGGGCGCGTCCTCGTCGCAGAAGATCAGCAGCCTCTGCGCCGGCCATTGCTCGAGCACCCGGTCGAGCGGCGCCTCGGCGAGGATCTCCGGCAGCCAGACGATGCCGCATTGCTCGGCCGCCTCCCGCGCATTGGCGCGCAGCCGCTCCAGATTGACGCGCGTCGCCTGGGTGCGGCGCGTCAGCACGGGGCGCAAGCGGCGCGCGCCCATCTCGACCGCTTTCTGCGCGACATAGTCGAGGCGCGCATGCTTGAGCGGGGCGAAGAGATAGTCGAGGTCGGGGGCGAATTCCTGGGCTCTCGCGCGCCCGGCGAGGACGAGCCGGGCGCTCCTGCGGGTCGGCGCGGCGAGCCGCGCCGCATATTCGCCGTCGCGACCGTTGAAGACGAGGACACGCGCGCCTTCGC
Organism: Roseiarcus sp.; assembly: GCA_050013915.1. Taxonomy (GTDB): domain Bacteria; phylum Pseudomonadota; class Alphaproteobacteria; order Rhizobiales; family Beijerinckiaceae; genus Roseiarcus. The sequence goes on from JBEKEI010000213.1 coordinate 1,571, forward strand.
GCAGCCGCAACGCGGCGATCAGATAATTGCTCTGGTCGGGCGCGAGCGCGATCGTTTCGCCCTCGGCGAGGTCGGCTTCGACGAACAGGCGGGGGCTGGAGAAATCGTAGCGCGCCATGCCGCTCTCCGCGCGGGGATGAATCGGCGCGGCTTCTACACCAATTCGAGGCGGCGCTCGCGGTCGGGCTGTCCCGCTCGCCCCGCTGGCGCGGCGCCGGCGGGATTTCGCTTGCCACGCCCGCGATGTTCCGCATATGTTCCCATGCGTCGCGTCCATCTCGGCGCGCTGACGCTCGGGGGCGGGGCGGCATGGTCGCGCGCGTTTCGACAGTGGCGTTCGAGGGGGTCGAGGCGCGCCCCATCGACGTGCAGGTGCAGGTCGCCAGCGGCAATGTCGCGTTCATGATCGTCGGCCTCGGCGACAAGGCGGTCGCCGAATCGCGCGAGCGCGTCCGCGCCGCCCTCATCGCCTCCGGCCTCGCCCTGCCGGCGCGCCGCATCACGGTCAATCTCGCGCCGGCCGACATGCCGAAGGAGGGCAGCCACTACGACCTGCCGATCGCGCTCGGCGTCATGGCGGCGATCGGCGCGATCCCGCCCGACGCCCTGCAGGCCTATACCGTGATCGGCGAACTGGCGCTCGACGGGGCGGTCAGCGCGGTCGCCGGCGTCCTGCCGGCGGCGATCGCCGCCAATGCGCGCGGCCACGGCCTCATCTGTCCGGCGGCCTGCGGCCCCGAAGCCGCCTGGGCGTCCGCCGATCTCGACATTCTGGCGCCGCGGTCGCTGATCCAGCTCGCCAATCATTTCAAGGGCGCGCAGGTGCTGAGCCGGCCGGAGCCGGCGATGCGCGCCGCGGGCGCGCCGCTGCCCGACATCCGCGACATCAGAGGCCAGGAGAGCGCCAAGCGCGCGCTCGAAGTGGCCGCCGCGGGCGGCCACAATCTGCTGATGAGCGGTTCGCCCGGCGCCGGCAAGTCGATGCTCGCGCAGCGCCTGCCCTCGATCCTGCCGCGGCTGACCCCGCGCGAACTGCTCGAGGTCTCGATGATCCACTCGGTCGCCGGCCATCTCGCCGGCGGCGCGCTGACCGATCGGCGTCCGTTCCGGGCGCCGCACCATTCCGCGTCGATGGCCGCGCTGGTCGGCGGCGGCGTCCACGCCAAGCCCGGCGAGGTTTCGCTCGCCCATCAGGGCGTCCTGTTCCTCGACGAACTCCCGGAATTCCAGCCCCAGGCGCTCGACAGCCTGCGCCAGCCGATCGAGACCGGCGAGGTGGCGATCGCCCGCGCCAATCATCGGATCGTCTATCCCGCCAGGTTCCAGCTCGTGGCGGCGATGAACCCCTGCCGCTGCGGCCATGCCAGCGAGCCGGGCTATGCCTGCAATCGCGGTCCCAACGTCAGGTGCGTCGCGCAATATCAGGGCCGGCTGTCGGGTCCGCTGCTCGATCGCTTCGACCTGACGATCGACGTGCCGCCCGTCACCGCGGCCGACATGCTGCTGCCGCCCCCCGCCGAGGGTTCGGCCGAGGTCGCGGCGCGCGTGGCGGCGGCGCGCGAAATCCAGATCGACCGCTATCGCGCCATGGGTCTGGCCGGCGTCGGCTGCAACGCCGCGGCGCCCGCGAGCGCGATGGAGGAGATCGCCCGGCCCGACGGTCCGGCGCTCGGCCTGCTGCGCGAGGCCGCCGAGCGCATGCGGCTGTCCGCGCGCGGCTACCACCGCGTGCTCAAGCTCGCCCGGACCCTCGCCGACCTCGAGGGCGGGAGCCCGGTGCGCCGCGCCCATCTCGCCGAGGCCTTGTCGTACCGCGGGACGCAGGATCGGGCGTCGGCGGCGTGACCGACCGGCGGGCTCCGGGGGCGGCGAGCTGTTCGCAAATGGGTCCTTTGTCTCAAGAGTTTCTCAACCGTGTCGTGCCATTCTCCGGGCGCGGCGAGGGGCGCCGGGGGAAGGACGCCGATCATGGACGCCGACGCGATCGACACGTTCATTTCCGCCAGCCGTCTGCTGATCGAGGCGTCGCCGTTCCTGGTCGCGTTGTTCGCCCTGGCGCTCGGCTTCGATCACCTGCGCAAGCGCGCGCGGCGGCGGCCGAGCGAGGCCGACGCGACGATCGAGGCCCTGCGCGACGAGATCTGGCGGCTCAAGGAGAACGCCGCCGCGCGCGAGCGCGCCGAGGCGGCGAGCGAGGCGAAGTCGCGGTTCCTGGCGACGATGAGCCACGAGATCCGCACGCCGCTCAGCGGCATTCTCGGCATGGCCGACCTCCTGCGCGAGGCCCGGCTCGACGCCGAGAACGCCAGCTATGTCGAAGCCATCCGCAGTTCGGGGGCGGCGCTGGTCAGCCTGATCGACCAGATCCTCGACTTCTCCCGCATCGAGGCGGGCCGGCTCGAACTCGTCAGCGAACCCTTCGATCTGCACCGGCTGGTCGAAGGCGTCGTCGAACTCCTGGCGCCGCGCGCGCAGAGCAAGGGGCTCGAGATCGCCGTCTCGATCGCCGCCGACGTGCCCTCGCTGGTGGTCGGCGACGGCCTGCGGCTGCGCCAGGTGCTGACCAATCTGGCCGGCAACGCCGTCAAGTTCACCGAGGTCGGAGGCATCGGGGTGATCGTCGAGCGGGCGGCCGAAGGGCGGATCGGATTCCGGATCCTCGACACCGGGCCCGGCGTCGCGCCCGACCGGCGGACCGCGATTTTCGAGGATTTCGAGCAGGGCGACGGCTCGAACGCCCGCCGCCACGAAGGCGCCGGGCTCGGTCTCGCGATCTCCCGGCGTCTCGTCTCCCTGATGGGCGGCGATCTCGCGCTCGCCGACGCCGCCGGCCTCGGCGCGGCGTTCGGCTTCGCCGTCGCGCTGCCGCAGGCGCCGCGCTCGCTCGCGGCGCCCGGCGATTCGGCCGCGCCCAGGCTCGATGGCCGGCGGGCGCTGATCATCGCGCGATCGCCGTTCGAGGCGCCCGCCCTCGCCGCGCGCCTCGCCGAGGCGGGCGCGACGGTCGTTCGCGCGGAGGGGCTCGAGGAGGGACTGAAGGCGCTTTCCCTGTCGCCGCCGGCCGACGTCGTCATCGTCGATTGCGCGCTCGGCGTCGAGGCGACCAACCGGCTCGCGATCGCGGCGCGCGCGGCCGGAGCGCCGCAGAGTCTCGTGCTGTTCTCGCCGTTCGAGCGGCGCGCCTTCGGCCAGAATTCGCTGCGGGGCTTCGACGGCTGGCTCGTCAAGCCGGTCCGCGCGCGATCGCTGTTCGAGCGCCTCGCCGGCGAATTCCCGTCCCCGCCGGCGCCGGCGCCGGCGCCCGCGCCCCTGCCCGCGGTCGGCCGGGGGCTCGCGCGCGCGCTGCTGGCGGAGGACAACGAGATCAACGCCACGATCGCCCAGAAGGCTCTGCGGCGGCTCGGCTTCGACGTCGTCCGCGCCCATGACGGCCATGCCGCGATGACGCTCGGCGCCGCGGCGGCGCGCGGCGAGGCGCCGCGCTTCGACATCATCCTGATGGACATCAAAATGCCCGGCCTCGACGGATTGGAGGCCGCGCGCGGCATCCGCCGCGCCGAGCGCGACTGCGGCGCCCGGCCGACGCCGATGATCGCGCTGACCGCCAACGCGATGGAGGAGGACCGGCGCGCCTGCCTCGGCGCCGGCCTCGACGACTTCCTGACGAAACCGGTCGAGCTCGCGCGCCTCGCCGGCGCCATCGACGCCGCCCGGCGCCGGAGCGCCGCGCCGGCGGCTGGCGGCATCGGGGCGGTCTTGTCATAATTGGTTGCGACGAAGATGCTCTGACATCGCCGAGACCGGCGAATCGGGGAGTGCGATGGCATCGGAGCCGAGCCGGCGGGCGGTCATCCGACCCGCCTTTCCAAAATTTGCGCGCCGCGTGCGCGATCTCGAAGGTCTCGGCCCGAATCTGGGCGCCATCGGCGACCTCGAATTGCGGCTCGCGACGACCAAGCGGGAAATCCGCAAGGCGCAGAAATTGCGCTATCGCGTCTTCTTCGAGGAGGGCGGGGCCGCCCCCGATTCGACCGCGCGGCTGATCCGCCGCGACGTCTGCCGGTTCGACCGTGTCTGCGACCATCTGATCGTGGTCGACCGCGCGGGGCGCCGCGGCGCCAAGGTCGTCGGCGCCTATCGTCTGCTGCGCCAGGATGTCGCGGAGGCCAATTTCGGCTTCTACAGCGCCGGCGAATTCGACGTGGCGCCGCTGCTCGCCCGCCACCGCCAGACGCGCTTCCTCGAACTCGGCCGCTCCTGCGTCGCGCCCGGCTATCGCGCCAGGCCGACCCTCGAACTGCTGTGGCGCGGCGTCTGGGCCTATGTCCGGCACCATCGCATCGACGCGATGTTCGGCTGCGCGAGCCTGGACGGGGCCGAACCCGCCGCGCATGCGGCGGCGCTGAGCCTGCTGTGGCGCAGCGCGCCGGCGAGCGCCGAATGGGGCGCGGCCGCGGTCGGCCGCGGCTTCGAAATGGCCGCCGCGCCGCAGGACGGGCTCGACGCGCGGGCGGCCGCGCGCGCGCTGCCGCCGCTGGTCCGGGGCTATTGGCGGCTCGGCGCAAAATTCGGCGCGCAGGCGGTCGTCGATCCCAAATTCGGCACGACCGACGTGTTCGTCGTCATGCCGATCGCCGACATCGAGGCGCGCTACCTCGCCCGCTTCGCCCCGCGCGGCCAGGCCGCCGCGCTTGCGGCCCGACCGGGCGACATCGGGCAAATGACGATTTCCCTCCGCGCGGAAATGCGATATTCAACACCCGCCGCCACCCGGCGGCAGACCGCGCACCCGTAGCTCAGCTGGATAGAGCGCTGCCCTCCGAAGGCAGAGGCCAGGGGTTCGAATCCCTTCGGGTGCGCCATTCTCGAACAAAAGAGAGAAGGCGACGGGGGCCCTACTTGAGCTTCCGCGAGCAGCAGCAATGGCGGTAGAGGCCGGCCCTTCCGGCGTTCTGGATCCAGGCGGCGCCGCAATGGCCGCGGCGCGCCAGAAGCTCTGCGGCCAGAAGTCGCCACGCATCCCGTCGGACTGCGGATCT
>JBEKEI010000214.1:0-6572 GCA_050013915.1 Roseiarcus sp.
TGCCGCGCCAGCCGATGACCTGACGCAGGTGGTCGAGGGTGACGAGGTGTTCGCGCCAGAGGTGGTCGAGCGACTGCAGGATCACCTGCTTCTCGACGTAGCGCATCGCTTCCGGCGTGTTGCGCTCGACGCGCCCGGCGTAGGCCTCGTCAGCGGCCTTGAGCAGCCGCTCGGCCATTTCCTCGTCGGCGATGCCCTCTTCCTTTGCCCATTCGTCGACCGGCAGGTCGAGGTTGAGCTTGGCGGCGACCTCTTCCTTGAGGCCGGCGACGTCCCACGCCTCCGGATAGGCGTCGGGCGGGATGTGGCGAGTGACGAGATCGTCGACGATGTCGGCGCGCATTTCGGCGATGGTCGGCTCGAGCGAGTCCTGCGCCATCATCTTGCGCCGGTCCTCGAAGATGACCTTGCGCTGGTCGTTCATCACATTGTCGAACTTCAGCACGTTCTTGCGCATGTCGAAATTGCGCGCCTCGACCTTCTGTTGCGCCTTCTCGAGCGCCTTGTTGATCCAGGGATGGACGATCGCTTCGTCCTCCTTGAGTCCGAGCCGCTTGAGCATTGCATCCATGCGCTCGGAGCCGAAGATGCGCATCAGGTCGTCCTGCAGCGACAGGAAGAATTTCGACCGTCCCGGATCGCCCTGACGGCCGGCGCGGCCGCGCAGCTGGTTGTCGATGCGCCGGCTCTCGTGCCGTTCGGTGCCGATGATGTAGAGCCCGCCCGCCTCGATCGCCTTGCGCTTGAAGTCCTCGACCTCGGCGCGGATCGAGGCCTCGCGGGCGACCCGTTCGTCGCCCGGCGCGAGCGGATCGCATTCCTGGGCGACGCGCATCTCGACATTGCCGCCGAGCTGGATGTCGGTGCCGCGCCCGGCCATGTTGGTGGCGATCGTGATCGCGCCCGGCACGCCGGCCTCGGCGACGATATAGGCTTCCTGTTCGTGGAAGCGCGCGTTCAGCACGGCGAACAGTCTCGACGGCTCGCCCCTGCGCGCGGAGGCGTAGAGGTCGGACAGCGCGAGCGGCCTGGCGAAGTCGATCTTGGTGTAGCCGGCCTTTTCCAGCACCTCGGCGAGCTGCTCGGATTTCTCGATCGACGTCGTGCCGACCAGCATCGGCTGCATCTTGGCGTTGGCGTCCTCGATCTCGCGCACGACGGCGCGCAGCTTTTCGGCGCCCGTGCGATAGACCTCGTCGTCCTCGTCGAGCCGGTTGACCGGCCGGTGGGTCGGGATCTCGACGACTTCGAGCTTGTAGATTTCGGCGAATTCGTCGGCCTCGGTCGCCGCCGTGCCGGTCATACCGGCGAGCTTCTTGTAGAGGCGGAAATAGTTCTGGAACGTGATCGAGGCGAGCGTCACGTTCTCCGGCTGCACCTGGACATGCTCCTTGGCCTCGAGCGCCTGGTGCAGCCCCTCCGAATAGCGCCGGCCGGGCATCATCCGGCCGGTGAACTCGTCGACGATGACGAGCTCGCCGTTGCGCACGATGTAGTCCTTGTCGAGCTGGAACAGCTTGTGGGCGCGCATGGCCTGGTTGACGTGGTGGACGAGGGTCACGCTGGTCGCCTCGTAGAGCGAGCCTTCCTTCAAGAGGCCCGCCTCGCGCAGCAGCTCCTCGACATGTTCGTTGCCCGCCTCCGTCAGATTGACCGTGCGCTGCTTCTCGTCGAGCTCGTAGTCGGCGCGCGCCAGACGCGGGATCAGCGCGTTGACCGAATTGTAGAGATCGGACCGGTCGTCGGAAGGCCCCGAAATGATCAGCGGCGTGCGCGCCTCGTCGACCAGAATGGAGTCGACCTCGTCGACGATCGCGTAGTTGTGGCCGCGCTGCACCATGTCGGCCATGTCATATTTCATGTTGTCGCGCAGGTAGTCGAACCCGAATTCGTTGTTCGTCCCATAGGTGATGTCGGCGGCGTAGGCCTGCCGGCGCTGGTTGTCGTCGAGGCCATGGACGATGACCCCGACGCTCATGCCGAGGAAGCGGTAGATCTGGCCCATCCATTCGGAATCGCGGCGCGCCAGATAGTCGTTGACGGTGACGACGTGGACGCCCTTGCCGGCGAGCGCGTTGAGGTAGGTGGCGAGCGTGGCCACGAGCGTCTTGCCCTCGCCGGTGCGCATTTCGGCGATCGCGCCCTCGTGAAGAACCATGCCGCCGATCAGCTGCACGTCGAAATGACGCTGCCTGAGCGTCCGCTTGGCCGCCTCGCGGACCGCGGCGAAGGCAGGCGCGGCGAGATCGTCGAGCAGCCGGCCCGCCGCGATGGCGGCGCGAAATTCCTCGGTCTTGCCGCGCAATTGCTCGTCGCTCAGCGCGACATAGTCCGCCTCCAGCGCGTTGATCGCGGCGACGCCGGGCCGATAGCCCTTCAGCCTGCGTTCGTTCGACGAGCCGAACACCATCTTGAGGACATTGCCGAGCATATCAGACCTTTCCGACCCTCGACCGGCGCCAGCGTCGCCGGGGCGGTCAGCCGTAACTCACGATGTCCGGGCCCCGCCTGCGCGGGGCCCGCACGAACCAGCGAGGTCCAACCGTCGAGCGCGCGTCGCGGACAATGGACCCCGCGCCCGAGCATGCCGTCGATTTCGCGGATGATGCGGCCGCCAAGGTCAGGACTCCGACAGCCCGAACATGGGCGATCTCCAGACGCGCGCGCCCGGGGGGCCCTTGTCCGGCCTCGCCGCGCAATGACGGAGGCTCGACGCTGAAATAGGAGGCAGCCGCGCCCTTGTCAATGCGCGGGGCGGCCCGTCGCCGCCGCGCAATTGCCCGGCGCCGGCGCCCCCGCCGGCGCCGCCGTGCGCGGTCGCGGAGGGCTGAATTCCGCCGACCCCGCCGCGCGACCGGACGAATCGGACGGGCGCCGGCAATCAAAAGAATGTCGAGTCCGAACAACGACCTTGCAACCTGCGCGCGACGGTCATAGCTTCGACTTTGTTGACGTTCGGCGTTCCCGGTCGTGTTTGAAGCCCTTGGACCGCCAGAAGCAGGGGCTGCTCCATGGGAACGCTGTTTCGGACCTTTCTGTCCTCGCTGATCAAGCATGGCCATCTCGAGGTCGAAACGGCCGACAAAGTGGTCGAGATATTCGGCGACCGGAGCGGACCGAAGCTCGGCGTGAAAATCGTGGATCGGGCCGCCGAACTGGAACTGGCCTTCGATCCGACCCTTGCGCTCGGCGAACTCTACATGGACGGCCGGCTGATCGTGACCAGGGGCGATCTCTACGAAGTGATGGCGCTGGGGGAGCAGAACATCGTCGCATTCGGCGGCCCGCGCTGGCTGAAGTTCCTGGAAGACCTGCGGATCGCGACCCGGAGGCTGCGCCAGCGCAACGACCGCTCGCGCGCCCGACGCAATATCGCGCATCACTACGACCTCAACGTCGGGCTCTACGACCTTTTTCTCGACGCCGACCGTCAGTATTCCTGCGCCTATTTCGAACATCCCGGGGCGACCCTGGAAGAAGCGCAACTGGCGAAGAAGCGCCATATCACCGCCAAACTGCTGGTCGACGACAATCACAGCGTGCTCGACATCGGCTGCGGGTTCGGCGGCCTCGGGCTGTATCTGGCCGAAACGGCCGGAGCCCGCGCCACCGGCGTGACGCTTTCCAAGGAACAGCACGCCGTGGCGACCAAACGCGCGATCGACGGCGGCCTCGCCGATCGCGTCTCATTCCGGCTGCAGGACTATCGGGACGTCGGCGAGCGATTTGACCGGATCGTTTCGGTCGGCATGTTCGAACATGTCGGGGTCAGCCATTTCGACGAATATTTTCAGACCATTGCCCGTCTTCTCAAGGACGACGGCGTCATGCTCCTGCATGCGATCGGACGCAGCAGCAAACCCAATGCGACGAACCCCTGGATCGAGAAATACATTTTCCCGGGCGGCTATATCCCCAGCCTTTCGGAAGTGTTCGCGTCGATAGAGCGGGCCGGACTCTATGTGACCGACACCGAAATCCTGCGCCTCCACTATGCCGAGACGCTCAAGGAGTGGCGCCGACGGTTCATGGCGAACCGCGAACGGGCCCGCGCCCTCTATGACGAGCGATTCTGCCGGATGTGGGAATTCTACCTCGCCGGCTCCGAGACGTCGTTCCGGGTCGACGCCAACATGGTGTTCCAGATCCAGCTGGCCAAGCGCCAGGATGTCGTGCCGCTGACGCGCGACTATATCGGGGCTCGCGAGGCGCGCCTGCGGGAGCGCGAAGAGCGCAAGCCCGCGCTGCGGTTGGCCGGGGAATAGCGGCGTCGGCGGCCGCCGGCTCGCTGGAATCCGAGGGGAAATCTCGCAGATTGCCGGCCCCGGCGCGTCGGGCCGGCCGCGGCCGGCCGCCAGGCCGGTTCGGGTTGACGCGGCCGCGTCCAACCCCGGCGCGATCGGCCCCGTCGCGGCGGCCGGGGAGTGCCGGGCGGATCGGACGCGGCCGGTCGGGGGCTCTGCCCCGCGGTGACGCGGGCCGGCATCGTCGACCGGCGGGCGCCGCCGCCCGCAATCGCCGCTTCAGCCGCCTGGCCTTCCGACAACCCACATAGACAGACCGTAAGACTAGAGTCCGACGGAGCGAGCGGGCGTCGCGACCGCCCCGGCGCGCGGGGCGAATGCGAGCCGCCGCGCCGAGGCGGCCGTTCCGTCGTCGATTGCCCGCAACAAGGGCGCTCGCCTCGAAAACCGGCGCATCCGAGAAGTGGGATTGGAGCCTCCGATGAAGCACGAGACGCAGGTCGAGACGCTGAGGACCCTGTTCGAGCTTCGCGAGCAGGGTCGCGATCAGGCGATGTTGGGCGAAGTCGCCAGGGTGCCGGTCGGCAATTACACGGAGCCGGAGGTGCTGGAGCGCGAGTTGGCAAGCGTGTTCCGCGACTATCCGATGGTCGCAGGTCATGCGTCGCATGTGCGGGAACCCGGCGCATGCCTGATCAGCGACTGGGACCAGCTGCCCTACATCGTCGTGCGCGACCGGGAGGGGACGCTGCGCGCCTTCCTCAATACCTGTCGTCACCGCGGAGCCCGTCTGCTCTGCAGCGCCGAGAAGCGGGTCAAGGCGTTCGTCTGCCCGTTTCACGGATGGGTCTACGGTCTCGACGGCGCGCTGATATCGGTGACGAAGTCATACGCCTTTCCGGACCTCGATCCCGGCCAATACGGCCTGAAGCAGCTTCCGGTCGCCGAGAAGGGCGGGCTGATCTGGATCCACCCGACCCCCGGCGCGGCGATCGATCTGGCGTCGTATCTCGGGCCGATCGGCGACGACCTCGATCATTTCGGCATCGACCGGCTGGTCAGCTACCGGAAGACGATCGTCAGCAAGAAGGCGAATTGGAAGCTGCTGCTGAAAACCTACCTGGAAGGCTACCACGTCCCCTTTCTGCACCGGGACACGATCTCGAAGGCGTTCCGGAAGGGGGTCATCGCCCATTTCGAACATGGGCCGCATATCCGGCTCGCCGCGGCGCGGACCAACATACTGGACGCGCTCGACGTCGACAGCGCGTCATGGCGGATTCTCGACTTTGCATCGGTCTATTACACGCTGTTCCCGAACGGCTTCCTCATCATGCATCCAGACTACGTCTCCATCAATGCGTTCTACCCGGAGTCGCCGGACCGGACGATCTGGACTCACGAGATGCTCTACCGGGAAGCCGACTTCATGGGCGAGCGCGGCGAGGCGGCGCTGGCCAAGCGCTTCGAATACACCAACGACGTCGTCTTCGACCTCGAGGACTTCGCCGTCGCGGAACAGGTTCAGGCGGGGCTGCGCCATGGCGCGAACGACTATCACACGCTGGGACTGGAGGAGGGCCTGCTGGCAATCTTCCAGGCCAGCGTCGATCGGGGGCTGCGCGAGAAGGCGAACCCCTCCGCTTCGGACCGTCGGGCGCGCTGAACGGATTCTGATTGACTGACCCACGGACCGGCAATTCCGCACGCGCAGCCATCGGGGTCTTCGGCCGCGAGCGCATGCTCGATCGCTGCGCCGAACCGAGACTCTCTGCCTGGAGGCCCCGACCCCCGGGTCGCTTCCCAAGGCGGGCGCCCGGCGTTCGTCCGGTCGAGGCGAACGCCCAGCGTTCGTCCGGGGTCCGGTCGCGATGACGGCGCCGGCTGAGGCCACGCTGTCGGCGACCGCCGGCGCGGCCTGGCGCTCCGTCCGCGCCGCGGATACGTCTGTAAAAGAGAATTTTGCAAAATCACTTCCGATATTCCAAAAGATCGGCTATGCTCCCAATTCGCGTCACCAGGAGCCCGCCATGACCGACCAAGCCATCGCCGTCCCCGCACCCCCGCCCGCCGCCTCCGTCAGCGCGATCGAGCGGGAGGTCCGGCGGCATCGCATCATGGAGCGCGCGCAGCGCGGATGGAGCTACGAATTGATCGCTGCAACCGAGAATCTGACGCCCCGGCGGATCCGCCAGATCGTCAGGCAGTCGCGCTGGCTGCGTCAGATCGATCCGGCCGGGGCGCATGTCCGCCTGCAGACCGCCAGGCTCGCCGCCGACAGGGTCGAGGACGGCGAGCCCGGCGCGATCGACCGGCCGCTGCGCGTGC
>JBEKEI010000215.1:0-6570 GCA_050013915.1 Roseiarcus sp.
CGGATCGACCTCGGGCAACGCCCGCGTCCGCCCGACGATCCGGCCGATCCGCCGGGGCGTCGGAGCCTCGGCTTCAGCGATCAATTCGCCGCTCCATCCGCCCAGCGCGCGCTCCGTGATCCGATGCCGGCGGACTTCCCGCTCGATCGCGCTGACGCGGACGGCGGGCGGCGCGGGCGCTGCGGGGTCGGGCATGGCGGGGCTCCTGCCGGGGGGACCAATGATGGGAGCATAGCCGATCTTTTGGAATATCGCAATAATCTTTTCACATTTCTCTTTTCCAGACGCACCCGCGGCGCCGACCCGCTCGGCACGAAACTGTTGGTCTGCTGGTGCATGGTGCGGGGGCGTCGCTGGCAGCGAGACCGGCGATGAGTTTCCTTCTAATGGCGGCGGACGCCCGCGGCTAGGCCGCGCGCCCTCCGATGATCGCCGTGCGCAGGCGCGAGGACACCATGTCGATCGCCGCCACCGTGACGAGGATCATGAGAACCAGAAAGGCGACGCGCGGCCATTCGTTCTGCTGGATCTCCTCGTAGAGGCTGGCGCCGATGCCGCCGGCGCCGACGATGCCGATGATCGTCGCCGACCTCGTGTTGGACTCGAAGAAATACAGCGCCTGGCTCAGGAAGACCGGCAGCGCCTGCGGCAGCAGGCCGAAACGGACGCTGTGCAGACGGCCGCCGCCGGTCGAGGCGACGCCCTCGACCGCCCGGGAATCGGTCGCCTCGATCGCTTCGGAAAACAGCTTGCCGAAGGCGCCGAAGTCCGAGGTCATGATCGCGAGAATTCCGGCGAACGGGCCGAGGCCGACGACGTTGATCCAGATCAGCGCCCAGATCAACGTATCGACCGCGCGCAACGTGTCGAGCACCCGCCGGACCGCGAAATGGGCGATCATGTCCGGCATGACGTTGCGGGCGGCGAGGAAGCCGAAGGGAAGCGCCAGCGCCGCGGCGGTCAGGGTGCCGAGAAACGCGATCGCGAGCGTCTGGGCGAGGCCGGTCAGATACAGCGACAGCCTGGCCCAGGTCCCGAAACTCGGCGGCAGCATCAGCGCCGCGAATTCGCCGAGCCGGCCGAGCCCGGCCGGAATCGCGCGCCAGGGAATGTCGAGCCTCGCGAGGCCGAATACGAACAGCCCGACGACCAGCGCCGCCGCGCCGATCGTCCATGCGCGCCGGCCGAGATCGGCCGCGAAGGCCGCGGAATAGCGCGCCTCGATCTCGCCGCGGCGCGCGAGCGCGGCATCGCGCAACGTCGCACGGGGGCCCGGATCGACCGTCGCCGCCTGCGCCATCATGCCCTGGCCTCGTGGCCGATCAGCGCCCAGCGCGCGCGCTCGGTGAGCAGATCGATGATGACTACCGTGCCGATCAGAAGCAGCAGGATCGCGCTGACGTCGGAGTAGTAGAACTTGCGCACGCTGACGAGCAGCTCCTGCCCGATCCCGCCGGCGCCGACGAAGCCCATGATGCCGGCGCTGCGCACGTTGATCTCGAAGCGCAGCAGCGTGTAGCTGAGGAAATTCGACAGGATCTGGGGCACGACCGCGAAGCGCACCATCTGGAGCCAGGAGGCGCCGGTCGCGACGAGGCCCTCGACCGGCTTCATGTCGATGTTCTCGACGACTTCCGCGAACAGCTTGCCGAGCGCGCCGGTCGTGTGGATCGCCAGCGCGAGCACGCCGGGAAGCGGGCCGAGATGGAAGGCGACGACGAAGATCAGCGCGAACACGAGTTCGGGCACGGTGCGGCAGAATTCGAGCAGCCGCCGCGCCGAAAGGCGCAGCCAGGGCGAGCGGACCAGATTGTTCGCCGCGACGAAGCCCCAGGCGAAGGCGCCGACGGCGCCGAGAATGGTGCCGACATAGGCGATCAGCAACGTCTCGCCGAGCAACGGCAGCCATTTGTTCTTCTGGGTGACGCCCCAGAACCATTCGGAGACGTCGGAAAAGGCCGAGGCGCCGCTGTCGAGGTAGAAGAGCCGGCCGATATAGTCGGTGAAGTTCCCGATGTGGGCGACGAATTTGACCGGGCTCACCTCGCCGAAATGGCCGGCGGCGAGGATCAGCGCGGCGAGCACGGCGGCGCCGAGCCAGCCGCGCCGGCGCCGCGCCGCGACCTGCCCCCGATAGGCCCGCGTCAGCGCCGCGGCCTGGGCGTCGGGCAGACGATGGATCGCGCTCGACACGATCAGCAATTCCCGGAAAACCCGCGCTGCCGGCGGCTTGGCGTCAGGACTTCTTGAGCGAGTCGACGAACCTGATCAGCTTGATCGTCGCGTCATAGTCCTTGTTGTCGACGCTCTGCCAGGGCCGGTTCTTGCCGTCGGAGAGCTTCTCGAACGCCGCCTTGTCCTTGGTCGCCGCCTCGAGGAACGCCTTCTTGATCGCCGCCTTCAGGTCGTCGGGCATGTCGGCGAGATAGGCGTAAGGCGAATTGATGATGAGGTCGGACTTGAGGATGACGCGGAAGTCGTCCCTGGTCATTTCCGAGCCGTCGGCGTTCTTCAGCATGTGCTTGTTGAGCATGCGCGTCAGGTTGGAATCGTCGGGCGCGTTCCACCAGTTGGCCGCGACGTCGACGGTGCCCTGGGCGAGCGCGAGCACGGCATTTTCGTGGCTGCCGGTGAACTGCACCTTGCTGAAGAAAGTGTCGGGATTGATCCCCATCTCATCCATCTTGAACCGCGGCATGTTGTTGCCGGAGGTCGAGTTCGGGTCGACGAGGCCGATCGCCTTGCCCTTGAGGTCCTCGAGCTTCTGGTACGGGCTCCTGGCGAGCACGTAGAACACGGAATAATAGCCCTTGGAGCCGTCGCTGTTGACGTCGATGACGAAGGCCTGGGTCTTGACGCCGGTGACCAGCGCGCGCGCGAACGACGCCGGGCCGTAATAGGCGATCTGGATGTTGCCGGCGCGCTGGCCCTCGATGATCGCCGCATAGTCGTTGGCGACCCGCAGCGTGACCTTGGTCCCGAGTTCGCGCGAGAGATAGTCGATGAACGGTCCGAAGCGTTCGGAGACGCCGCTGCCATTCTCCTCCGGGATCGCGCCGAACACGATCTCGGGATAGCTGGCCTTCCAGTCCTGCGCGGCGGCGGCGGAGGTCATGGCGATCGCGGCCGCGAGGCCGAGCATCAGACGGCGGGTCAGCATGGCTTTCTCCTGTCGTGGAACCGTTCGAGTCGTCCTGGAGCCGGCGTCGCCTTCAGGCTGCGGCGGGCGCGGCGAGCGCGCCGACGGCGGCCGCCGCGTGCTCGCCCATCGCCTCGCCCGCCTCCAGCCCATAGAGCTCGCGGGCGACGCTCTCGGTCAGCGCCGAAGCGACGTCGTTGAACACGACCCGGCCCTGGGCCATGCCGATCAGATGATCGCAATAGCCGCGCGCGAGTTCGAGCGAATGAAGATTGCACAGCACGGTGATGCCGAAATGCTTGTTGATCCGCAGCAGCGCGTCCATCACGATGCGAGTATTGCGAGGATCGAGCGAGGCGATCGGTTCGTCGGCGAGGATGATTTTCGGCTCCTGCACCAGCGCGCGCGCGATCGCGACGCGCTGCTGCTGGCCGCCGGACAGCCGGTCCGCGCGCTGGGCGGCGAGACCGGCGATGTCGAACTGCTCGAGCGCGGAGAGCGCCATCACCTTGTCCTCGGCGCTCCAGGCCCGCAGCACGCCGCGCAGGGTCGAGACCTTGTTGAGCCGGCCCATCAGCACGTTGGTCAGCACGTCGAGCCGGCCGACCAGATTGAACTGCTGGAAGATCATCGCGCAGTTCGCCCGCCAGTCGCGCAGCGCCTGGCCGCTCAGCCTCGTCACATCGACGCCGTCGAACAGAATCCGGCCCTGCGAGGGATCGACGAGGCGATTGGTCATGCGCAGGAGCGTCGACTTGCCGGCGCCGGATCGGCCGATGACGCCGACGAAGGCGCCCGAGGGGATCGCGACGCTTACGTCGTCGACCGCCGCCTTCGCGCCGAAGCGCCGCGACACGCGTTCGAAAACCAGCATGGGCGAGGTCCGAAATCCGTTTCGCTGGCTTTGGCGTAGACTGCCCAAGCAAAGCTTTCGTGACAGGCCGGGTGGCGGCCCAACGCCGGTCGTGACGGAGCCCGGCTTGTCACCCTGCCGTCATGCCTTTACGCGAAACGGGCCGGCCCACTTCGACCGACGGGATCGCCGCATGACCAGGACTCTCGCCCTCGCCCCGCTGATCCACCCCGAGGCGCGGGTGGTCGAAAGCCGGCTCGGCCGCTACACGGAGATCGGCGCGCGCTCGACGGTGACCGAGTGCGAATTCGGCGACTATTCCTATGTCGCCAACGATTCCGAGATCATCTATGCGCGGATCGGGAAATTCTGCTCGATCGCCGCCCATACGCGGATCAATCCCGGCAACCATCCTATGGAGCGCGCGAGCCAGGCCCATTTCACCTATCGCGCCTCGGCCTATTTTCCCGGCGAGGCGGACGAGGCGGCGTTCTTCGACCGCCGCCGCGCCGCCGCGGTCACGATCGGCCATGACGTGTGGATCGGACATGGCGCGACCGTGCTGCCGGGCCGCGCGATCGGGCACGGCGCGGTGATCGCCGCCGGGGCGGTCGTCGCCGGGGACGTCGCGCCCTATGAAATCGTCGGCGGCGTTCCCGCACGGCCGCTGAAGCGGCGGTTTTCGCCCGCTGTCGCGGCGCGGCTGGAGGCGCTCGCCTGGTGGGACTGGGATCATGAGCGCCTGCGCGCGGCGCTGCCCGATTTCCGCGCGCTGGCGATCGAGGCCTTCCTCGACAAGCACGAGCGCTGACGGCTAGCCGGCCCCGGACAACGCGAACCGCTCCAGAATGACGAAGGCGCCCGTCTCGCCCGCCTGATGGAACAAGGCGATCGCGTCGACCACGAGCGGGCGGTCGATCGGCGCGTAGAGCTCGCGCATCGCCTCGGCGAAGCGCGCGCGATCCGCCTCGCCGAGCGGTCCCGACAGCGTCATATGGAAGCGGAAGTCGGCGAAGACGTAAGGATAGCCCCAGCGGTCGAGATTTTCGACCTGCCGCGGGGTCAGCGCGCTGTTCAACCGGCGCGCGCGCTCCCGTGCGCGCGCGGGCGCGCGGAAGGCATCGAAGGCCGCGACGCATTCGCCGGCGAGCCGCGCAAGCCCCGGCGCCGGCGCCGCCGGCGTCAGCGCGACGAAGGCGCCGATCGTCGCGACCCGCAGCCGGCCGGCTTCGAATGGCGCCCGACTGGCCGCGAAGGCGCGCGTCGCCGCGACGAGCGCCGCCTCGCCCGCGCCTTCCGCCAGCGCGAACGGCGGCTTCAGCGTCGCGTGAAAGCCGTAGCGGCGCGGCGCGGCGGTCCAGGCCTCGAGCGGCGCGCCGCGCAGCAGCCGATGATCGGGAAAGTCCACGCGGGCGCCGCGCAGCGCGTCGCGGCCGACCGCCGCGCAGCCGAAGCGCCAGAGCGGATCGCCGGCGGCGGGGGCGTAATAGACGGCGTAGCGCATCGCGATCTCCTTCGCGCCAGCCGCCAATCCCGCCGGGAGGCTTGCCAACAAAGCCGCGATCGGGACAGATTGCGTGGGGGCGAAGGCGATCGGGCGACCAATACTACGCCAGCCGCCCGGCGCTGGGGAGGGGACCGTCGATGCAAGGGCTGATGCAACGCCGCGACCTGCTGATCTCGTCGATCATCGAGCACGCCGCGCGCCATCACGGGGCGACCGAAATCGTGTCGCGTCGCGACGACGGGACGCTCGCGCGCACCGACTATGCCGGGATCGCGCGGCGGGCGCGGCGGCTCGCCCGCGTCCTGCTCGCGCTCGGGGTCCGCCCCGGCGACCGGGTCGCGACGCTGGCGATGAACAGCGACCGTCATCTCGAACTCTACTATGCGATTTCCGGGATCGGCGCGGTCTGCAACACGATCAACCCGCGCCTTGCGCCCGACGACATCGGCTATATCGCGGGCCATGCCGAGGATGGCCTGATCTTCGCCGATCCCGGCTTCCTGCCGATCGTCGAGACGATCGCGCCCGGCCTCGCCGGCGCGCTGCGCGGCGTCGCAATCCTCGCCGACGCGGCGGCAATGCCGCAGGCGCGCCTGCCCGCGGGGGTCGCGCTTCATTGCTACGAGACGCTGATGGCGGCCGAGACCGACGATTTCGAATGGCCGGTCTTCGACGAGAATGCCGCGTCCGGCCTCTGCTACACTTCCGGCACCACCGGCCGGCCGAAGGGCGTGCTCTATTCGCATCGCTCGACCGTCCTTCACGCGATGATGATGAATTTCGCCGATGTCGCGGCGCTGCGCGCGGTCGACCGCATCCTGCCGGCGGTGCCGATGTTCCACGCCAACGCCTGGGGCCTGCCGTTCGCGGCGCCGATGGCCGGCGCGGCGCTGATCTTCCCCGGCGGCCGGCTCGATCCGCCCTCGCTCGTCGCGCTGCTCAACGGCGAGCGCGCGACGCTGTCGGGCGGCGTGCCGACCGTATGGCTCGGCGTGCTCGCCCATCTGCGCGAGACCGGCCGCTCCTTCGCCGCGCTGCAGCGCATCCTCTCCGGCGGCTCGGCGTTTCCGC
>JBEKEI010000216.1:0-6567 GCA_050013915.1 Roseiarcus sp.
GACGACTGGGACGTCTGGACCGGCTGGTATGAAGCCCGGCTCGCCGGCGATTCACGCGAGCCGCCGATCGAGTCGCTCGAAATCGCCCGCGCGACGATCGCCGACGAGGTGTGGAAGCAAGGGCCGGCGGTCGTGAACGCCGCGATCAGGCGACTGATCGACGAAACGCCGACGAGTCCCCAGCCACCTCCTGCTTCAGAGCAGCCAGCCGACGCGCCTGATGACACCGCGCGGCCGCCAGATGTTCCCGCATCCAGGCCTGCCGCCCTCGAACCGATCATCGAGCGCTCGCGCATAACCCTGCCGAAGAAACCGGCGGTTACGGACATGAGGGGGTCTACTGTTTCCGCCGCGCTCAAGGCGCTTGGCCAGACTCTCGCAGATCTCACCGCCGCCGCCGACGTGGAAAGCAATATCGACAAACGGTTCGTCGCACGCCTCCGGGAGATCGCCGAGAAATTCCCGCTCAAGCGCCCGAACCAGGCCGAACTCTTCCGCCTCGGACACGACTACGACGAACTCAGCGGTTACAGCAAAGCCGTCGCCGACACTTGGCCCGAACCGCTCGCCGCCCGCTACGGCGCGATGACGCGCGCGTTCGAGCGCACGCTGCGGCGGTTTCCAAAATGGGTCGACTTTACGCGCGAACCGCCGATCGGGACGATCTCCGCGCAGGACAGGCGAGAAATCGCCGCCGCCGCGCGAGCGCTCGCCGACGTTCTCCGCGCGCCGGACAACGCGGCGATCGTCGATCCCGTCCTCCCCGATGCGCTCGACGCCCTTTCCGCCCCGCTCGACAATACGACGTCGGCCGGCGAAGCGCACCAGGGTCAAATCGAGCTCGGCACGGAGCTGTTGGCGCAGGATGTCCTCGAGAGCGTCAACAACATTTTCAAGCTCGTCGCGGAGATCGCTTTGCGAGCGAAGTTTGCGGCGGCCAGCGGCAGCAAGTTCGCCCGCAGGAAACTTGGTTCGTACGCAGCGGAATTCGGGGCGCACGCGGACAGGAGCCTGCGCAAATCGTCGGGCGAACTGGGCGACAAGATCGGCCCGGGGGTGTTAAGGCTCGCGAAGCGGTCATTTCGTTTGGCAACCGGCGGCATTGCTCTCTACAAAGGGGAGCCCATCCTCGCGGCGTGGCTCATTCAGCACTTCCCGGACAAGTTCGCGTGGCTGGAGTCGGTCCAGACGTTCCTGCATTTGTCGTAGCTCGGTGCGCGCGACGGCGCCGAGAGCCTGTTCGGCCCACTCCCGCCCATCGATCTCTCGGCGGCGCGAAATGTCGATGGACAAAGCCTTGTCAAGGCCGAAGCCGCCGGAGGCGGGGGCCGAAGGCCCGCCTTTACAAGGGTTTGGCCATCGACAACGATCGGGCGCCGAGATCGGGGGCCGATCTGTTTTCGGCCTCTCGCTTTGTCGAGAAGGCCGCGTTCCTACCTGATGTCGGGTCGGGTCGCACGCCAAAACAAGTTCGTCGACGCCAGGAGAACACCAACCAGCCCCCGACCGTCATTGCGAGGAGCTCTTGCGACGAAGCAATCCACCCGCGGCGCCTACGCCCCCGGGACTGCTTCGCTCCGCTCGCAATGACGGTTGAGCGGCTTCGCTGACAACCGGGCGTCGCCCTGGAAACCACCGCCCTCCCCTCAACTCCACGCCGCCTTGCTATCCCGCGCGAAGCTCGCGAAATCCCGCGGCTTGCGCCCCGTCACCTTCTCGAAGTCGCCGCTCACCGCCGCGGTGTAGCCCTGGCGGATATAGCCGAACAGCGTGCTCATCAGTTCGATCAGCGAGGGCGCGGCGCCGGCCATCGCGCCGCGCAGCGCCGCATCGTCGACCGGGACATAGGTCACCGGCTTGCCGATCGCCTGGCTGATCGCGGCGGCGACCTCGGTGCGGGTCAGCGCGGCGGGGCCGGTCAGCGCATAGGCCTTGCCGTCGTGCCCGGGCCTGGTCAGCGCGATCACCGCGACGGCGGCGATGTCGCGGGTGTCGACGAAGCTCGTCGCGCCGTCGGCGGCCGGCTCGTAGATCGCGCCGGCGCGGATCGAGCCGGCCGACATCGTCGCATAATTCTGCATGAAGAAGGTCGGCCGCAGCACGGTCCATTCCAGGCCTGATTCGGCGAGCGCCCTTTCGGCGAGCGTATGCGGCGAGTTCGGGTCGGCCTCGGCGCCGAGCGCGGACAGCTTGACGAAGCGCTTCACGCCGGAGGCCTTGGCCGCGGCGATCAGCGCCTTGGTGGCGCCCGGCTCGAGTTCGTAAGGCGCGGCCGAAAAGACCGCGTCGACGCCCTGCATCGCGGCGGCGAGCGTGGCGGGTTGGGTATAGTCGAAGGCGACGATTTCCGCGCCGGGAAAGCCAGCCTTGGCGCCGGCGCCGTTGCGCGCGCCGATGCGGATTTTTTCGCCGGCGGCGAGCAGCGCGCGCGCGACCTCCCTGCCGACCTTGCCGTTGGCGTTGCAGACGAGAATGGTCATTGGCGGGGCTCCCTGGGAGCGTTCGATGCGGATAATATGGAGGCGCGCGCGGGGGAAGGGAAGCGGCGGGCGGGAGGATCAACGTCCCGGGCGCATAGGGACCCGAAGGGTCCGCGGCCTCGGATCGCCGGCCTCGACGATTTGTCTTTCTGATAATCCGAATTTCTGCTATTGTGACGTTGAGGGCGTCACGCCGCCCGAGGACCATCGCCATGACTCGCGCCGCACGATTCCATCCGCCCGTCGAAGCCTTACGCCGGCCGCCTCATTTCGGCGCAACCCCCAAGGCGCCCGCTCCGCCAACGTCGAGAAGCGCCCACCGAAACGGTCCTCGCGGTCGGCGAATCCTGTTCGTTCGTGGCGCCGTTCGGCTTTGTTCAATCGCCACCGCCGCCTGGGCCCTTCGCGCGCCCCTGCGGCTACCGCTTGATATTGTTGAATCCGCGTGAAAAAAATGTTGCGGGCGTTCGCGAATTTTCGGCGGCGGACTCGGCGACCGACGGCGCCCCCGGGCTCACCCCTGCGCGCGCTCCTTGCGCAGCTTCTCCCAATAGTCGAGCCGCTTGCGGATCTCCCGCTCGAACCCGCGCTCGACCGGCTCGTAGAGCGTGCGCCGGCCGAGCGCCTCGGGCCAGTAGTCCTGGCCGCTGAAGGCGTCGGGCTGGTCGTGGTCATAGGCGTAGCCGGCGCCATAGCCTTCGCCGCGCATCAACTTCGTCGGCGCGTTGAGGATAAGCTTGGGGGGCGTCAGCGAGCCGTGCTCCCTGGCCAGCCGGCTCGCCTCCTGAAACGCGCGGTAGAGCGCGTTCGACTTGGGCGCGGTTGCGACATAGACGACCGCCTGGGCGATCGCCAGTTCGCCTTCCGGGCTGCCGAGGAAATCGAACGTCTCCTTGGCGGCGTTGGCGACGACCAGCGCCTGCGGGTCGGCGAGGCCGACGTCCTCGCTCGCCATCCGCGCGACGCGGCGCGCGATGAACAGCCGATCCTCGCCGGCGTCGAACATGCGGGCGAGATAGTACAGCGCGGCGTCGGGGTCGGAGCCGCGCACGCTCTTGTGCAGCGCCGAGATCAGATTGTAGTGGCCCTCCTGCGCCTTGTCGTAGATCGGCGCGCGCCGCTGGACGATTTCGGCGAGCGCGGCGGCGCCGAAGACCTCGCCGGGGCGCGCGGCGCGCCAGACCTCCTCGGCGAGCGTCAGCGCGGCGCGCCCGTCGCCGTCGGCCATCCGCACCAGCGCGGCGCGCGCGGCATCGTCGAGCGGCAGCGTGCGGCCGATCAACGCCTCGGCGCGCGCGAGCAGCTTTTCGATCGCCGGTTCGTCGAGCGCGCGGAACACCAGAACGCGCGCGCGCGACAGCAGCGCGGCGTTGAGCTCGAACGACGGGTTCTCGGTCGTCGCGCCGATCAGCGTGACCGTGCCGTCCTCCATGACAGGCAGGAAGGAATCCTGCTGGGCGCGGTTGAAGCGATGGATCTCGTCGACGAACAGCAGCGTGCCCTGCCCCATCGCGCGCCGCTCGCGCGCGGCCTCGAAAATCTTTTTCAATTCGGCGACGCCCGAGAAGATCGCCGAGACCTGAACGAAGGCGAGCTTCGTGCCGAGCGCGATCAGCCGCGCGACCGTGGTCTTGCCGGTGCCGGGCGGTCCCCAGAAGATCATCGAGCCCAGCGTCGGTGCGCCGATCATCCGGGTCAGCGCGCCGTCGGGCCCGAGCAGATGGTCCTGCCCGGCGACCTCGGAAAGATCGGTCGGGCGCAGCCGGTCAGCGAGCGGCCGCGGCGCGTCGTCGGCGAACCCGGCGGCCTGGAACAGGTCGGTCATGCCGGGACATTGTCGCGGCGGGGCGGCCAAGTCCAGCGCGGGCCGGCGGCGGTCTTGCCGGGCGCCGCCGTTTGCGACACTCTTGCCGATCCCGCAGCTCCGGAGAGTCCGCCATGACCGATGCGCCGATCAGCCTCTCGCTCGCCCTGCCGACCGCCCGGCCCGAGGATGTCGGCCTTTCCCCGGCGGGCCTCGCGCGGCTGGAAGCGGTGATGGCGCGCGAGGTCGAGGCCGGGCGGCTGCCGGGCGCCTCGATGCTGATCGCGCGCGGCGGCAAGGTGGGGTACCGCGGCAATGTCGGGGCGTTGCGGCCGGGCGGACCGGCGATGCGCTCGGACGCGATCTTCCGCATCTATTCGATGACCAAGCCGATCGTCTCGGTCGCGCTGATGATGCTGGTCGAGGAAGGCCGGCTGCTGATCTCCGATCCGCTCGCCAGGTTCGTTCCCGCTTTCGGCGAAGCCAAGGTCGGCGTCGAGCGCGACGGCCGGCTCGAACTGGTCGCGGCCGAGCGGCCGATCACGATCCAGGATCTGCTGCGCCACACCTCGGGCCTCACCTACGCCTTCACCGGCAATTCGGCGGTGCAGCGCCTCTACGCGAAGGCGCCGCTGCGCGCGACCGGAATCGACAGCGCCGGCTTCGTCGCTGCGCTCGCCCGGCTGCCGCTGATCAACCAGCCGGGCGCCTCGTGGGACTACAGCCATTCCACCGACATAGTGGGGCGGGTGGTCGAGATCGTGTCGGGCCAGAGCCTCGGCGCCTTCCTGCGCGCGCGAATCCTCGCGCCGCTCGGCATGAACGACACCGGATTCTCCGCCCCTCCCGACCGGCATGACCGGCTCGCCGAGCCGTTCGCCGACGATCCTGACACCGGCGAGCCGGTCAATTTGATCGAGACGCGCATTGCGCCGAGCTTCGAATCGGGCGGCGGCGGCCTCGTGTCGACGATCGAGGATTACGCGCGCTTCCTGCAAATGCTGTCGCTGGGCGGCGCGCTCGACGGCGTCGCCATTCTCGGCCGCAAGACGATCGCTTTCATGGCCGCCGATCACCTTGGGCCGGAGGTCAGGAACGGAACCCCGTTCCTGCTGCCGCCCGGCCATGGCTTCGGCCTCGGCTTTGCGGTGCGCCGGCAGACCGGCCTGGCGCCGACGCCGGGCACGCCGGGCGAATTCTTCTGGGGCGGCATAGCGGGCACCGCATTCTGGGTCGCGCCGGCCGAAGAGCTCGTCGCACTGATGATGATCCAGGCGCCCGGCCGGCGCGACTATTATCGCCAGCTGTTCCGCAACCTCGTCCATGCCGCGCTGGCCTGACGGCGAGGCCTGCCGCAAATCGCCAAAAGCGCCATGTTCACAGACGCTTAATGTGAATATATACGTTTCGTTAACCAGTTTTCACGCATGATCCCGCCGATTCGTCAACCAACAGCGCCGGCCGGATTCGCGGGCCATCGCGCGAATCCGTCAGAGGGGCCGGGAATCATGCGCACCATCGCTTTCGTCACCCAAAAAGGGGGTTCGGGTAAGAGCACGCTGGCGTCCTCGGTGGCGGTCGCCGCCCACGAAGCCGGCGAGCGCGTGTTCGTCGTCGACATGGATCCGCAGCAGTCGCTGGTGAACTGGGCCAGGACGCGCGGCGTCGACGACGTGCCGGTCTGTAGCGCGACGGCCGGCAAACTGCCGGCGACGCTCGCCGCGCTCGAGAACAACGGCGTGACGCTCGTCGTCATCGACACCGCCGGCGCCGACGGCGGCTCGGCCAACGCCGCGATGAAGGCGGCCGACCTCAACATCATTCCTTCGCGACCGAACGTGTTCGATCTCTGGGCGAGCGAGCAGACCTGCACGACGCTGAGGCAAGCGCGCAGCGAGTTCGTCTTCGTCCTCAATCAATGCCCGCCCGCGCAACAGTCGGCGCGCGTCGACGAGGGCGCCGCGACCCTCGAGGCGATGGGCGGCCTGCTCACCCCGCTCGTGCTCGCGCGGGTCGACCATCAGGAGGCGGCGCGCGCCGGCTGGGGCGTGACCGAGGTCAATCCCCACGGCGCCGCCGCCGCGGAGATCAAGGCGCTGTGGTCCTCGATCAAGCGGCGCCTGGCGCGCGGCAAGGCCAAGACCGCGGCGCGCAAGGCCGCCTGACTCCGCCGGGCGCCATGACGCGCCGCGCCCGACCCCGCCTAAAGCAGGGATTCGCGGCTGCGCCAACGCAACGCACGTGCGCTTGGCGCCGAAGCTGGCCCGGCCGGCGCGGCGTCCC
>JBEKEI010000217.1:0-6502 GCA_050013915.1 Roseiarcus sp.
GCGCGCTCGCCGCGCGCGGCTTTCGGCCGGGGCGGGGCGCGCGAGCGGGCCGAATACGGGGCGTTACAGTGACCGCGCACTCAACTCGCGCCCGTCTCGATCGCGAGTCTTGGCTTGCGAGGCTTGTAACGCAATCGGCGGTGCGCGGCGGCTTCGAGGCCGATCGTCTCCGGGCGCGCCAGGTTCATCGGCGAGGATTTCCAGTCCGCTGCCGATGCGCCGCCGCGTCGAAACAAGCGGCCACGCCGACCCCAGCCGCCGCGCAAAAACGCCGCGCCGACGAGACGCAGTCACCCCCCGGCGACGAACTCGTCCGGTGAAGGGCCGCAACGGGAGCGGAGGAGCGGCCTCCTGGCCTCGGGCGACTGCTTGCAATCGCCCTGACTTGACGGCGGCGCGGCGGCGTGGCCCGCTGTGACGCCGGTCAACGTCCCGGACAGAACAGAGCAGACGGAGACGCGAGTTGGGTGGCGTGTCGCCTCAACCCCGTGCGGAGGCGATCCGGGATCGCTCGCGCAGGGCCTCGGGCGCGGCGCTCGCTTCATCGCCGCAAGTCCGAGCGAGAACGACAATCGGTACGGAGGCACGACATGGCGAACGCCTATTACCGCTGGGTCATGGTCGCGGCCGGCGGCCTGCTGGGTTGCGTGGCGATCGGCGCGATGTTTTCGTTGCCCGTTCTTCTCGGCCCGATTTCGCGGGGCGCCGGATGGTCGGTCGCGGGCGTGTCGAGCGCGATGACGATCGGCTTCGTCGCCATGGCGTTGGCGAGCCTTGGCTGGGGCGCGGTCTCCGATCGATGGGGCCCGCGCCTGGTGACGGTGATCGGGTCGATCGCCTTGGCCGTGAGCCTTGCGCTGGCCAGCGAGGCGACATCGCTTTTCCAGTTCCAGCTTGTTTTCGGCGTGCTCGTCGGGAGCGCTGCGGCCGCAATCTTCGCCCCGATGATGGCCTGCGTGACGGGTTGGTTCGATTCGAACCGGAGCCTGGCGGTTTCGCTCGTATCGGCGGGGATGGGAATGGCGCCGATGACGATGTCCCCCTTGGTGGCATGGCTCCTCACCAGCCATGACTGGAGAACCGTCCTCCAGCTCATCGCATTGCTCGCCGCGGTCGTGATGGTCCCGGTCGCGTTGCTCGTCCGCCGCCCGCCCGCCCTCGCCGCTGAAACCATCGCGATCGACGCACCTGCAGGCGCACGGCGGCAATCGGCGATGTCGTTGCGCGAGGCCATGCGGTCGCCTCAGTTCATCATCCTTCTGCTGACGAATTTCTTTTGCTGCGCGACCCATTCAGGTCCGATTTTTCACACCGTGAACTACGCCGTGAGCTGCGGAATTCCCATGATCGCCGCCGTTTCGATCTACAGCGTGGAGGGGCTGGCCGGCATGGGCGGGCGCGTCGCGTTCGGCATCCTCGGCGACCGGTTGGGCGCCAGGCCGGTTTTGGTCGCAGGGCTGCTGATCCAGGCCTTCGGGGCGCTCGCCTATTTCTTCGTGCGCGACCTCGGTGAGTTTTACGCCGTGGCGGCGTCGTTCGGATTCGTCTACGCCGGCGTGATGCCCCTCTACGCCGTGCTCGCTCGCGAAAACTTCCCGCTGCCGATGATGGGGACGGTGATCGGAGGGACCGCGATGGCCGGCAGTCTGGGGATGGCGATCGGCCCGCTGGCGGGAGGTCTGATCTACGACGCCTCCGCCAGTTACGGTTGGCTCTACATCGGCGCCTGGGTCATGGGAATTTGCGCCTTCCTGGTCGCAATGTCGTTCAAGCCCTTCCCCGAGAGCCGACCCGGATTGACGTCGGTTCAACGACTGGCGACGAATTCATGACGCCCGCGGTTCGGGTTGACGGCGCCCGCGACGCGCGTCCCCTTCGATCGTGGGCTTCGGCCTGCGCGGCTTGCAACGCAACCGGCGTTGCGTGGCGGCTTCGCGGCGGGCCTGGCAGGCGCGTCAACGTCCCGGACGCAATGGAGCGGTCGAGAGCGACGCGGTTTGAGCGCAGGTCACCGTAGCGGGCTTTCGCCCCTCCAGCCGCCCGGATTCATTTGCGCAGCCTCGCCTTGCAGCGGATTTGCCCGCTGGCGGTCAGGACGACCTGGTAGTTGGCGCAGGCGCGCACGTCGATCTTGCTCTTGATCATCAGATTGTCCTTGTCGGGACACACGGCGGTCACCATCGGCCCGAGAAACGCGACCTCCGGGCAGGTCGGGCTGAGACCGGCGTTCTCGGGCGTGTCCCCCAGGTTCACGGCTTTGGCCGGCTCGGCGAAGAGACAGCCGGACGCAGCGAGCGCCGCCAGGACCGCAGACAGATAGACGGACGAACGTGACATCGGCTGAACTCCCGGGCGAATGCTTGACGGGAGATCCGTCGCGGCCGCATGGGACGCCCTTACGGTCCGGACCGGGATCCCCAGGATCTACGGGGGGATTTCGCAGGCCGCGCCGATCTCCTCGACGCGCCCGCGCCCGCCGCTACAGCGGCCGCTCGAGCGGCTTCATCCTGGACACGCCGATCATCACTTCGCCGATCAACGTCGCGCCGACGAAAGCGTCGAAGCCGGTCCGGTCGGCGCCCTTCAGGATGATCGCGGTCCCCATGCCGATCGCCAGCGCGGTCTGGCGCGGGCTGAGGTCGTGCTCGAAGGCGATCTGGTCGATCCGGCCGCGCAATTTGATCGGCAGGTTCGGCGCGTGGTGACGCGGCAGGTGCGCCTTGGCGACCGACAGCGGGGGATAGGGCGCCTGGCCGATCCGGGCGTCGTTGCGGCTGACGATCGCCTCGATCGACGGCAGGTCGGCCGACCGATGGCGCGCGCAAAGCGCAATGGCGCTGACGATGCCCCAGACCGTCACCCGCCCCCGGCGCTCGTCGGCGTAGAGGATCGGGTCGGCGGGATTGCCGAAAATCCACGGCAGCGGCTGGTCGAGGAAGCCGGGCTGCGCCGAGGCGCGCAGCGCATATTCGCCCGCCAGCGCCGCGCCGGCGGCGAGCATGGTCTCGAGATGCTGTTGGCCGTGGGCGCCGGTCAGGGCGGCGACCAGCATCCGCTCGACGTCGACCGAAGCCGGCCCGATCTGGCTGGCCTCGGCATCCTCGCCCGACGGCTTGCGTCCGAGTTCGGCGAAGCCGGCCGGCGGCCGGCCGATCTCCTCGTCCGCTTCGTGCGGACCGCGTTTTCCG
This sequence comes from Roseiarcus sp., assembly GCA_050013915.1. Lineage (GTDB taxonomy): Bacteria > Pseudomonadota > Alphaproteobacteria > Rhizobiales > Beijerinckiaceae > Roseiarcus. The sequence continues at coordinate 3,189 of JBEKEI010000217.1, forward strand.
AATGACATCGGGTCCTCCTCGCCAGTCTCCAGCCAGCATAAGAGCACGCAACTGCTAACGCGCTCCCCTCGGCCGGGCTCGAATGCCGGCGATGTCGTTAACGCGCGCCGCCGGCGGCGCGAAAAGCCGTTGCGCGCCCGGGCCCGGCCTGTGCTATCAATTCGGCGCCAGCGCGACGAATCGGGCGGCGGAGACAACCCGGGAGGAACCCATGAAGTCCAGGACGACGATCGCCGCGATCGCAGGTCTGGCCGGCCTCGGCCTTGCAGCCGGCGCGGCGCTGGCCGAACCCAAGACCAACCTGCTGCATCAATGGGACAGCGGGTCGGACGCCGCGGCGATCGCCAAGCTCGGCGAGATGTTCACCGCCGCCGGCGGCAAGTGGGAACAGACCTCGATCGCGGGCCATACCGCCAACACGCTGGCCAAGCTGCGCGCCGACGTGATCGCCGGCAACGCGCCGCCCGCCGTCCAGCTCAAGGGCCCCGAAATCGCCGAATGGAACGCGACCGGCATGACCGCCGACCTCGACGCCCAGGCCAAGGAAGAGGGCTGGGAGAAGGTCGTCGCGCCCGAACTGCTGCCGGTGATGAAGCCGACCGGGGTCTGGGTCGCGGCGCCCATGAACATCCACCGGATCAACTGGATCTGGGGCTCGACCAAGGGCATGGCCAAGGCGGGCATCAAGGACTTGCCCAAGACCTGGGCCGAGTTCAACGCCGATTGCGACAAGGCGGTCGCCGCAAAGGTGATCTGCCTCGCCCATTTCAGCGCCGACTGGACCGACGCGACCAGCTTCGAAGTGGTCGTCTACGGCCAGAACATCGATCTCTTCCGCAAGGCCTTCGTCGAAGGCGACAGCAAGGCGCTGCGCAGCCCCGAGATGGTCAAGGCGTTCGAGCAATACCGGCTGATGGTGTCGAAATACATGGATCCGGCGATCGCCGGGCGCGACTTCGACACCACCAATGCGATGCTCGCCAAGGGCGAGGCGGCGTTCATGATCATGGGCGACTGGGAGATCGGCATGCTCGGCGCGGCGGGGCTCAAGCAAGGCGCCGATTACGTGTGCCAGCAGGCGCCGACCGACTGGGGCAAGCCCGGCTTCATCCTCAATTCCGACTCGGTGGTGTTCTTCAAGCAGAAGGACCCCGACTATATCGCCGGCCAGAAGCTGCTCGCCCATCTCATCCTGTCGCCGGAGTTCCAGACGGTGTTCAACCAGGCCAAGGGCTCGATTCCCGCGCGGCTCGACGTCGACATGTCCAAGGGCTTCACGCCCTGCCAGCAGCTCTCCAAGAAGGACCTGACGGCCTCGATCGCCGACGGCACGCTGGTGCGCTCGATGGCGCACAACATGACGGTGCTGCAGAAATACCGCGGCGCCATGATGGATGTGATCACCTCGTTCGTGAACACGCCGTCGATGACGCCCAAGGACGCCGCCAATGCGATGGCGGATGCGGTGGACGCGCAGAAGTCCTGATCCGGCGATCCCGGCGTCCGCGGCGCGCGCCGCGGGCGCCCCTGTTTCCACGCAACGGGCGCGGCGCGCGGCATGACCCAGGCGACGACGACATTGGCGAGACCGGCGCGGGCGGAGGCCGCGGGGCCGGGCCTGCGCGAGCGGCTGCAGCGGGCGACGCCGGTCCTCGTGCTGGCGCCGTCGCTGATCGCCAGCTTCGTCTATGTCTTCGTGTTCACGCTGTGGACGTTCTACATCTCGCTGTCCGACAGCACGCTGCTGCCGACCTATCATCTGGTCGGCTTCGAACATTACGTGTCGATCTGGGCCAATCCGCGCTGGCGGATCGCCTACAGCAACCTGTTCCTGTTCAGCGTGCTCTATGTGACCTTCGCGATCCTGATCGGGCTCGGCCTGGCGATCGCGATCGACCAGCGGGTGCGCGGCGAGGCGATCTGGCGCACGATCTTCCTCTACCCGCTCGCCGTCTCGTTCGCGGTCACCGGCACGGTCTGGGCCTGGCTCTACAGCCCGAACGCCGGCATCGAATTCTTCGTGCGCAGCCTCGGCTGGACCGATTTCACCTTTCGCCTGACCACCGATCGCAATCTGGCGATCTACGCGGTCATCGCCACCGGCATCTGGCAATCCTCCGGCTTTGCGATGGCGCTGTTCCTGGCCGGCCTGCGCTCGGTCGATCCCGACCTCGTCAAGGCGGCGCAGATCGACGGCGCCGGCATGTTCCGCATCTATCGCCGGGTGATCATCCCGACGATCGCCCCGATCGCGGTCGCGGTGACGGTGGTGCTGCTGCAGTTCGCGATCAAGACCTTCGATCTGGTCGCCGCGCTGACCAACAACGGCGGCCCCGGCGTCTCCACGACCTTTCCGGCGACCTATGTCTACGACCTGATGTTCCAGCGCGGCCAGATCGCGGAAGGCGCGACGGCGGCGATGCTGATGCTCGGCGCGCTCGCCTTCGTCCTCGTCCCCTATGCGCTCTGGCTCGTCTGGCGCAAGCGCGCGGAGTCCGGCCATGGCTGACGCGGCGATCGGCGCCTCGTTCGACGATCCCGCCGCCGCGCGCGCGGCGCGCCGGCATTTTGCGGCGCGCTTCGGCGTCTACGCCTTCCTGACCTTCTTCGCGTTCATCTACATTCTGCCGCTGTTCGTCATCATCGCCAATTCGTTTCGCGAATTGCCCGAAATCATCCAGAACGGCCTCATCGGATTTCCCCACAGCTTTTCCCTCCAGGCCTGGAGCACGGTGTGGAGCCGCTATTGCGTCGGCGGCACCTGCGCAGGGATCCAGCACAATTTCTACAACTCTCTGGAAATGGCGATTCCGGCGACGATCGTCTCGACGCTGCTCGGCCTCGTCAACGGCTACATCCTGTCGAAATGGCGCTTCCGCGGCTCGGAAGTCATCTTCACCGGCATGATGTTCGGCGTGTTCATGCCCGGCCAGGTCTCGCTGATGCCCTGGGCGTTCGTGCTCGGCCGGCTCGGCCTCAGCAACACGATCGCCGGGCTGATCCTCATCCATTGCGTGCAGGGCATTTCGTTCACGACGCTGTTCTGCCGCAACTACTATGTCAACATTCCCGACGACCTCATCAAGGCGGCGCGGATCGACGGCGCCGGCTTCTGGCGCATCTTCCGCAGGATCGTCCTGCCGCTGTCGCCGCCGATCCTCATCGTCACCGTGATCTGGCAGTTCACCGGCATCTGGAACGAATATCTGTTCGGCGTCGTGTTCACCTCGGGGCGCGGCCAGCCGATCACCGCCTCGCTGATCGGGATGGCCTCGGGCGGCACCAACGTGCGCGTCTACGACGTCATGAGCGCG
>JBEKEI010000218.1:0-6358 GCA_050013915.1 Roseiarcus sp.
TTCGCAAAGTTCTGCGAGCTGGCGCAACTCCACGGTGCCCTCCATACCAATGGCGGAGTGCTTTAGGTCGGCCTCCCAAGCCACCAGCTGAGAAGAATTTCGGTAATATTCCTTGCCGTCGTTTCTAAAATGTTCGTCAGTCGTTTTCGGAGGATATCCGTCAGTCGGAGTCCAAACTTCGGTCCCCCCGATAACGACCGACAATATCACGTCGATCTGCTTCTGTTGAAGGTCCGCGCCCTTAGTGAAGTCGCCGCTCTCGTCAGTTCGACCACTCGAAAGCAAGGCAACAACTCCGTCTCTCCGGAGACGGTCGAATTTATCGATCGCCCTGAGCACTATGAGGCGTCGCCGGGCATTCTCGGGCCCGCCCAGACCGATCGCCTCCATCACCCCATCGAGGACCTTCCGACTGTTCACCTTGATCACATAGTCGCCGCGCTTGATCCCCAGCGCCTCCATGCAATCAGCCGCCATCATGCAGATTTCCGCATCCGCCGCGACGCTGGCCGCGCCCACCGTGTCCGCGTCGAACTGCATGAACTGGCGGAACCGCCCCGGGCCCGGCTTCTCGTTGCGGAACACCCAGCCCGCGCGATAGGAGCGATAGGGCTTGGGCAGCCGCTCGAAATGCTCGGCGACGTAGCGGGCGAGCGGCGCGGTGAGGTCGTAGCGCAGCGACAGCCATTGCTCGTCGTCGTCGCGGAACGAGAACACGCCCTCGTTGGGCCGGTCGAGATCGGGCAGGAACTTGCCGAGCGCCTCGGTATATTCGAGGAACGGCGTCTCCACGGCCTCGAAGCCATAGAGTTCGTAGACCGCGCGGATCCGCGCCGTCATCGCCTCGGCGGCGGCGATGTCGGCGCCCGCGCGGTCGACGAGGCCGCGCGGCAGGCCGGCGCGGACGAGACCGGAGGCTTTTTCGTCAGGCATGGAGGCTACCCGTGAAGGGCGAGGCCCGTCGTCAGACGAGGCCGGCGCCGATGTTGATGGTCAGGGCGAGGATGATCGTGTTGAAGAAGAACGCGACGATTCCATGGAGCAGCGCCGTGCGGCGCATCGCCGGCGACACGGTCTCGACATCGGCGGTCTGGCAGGCGCAGCCGATGACGAACGAGAAGTACAGAAAATCTTCGTAGGTTGGGTTCCGCTCGCCCGGGAAGCGCAGCCCCTTGCGGTCCTCGACCGCCTCGCCCGCCGCATCGCGCCTGTCGCCGTAATATTCATGGGCATAGTGCAGGGCGTAGAGCAGGTGGATGAACGTCCACGCGGTGAGGATCGTCGCCCCGGCGAGCCCGATATGGGCGCCCTTGGTCCAGCCGGTCAAGTCCTTGACCGCGGCGAGTTCCCACATGATCGCCGCCAGCGCGGCGCCGGCGGCGAGCGTGCCGACCGCCTGCAACGCCCATGGGTTCTCGTCCTCCTGCGCCGCGCGCGCCTGGATCGCCTGCTCGGTCGAGCGCGCCAGCATCCAGCCGATCAGGACGATGAACAGCAGCGCGGCGAGGTTCCAGGCGATGAGGGCGCGGGTCGCCAGACGCAGGTCGTCCGGCAGCGCCAGAAAGGCGACGACCATCGCGACGGCGCATATCAACAGGCGCGGCTGCCGGCGGATCGCGGCCAGGCGGCGCTCGAGCCGGCGGCGCTGGCCCGAACCGGCGGAAAGCGATGGATTGGTCATGGCGCGCCGCCTCGGTTCGAGCGCCGGTGACTTGCCCGAGGCCCGGCCGAGGGTCAAGCGGCGGCGCCCGACGCGCCGTCCGGGGGCGCGCGGCAGGCTGGTTTATTTCATTTGAATCAGTGGATTAGTCGATTCCCAGGATTTCTTGACAGGCCGCGGCCCCGTCAATATGTTGCGCGCGGGCCGGGGCAGGTTGACTTCGCTTCGGTTTCGTCAGACGGCTTTTTTTGGAGGCCGTTTCCCGCTTCGGGTCTGTGGCGGGGGTTGGCGTTCATCCATCGGTCCGCATCATCGAGAGGCGCGCAAGGGGTCGATTGGCGCAGGGCGACGACGACGAGGAGGAAGAAAGGCGCTTGCGGGCGCGGCTGGCGAGTCTGTCCGGCGCGCTCGACAAGCGACGCAGAGAGTCGCCGTCGCGGCGCGATGCGGGGGATGGGGGCGGTTCCCCGCGCGGGTTTGGCGTCGCGATGGGGCTCGGATTGCGCGCCGCGAGCGAATTTGCGGCGGCGATCGTCGTTGGCGGCCTGATCGGCTGGCAGCTCGATCGCTGGTTGGGGACGAAGCCGGCTTTCACCATCGTTTTTTTCATGCTCGGCGTCGCCGCCGGCGTATGGAACGTGATACGCGTGACATCGCCGATGCCGCGCCGCGAGCCGACTGGGGATGGACAGGCTGCGCCGCCGCGGGTAGGCCGGAGCGCTTCCGCAGGGGCGGATCGCGAGCCGCCGCCCGCGGCGGACGAGGACGAGGACTAGGACACGTGGCCACACCAGCCGGACCGGCGATCAATCCGATCGAGCAATTCTCAATCTCGAAACTGGTGTCGATCGAGATCGCCGGACATGATTTCTCCTTCACCAATTCGTCGCTGTACATGGCGCTGGCCGTGGGAATCGTGATCGGCTTGATGCTGGTCGGCGCCAATGGCGGCGTCGGGGTTCCCGGCCGCATGCAGGCGCTGGCGGAAATGGCCTATGAATTCGTCGCCGGCATGGTGCGCTCGGCGGCGGGCGAGCACGGGATGAAGTTCTTCCCGTTCGTGTTCTGCCTGTTCATGTTCATCCTGATCTGCAACCTCGTCGGGCTGGTGCCGCATTCCTTCACCGTGACCAGCCACATCGTCGTCACCGTCTCGCTCGCCCTGCTGGTGTTCCTCACCGTCATCTTCTTCGGCATCAAGGAGAACGGCCTGGGCTTCTTCAAGATTTTCGTGCCCTCGGGCGTGCCGTGGTACATTCTTCCGCTCGTGGTCATGATCGAGATCATCTCGTTCGTGTCGCGCCCGATCAGCCATTCCGTGCGGCTGTTCGCCAACATGCTCGCCGGCCATATCACGCTGAACGTGTTCGGCGGCTTCGTCGTGATGCTGCTGGGGGCGGGCGCGCTGACCAAGACGGTCGCCGTGCTGCCGTTCGCGATGACGATCGGCCTCGACGCGCTCGAACTGCTGGTCGCGTTCCTCCAGGCCTATGTCTTCGCCATGCTGACCTGCATGTACCTCGGCGAGGCGCTTCATCCCGGTCACTGACCGGCCCGTTTCCACCACGCCAGAACCGACCAGAGGAGTTTCTTTATGGATCCCGTAGCAGCCAAATACATCGGCGCCGGCCTCGCCGCGATCGGCACCGGCGCCGCGGCCATCGGCGTGGGCACGCTGTTCGGCCAGTTCCTCAATGGCGCGCTGCGCAATCCGTCCGCGGTGGAAGGCCAGTTCGGCCGGCTGATCTTCGGCTTTGCGGTGACCGAGGCGCTCGGCATTTTCGCGCTGCTGATCTCGTTCCTGCTGCTGTTCGCCGTCTGACGCGCGAGCGTCGGACCGCTGGAGCGGGCAGCGCCGCGCGCGCCTGCCGCCTGGCCGGGGTGTCGAAGAAACCGGGGTGTTGAAGCGACATGAGCGATCCTGCCAAGCCGACGCAGAGCGAAGTCGGCCACGAGGCCGGCGGCCACGCCGCCTTTCCGCCGTTCGAGACCTCGACCTTTCCGTCCCAGCTGCTCTGGCTGGCGATCACGTTCGGCGCGCTCTACTATGTGATGTCGAAGGTCGCGCTGCCGAAGATCGGCGCGATCATCGAGCAGCGCAAGGCGCGCATCGCCAGGGATCTCGACGACGCCGCCGCGATGCAGCAGCAGGCCGACGCGGCGGCCGCCGCCCATGAGAAGACGCTCGCCGACGCGCGCCTTCGGGCGCAGGGCGTGGCGCAGGAGGCGCGCGACCGGCTCGCCGCCGAGGCCGAGGCCAAACGCAAGGCGCTCGAGGCCGAACTCGCCGCCAGGCTCGCCGCCGCCGAGGCGCAGATCGCGGCGACGCGGACGCGGGCGATGACCAACGTCGAGAGCATCGCCGTCGACGCCGCCGGCGCCATTTTCGAGCGGGTTCTCGGCCGCCCGGCCGATTCCGCGGCGATCGCGGCGGCGGTCGCCGCCGTCAAATCGCGCTGACCCGGGAGCCGGATCGATGGAATTCGACGCCGAATTTTACGTCACCCTGGGCTTTCTCGTCTTCCTGTGCCTGCTCGGCTATCTCGGCGTCCACCGGATGATCCTGAAGTCGCTCGACGCCCGCGGCAAGGCGATCGCCGACGAACTCGCCCAGGCCGCCAGATTGCGCGCCGAGGCGACGGCGCTGCTGGCGAGCTTCGAGAGGAAGTCGCGCGACGCCGAGGCGGGCGCCGCCGCGATCATCGCCGACGCGCGCGCCCAGGCCGCGCAGCTCGCGCGCGAGACCGCCGAACGGATGGCCGACTTCGTCGTCCGGCGCACCCGCCAGGCCGAGGCCAAGATCGCAATGGCCGAGGCCCAGGCCGCCGCCGACGTCCGCGCCGCCGCCGCCGACTGCGCGGTCGGCGCGGCCGAACTCGTGCTGCGCGAGCAGACCCGCGGAGCCCAGGGCGCCGAACTGGTCGCGCGCGACATAGCGGGGCTGAAGGACCGGCTGAACTGAGGGGCTGAGCGTCGCGTCCTGCCGGCCGCACGTGCTCTGTCTCGAAGCCAGATGAAGCCGCCACCGGCCGCGTCCCGCCGCCGCATCAGCTGCGTAGCGCGACGCAGGCGCCGCCGCCGCGGAGGATCCGCGCGCACAGCGCCTCGGCGTCGGCGCGCGACGCCGCTGGCGCGCGCACCGTCCAGAACCGGCCGAAACCGCGGCTGCGCAGCCGGGCGCCGAGCACCATCGGTTCGACGTCGCCGAGCGCGGCGGCGAAGCGCGCGCGGGCGCGTTCGTAGGCGGCGAGCGCGGCGGGCTTGGAGAACCCGCCGGCGAGCTGGACGCCCCAGGGCGCCGGCGCCGCCCCCTCCGCCGACCAGTCGGGCGCCGCTGGTTCCGGACCGCGCAACGCCGCGGTCTCCTTCAGGCAGGAGGGTTCGGGAAACAAGGCGGCGTCGGCGAGCGCGGGCGCCGCGGCGGCGGTCCAGTCCTCGACGCTGCGCCCGGTGACGAGCCGCACATAGGCGCGGGTCTCCTCGGGCAGCCCCCCCGCCCCGGCGCGCCAGGCCGTGACGCGGGCGAGACCTGCGTTGTAGGCGGCGGCGGCGAGGCCGAGATTGCCGAACCGGGCGAGCAGGTCGGCGAGCAGCGCGGCGGCCTCGGGAATCGCCAGCTCGGGGTCGAACGGATCCTTCAGCCCGCGCTCGCTCGCCGTCCCCGGCATGAACTGCGCGATCCCCAAAGCGCCGGCCGGGCTCGCCGCTTCAGCGTGAAAGCCGCTCTCGCGCCAGATCAGCCGGGTCAGGAAGGCGACCGGCAGGCGCCGCGCCTGCGCCGACGCCTCGATCAGCCGGCAGACGGTCTCATCGAGCGTCTCCGGCGCGGGCGCGGCGTCGTGAGGCTCCGCGCGCGCCGATGCGGCGCCCGACAGCGCGAGCAGCGCGAGCGCGACGCAGGCCGATCGATGCGGGGTGGGCGGCGGCGGCGTCGCGCAATCTCCTGTTCGGCCGGTTCCGGCGCGCGCCAGCGGCGCGGCGCGAAGATCGCGCGGCCGAGCCTCAGGTAGGTCGCGCCGGGCTGCGGCGCCAGCGGGCGGGCGGCGGTCATCCCAAACGACATCCAGGCGGCCCCGCTGCGCTTCGCGATCGCGCCGGGCAGGGGCCTGGCCTGCGCAGACCTTAGCGGCGGAATGAAAGCCGGTCATGCCGTCAATTCCGCGCGGCTTTCCGTGGTAGGAATGGCGGCATGAAACGCGAAGCGATCATAGCGAGGCTCAGGGAGCGCGAGGCGGACTTGCGGGCGCATGGCGTCACCCATGCCCCCTGTTCGGTTCCGTGGCGCGTGGCGAGCAGCGGCCAGACAGCGACATCGACATTCTGGTCGGGGGGCGGACTGGGCCGGAGATGAGCTGCAGCCAGGCGCTCGACGACTCGATGCCCGGCGAGCGCATCGCGTCGATCGCCAAGGACCGCGCCGCGCTGCAGGCGCGCGAGGCGGAGATCGAGACGGCGCGGCGGGGTTGTTCGAACCGCTGGGGTAGGGGGCGACACTAGTCTCGCGTCGCGACCGCGCAGCGAGGGTGGAAGGCGAGTAATTGAACACATTTATCAAGCATTACAGGTGGTTGACATCAGCTACGGTACCGCCGGCGGTCAATCCGAAGTGAATTGTGCTGGTTTTGAGCGGAAGAAATCGACGATTGGAAAGGGCGATAATGGAAGTCGAAAAGTGAGCGTGGAAACAACTTGTGGGGA
>JBEKEI010000219.1:0-6246 GCA_050013915.1 Roseiarcus sp.
GTACGAGAGGACCGGGGTGAACGTATCTCTGGTGGACCTGTTGTGGCGCCAGCCGCAGTGCAGGGTAGCTATATACGGAATGGATAACCGCTGAAGGCATCTAAGCGGGAAACCAGCCTCAAGACGATTTCTCCCTGAAGAGCCGTGGAAGACCACCACGTTGATAGGCCGGGTGTGGAAGCGCAGCAATGCGTGCAGCTTACCGGTACTAATCGCTCGTTCGGCTTGATTGCTCTCATTTACCAACGCTCATCCCGTCAGGATCGAGCCGCCCGGTTTTGCTTCGTTTCCGCCCTTCGCCGGCCTGGTGGCTTTTGCAAGGTGACTAGACCCGATCCCATCCCGAACTCGGCCGTCAAACGCCTTAGCGCCAATGGTACTATGTCTCAAGACCTGGGAGAGTAGGTCGCCGCCAGGCCTGCGAAGGGCGGAGAACGACCTCTTTACGGAGCGGCTGCGTGGCCGCTTCGGTTTTTTCCTGCGCTGGAGTAATATCCGGCGATTGTCGCGGGGTGGAGCAGCCCGGTAGCTCGTCAGGCTCATAACCTGAAGGCCGCAGGTTCAAATCCTGCCCCCGCAACCAAATTCGACCCTTCAGGGTCGCGCAGAACAAAGCCCCGGATCCACTCCGGGGCTTTTTTTTGCGTCTCGTTCGCTCCGACCCCGCCGCGCGCCGGCCTCACGCCGAGAAAATCGTCAGCCTTTCGGCCGCGCCGCGCAGGGCGGCGCGAACCGGCATGTCCTCCACCGGACCGGCCCCGAGGGCCCTGGCGAGCGTCGCCGCCTTGTCCGCGCCTTCGATCTGCAACGCCAGGGCGCGGGCGCCGAGGATCACCCGCGCCGTCAGGGTCAGGCGCGGTTCCTGCGCGCCGGGCGCGGTGATCGGCAGCACCAGTTCCGGCGTCGCCGGGTCGATCGCCGCAGCCAGACGATCGGCGCCGGGAAACCATGATGCCGTGTGCCCGTCGTCCCCCATGCCGAGCACGACCAGATCGGCGGGCAGCGCCAGCGCCGCCATCCGGGCTTCCGCCGCGGCGAGTTCGTCGTCCGGCGCCAGCCGGGAGTCGGCGAGCGGAGCGAAACGCGCCGCTGCCGCGCGATCCCGCAACAGCGTCTCGCGCACCATTTTCGCGTTCGACCGCCGGTCGTCGTCCGCCACCCGCCGCTCGTCGGCGAGCGTGATCGCCACCCGCGCCCAGTCGACCTCCTGCCGCGCGAGCGCGGCGAAGAACCGCCTCGGGGTCGAGCCGCCGGAGACGACGAGCAGAGCCGCCCCGCGCGCGTCGACCGCCCGCTGCAGCAGGTCGGCCGTCCATTGCGCGAAGGCAGTCGCCAGCGCGGCCCCGTCGGGAAAGTCGCGCCGCTGCGGCGCGGCGGCGCTCATTCGTATTCCTCATTCCAGGTGCGCCCGTCGCGCTCGATCAGCGCGATCGCCGCCGCCGGTCCCCAGGTGCCCGCCGTATAGGGCCGCGGCGGCTCGCGCGACTGCGCCCAGGCGTCGCGGATCGGATCGATGAAGCGCCAGGCCGCCTCGACTTCGTCGCGCCGCATGAACAGCGCGGCGTTGCCGCGCACCACGTCCATCAACAGGCGCTCATAGGCGTCGGCCGAGGGTCCCGAGAACGCTTTCTCGAAACTCATGTCGAGCGGCACGTGTTGCAGCCGCATCCCGCCGGGACCGGGCTCCTTGATCATCAGCCACAGCTTGATGCCCTCGTTGGGCTGCACGCGGATGACCAGGCGATTGGCCGGAATGCCGTCGATGTTCGAATCGAATATGACGTGCGGCACGCGGCGGAAGCCGATCTCGATTTCCGAAAAGCGCTGCGGCAGGCGCTTGCCCGTGCGCAGGTAGAAGGGCACCCCGGCCCAGCGCCAGTTGGCGACTCCGATCTTGAGGGCGACGAACGTCTCGGTGTCGCTCGCCTCCTTGCCGATGTCCTGGAGATAGGAGGACGCCGCCGCGCCATCGGCGAATCCGCCGCGATACTGGCCGCGCACCGTCAGCGCGGAGACGTTCGAGCCGTCGATGCGCGACAGCGATTTCAGCACCTTCAGCTTCTCGTCGCGCAACGCATCGGCCTCGAGCGAGGCGGGCGGCTCCATCGCGACCAGACAGAGCAATTGCAGCATGTGGTTCTGCACCATGTCGCGGATCGCGCCCGAGCCGTCGTAATAGGCGCCGCGGCCCTCGACCCCGAGCGTCTCGGCGACGGTGATCTGGACGTGGTCGATATGGGCGTTGTTCCACAGCGGCTCGAACAGGGCGTTGGCGAAGCGCAGCGCCATCAGGTTCTGCACGGTCTCCTTCCCCAGATAGTGGTCGATGCGGAAGATGCGGCTTTCCGGGAACACCGATCCGATCTCGTCATTGATAGCCGCCGCGCTCGCCCCGTCCTTGCCGATCGGCTTTTCCACGATGATGCGCGAGCGCTGGGTCACCAGGCCGCGGGCGCCCAATTGCTTGGCGATCGGCCCGAACAGGTCCGGACTCGTCGCCATGTAATAGGCGCGCACGCGCTCGTCGGCGCCCAGCAGCGCCGCCAGTCCGTCCCAGCCGTCCTCGCCGGTGACGTCGACCGCGACATAGTTCATCCGGTTGAGGAAGCGGGCGACGGTCGGCGTCGAGGCGTCGTCGACGCCGCCGAACTTCAGCAGCGCATCCTTGACCGCCGCGCGAAACGCGTCGCGCTCGTAGTGGCGCCGGGAGACGCCGACGATCCGGGTCGGCTCCCTGAACTGATCGTCCTTGTCGCGATGGAACAGCGCCGGGAACAATTTGCGATAGGCGAGATCGCCGGTGCCGCCGAAGACGACGAGGTCGAACGGCTCGACTTTGATGATCTGCGAGGTCATGCGCGCCTCTCGAGCTGCGTCAGGGCTGCGGCCACCGGAGCGGCTGGCCCGGGTTGAGCCCAGGAGCGTCCTTAAACAACACTTCCCGGTCGCGCGCAAAACCGGCGATCAGCGGCAACGCCGCGCCGCCCAGCGCGCGCGCATCGGCGCCGACGACGCCAGGCGCGATCGTCACGTCGGAGAGGCCGCGCCGGTCGAGGCCGTCGACGCGCTCGGCGACGCGCGCGGTCAGCCGGTTGCGCACCCTGATCGGCATTGCGCCGTCGATGACGATCGCCGCGACGTCGATGACCGAAATCGCCGCGACGCAGGCGTAGGCGAGCGCATGCGAGGCCTCCTCGATCCAGGCGTCGAGATGGACGCCGAAGTCGTCCCATGCGGTCGGCGTCCGCCAGATCGAGGACGGGTCGAGGCCGGCCGCCTCGATCCGCCGCTCAAGCTGATAGATCGAGGCGCAGGCGATCAGCTGCGCGGGCGCCTCGCCGGAATGGCCGAGCGGCGTCACCGGCATCGAGCCGAGCGCGCCGGCGTTGCCGGTCGGGCCGGGAAACAGGACGCCCCCGATGACGAGGCCGCCGCCGACGAACGAACCCAGGAAGAAGTACAGAAAATCGCGATGGCGCCAGGCCTCGCCGAAGAAGAATTCCGCGGCGCAGGCCGATGTCGCATCGTTGCACAGGGTGACCGGGAACGCGCAGAGGCCGCCGATCTCGCGCTCGATGTCGATCGTGCGCCAGCCGTCCATGGCCCCTGCCGGCGCGCCGATTTCCGCGCTCCAGTTCCACAGCTGGAACGGCGCGGCGACGCCGAGGCCCGCCACTCGGCGCAACTGCCTGGGCGACAGCGCCCGCGTGAACTCCGGCAGCGTCGCGCCGACGAAATCGAGAATCGTTCGCGGCGTCGGATAGGCGAAGGTCGTTTGCGCGCGGTTGCGGATCCCGCCCTTGAAATCGACGAGCACGAGTTCGCAACTCCGCCGCCCGATCTTGAGGCCGAACGAAAACGCACCCTCGGCGTCCAGCGACAGCGGCACCGTCGGCTGGCCGACCCGGCCGCGCTGGGGCGCCTCACGATGCAGCAAACCGTCGAGCTGCAGTCGGTTCATGATCGCCGAGGCGGTCTGCACGGAAAGCCCGGTGAGCCGGGCGACCTCGATCTTGGATAGTTGCTGGTAGCGCCGAACGAGCGAAAGGATCAGCCGTTCGTTGTAGAGCCGTACGCCGGCCTGGTCGGCCCCGCTGGCGACCGCCGGCGCGCCGCCGGACGGCTCGAGCCTGGCCTCCTCCCCTGTCATCGCGGCGCCCTTGTGATAGCCGTTCTCAATGGTCGCGCCCTTTGGGCGGCGGCGCTCTGCTCGGCGCGGCGCGGTCGGAGCGCCCGACACCCAGACCATGCCGCCGCGACTGCCGGAATGTCAACGATAATTCAGGCCGATTGATTTATCGATTGACATCACGCGCGGACTTTGCGCTTATGGCGTCGCGACGGCGCCTGCCGATTTGACCAAGACCGGCCGAGACGATCGCGACAGGTTCTGCGCAAAGCGCGGCCATCGCAGCAAATGCGCATATTCATCGGGAGGAAGCCAGTGTCCAGGAAACTCACCATTTTATCCACCGTCGCGGTCACCGCGATTTCAATGGCTCTGTCGAGCGCCCCGTCGTTCGCCGCCGACACGATCGTCGGCCTCATCACCAAGACGAACACGAATCCGTTCTTCGTCAAGATGAAGGAAGGCGCCCAGGCCAAGGCCAAGGAACTCGGCGTCACCCTGCAGGCGTACGCCGGCAAGGCCGACGGCGACAATGACGGCCAGGTCGCCGCCATCGAGGCGCTGATGGCCGCCGGCGCGAAGGGCATCCTGCTGGTGCCGAGCGATTCCACCGCGATCGTGCCGACGGTCGAGAAGGCGCGCAAGGCCGGTATCATCGTGATCACGCTCGACACGCCGCTCGATCCGATCACCGCCGCGGACGCCAATTTCGCCACCGACAATTTCAAGGCGGGCGAACTGATCGGCCAATGGGCGAAGGCGACGCTCGGCGACAAGGCCAGTTCGGCCAAGATCGCCACGCTCGATCTCGCCGCCAACCAGCCGACCGTCGATTACCTGCGCCACAACGGCTTCCTCACCGGCTTCGGCATCCCGGTCAAGGATCCCAAGCATTTCGCACAGAACGACAGCCCGCAGATCGTCGGATCCGACGTGACCGCGGGTTCGGACGAGGGCGGCCGCAAGGCGATGGAGAACATCCTGCAGAAGGCGCCCGACATCAACGTCGTCTATGCGATCAACGAGCCGGCCGCCGATGGCGGCTATGCCGCGCTCAAGGCGGCGGGCAAGGAGAAGGGTCTGCTCGTGGTCGCGGTCGACGGCGGCTGCCCCGGCATCAAGAGCGTCAAGGCGGGCGTCATCGGCGCGACCGCCCAGCAATATCCGCTCCTGATGGCCGCCGACGGCGTACAGGCGGTCGTCGACTACATCAAGACCGGCAAGAAGCCGGTCAGCATCGACACCGGCGAGAAGCTCGTGACGGATCATCCGGTCCCGGGCGTTCCGTCGATCGACACCGCCGAAGGCGCCAAGCTCTGCTGGGGTTGATTTCCCCTGCGATTGATCGCTTAATGAAGTGAATGGTCGGCGCTCGGGAGTCTCGTCTTCGAGCGCCGGCTTCATGCTGGCGCCAGCCAGCGAAAACAGAGGGGGGAGGCGATGAGCGAAGCCTCGCAGCGTCCGGCGCCGCAGGAATTCGAACGCGTGCTCGCCGCGGCCGCCGTCACGCAGGCTTCCTTCGAGGAAGAGACCCTCTCGCTGCTCAAGCGCGCGCAGCGCTTCCTCCATCTCTATCCGACCGTCGTCCCGTTCGTCGTGCTGGTGCTCGGTCTGCTGCTCGGCGTGACCGTCAATTACGCGCGCTTCGTCACCGCGAGCAACCTGTCGACCGTACTGACCCAGGTCACCATCATCGGCACGCTCGGCATCGCGCAGACGCTGGTGATCCTGACCGCCGGCATCGATCTGTCGGTCGGCGTGATCATGGTGATTTCCTCGGTCGTGATGGGACGCCTGGCGGTCATCGACGGCGTGCCGATCATCGTGGCGTTTCCGCTCGGATTGCTGTGTGGCGTCGCTTTCGGCTTTCTCAACGGTTCGCTGGTCACCCGGCTGAAAATGCCGCCGTTCATCGTCACCTTGGGCACGCTGAGCATCATCGGGGCCCTCAACACCTTCTATTCGCGCAGCGAGACCATCCGCTCCCAGGATCTGGAGGACAGCGCGCCGTTCCTCCAATTGATGGGCGATCCCGTCAACATCCTCGGCGCGCGCATCATCTTCGGCAGCTTCCTGCTGATCGCGCTCGCCTTCGTCGTCTGGTACGTCCTCAACCG
>JBEKEI010000220.1:0-6214 GCA_050013915.1 Roseiarcus sp.
TCTTCTCGGAGGCGCGCATGTGCGGTTCGGCGAGCAACTCGGGCGAAAAGTTGGTTTGCATGACGCCTCAGATTCGGCGGTCGAGCGGAAACACCTTGGCCGGGTTCATCCGCCAATCCGGATCGAACACCGCGCGCACGCGCATCTGCTGCTCCAGATCCTCCGGGCTGAACTGGAAGCGCATCAGGTCGCGCTTCTCGATGCCGACGCCGTGCTCGCCGGTCAGGCAGCCGCCCAGTTCGACGCAGAGTTTCAGCAGCTCGTTGCCGGCGTCCTCGGCCTTGGCCTGCTGGACCGGATCGTTGCAATTATAGAGCACCAGCGGATGCATGTTGCCGTCGCCGGCGTGAAAGACGTTGGCGACGCGCAAGCCATGGCCGGCGCAGATTTCGCCGACGCGCTGCAGCGCCTCGGGCAGCCGCCCGGTCGGCACCGTGCCGTCCATGCAGATGTAGTCGGCGACGCGGCCGGTCGCGCCGAAGGCCGATTTGCGCCCCTTCCAGATCTGCGCGCTCTCCATCGCCGACATCGATTCGCGCATCACCCGCACGCCGTGCGCCTTGGCGATCGCCGCGATGCGGGCGAGTTCGGCCGTCATCTCGGCTTCGCTCCCCTCGACCTCGACGATCAGCATCGCCTCGACGTCGAGCGGATAGCCGGCGTGGGCGAAGCCCTCGACGATCTCGATCGCCAGCTTGTCCATATATTCCATCGCGACCGGCACGAGGCCGGCGCCGACAATCGCGGCGACGCATTGCCCGGCCTCGTCGGCCGAATCGAAGCCGAACAGGACGGGGCGGGCGCCTTCGGCGGCGCGCAGCAGGCGGACGGTCGCCTCGGTGACGACGCCGAGCTGGCCTTCCGAACCGACGGTCAGGCCCAGCAGGTCGAGGCCGCCGGAATCCAGATGGGCGCCGCCGAGCTCGACGATCTCGCCGTCGAGCGTGACGAGCGTCACGCCGAGGACATTGTTGGTCGTCACGCCATATTTGAGGCAATGGGCGCCGCCCGAATTCATCCCGATATTGCCGCCGATCGTGCAGGCGAGCTGTGAGGACGGATCGGGCGCGTAGAAGAAGCCGTCGGCGGCGACCGCCTCCGAAATCGCCAGATTGGTGACGCCCGCCTGGACGCGCGCATAGCGGTCGGCGAGATTGATCTCGAGAATTCCGCTCATCTTGGAGAGGCCGAGGACGATCGCGTCTTCCTGCGGGATCGCGCCGCCTGAAAGCGAGGTGCCGGCCCCGCGCGGCACGACAAAGACGCCGGCGTCGCGGCAATATTTCAGCACGCGCGCGACCTCGTCCGTGGTGCGCGGCAGGACCACGGCGAGCGGCAGCCGGCGGTAGGCGGTCAGCGCGTCGGTCTCGAAGGCGCGCCGCTCGTTGGCGTCGCCGATCACGCATTCGGCCGGCAGGATCGCGGCGAGCCCCGCGACGATCGCCTCACGCCGCGCGAGAATGCCGGCGTCGACGGCCGGGAACGCGATCTGCGACATGGCGAGCCTCCTCCATCCGCCGAAGGAGCGCGGCGACGCGCCCTCACGGTCCGGCGACGACCGGGATGATCCAGGGAATCCCATATTGCTGCAAGGCGACGAGCAGGCCCAGCAGGATCGTCAGGATGACGCTGTGCGGGAAGGTGCGCGCGAACACCTCGCCCTCGCGCCCCTTGAGATCGGTCACTGAGACGCCGGTCGCGATGTTCTGCGGCGAGATCATCTTGCCCATCACGCCGCCCGACGAATTGGTCGCCGCGAACAGCACGGGATTGAGGCCGAGCTGCCGGGAGGCGACGACCTGAAGGTTGCCGAACAGGGCGTTGCCCGAGGTGTCGCTGCCCGACAGGAACACCGCGATCCAGCCGAGGAACGGCGAGAGCAGCACGAACAGGGCGCCGACCGAGGCGGCGCCCTCGCCCAGCGTATAGGCGAGGCCGGAATAGTTCATGAGATAGGCGAGCGCGACGATCAGGCAGACGGTGACCACCGCGAGCCAGATCTGCCGCACCGTCTGCACGACGCAGCCGACAAACGCGGCGGGGCTGGTCATCGTCACCGCCGCGGTGACGATCGCGGCGATGAGGATCGCGGTGCCGGTCGCCAGCGGCTGGAACAACCAGACCGCCGCATAGGGCTTGTTGTTGTAGAGCGTGATCGAAATCGCCTTGTCGAGGCCGGGCCAGGGAAAGCCGATCTGTCCGATCAGGAAGACCTTGTAGGAGGTCCAGGCGATGACGATCGCCGAGACGATGAGCCAGGGCAGCCAGCCCTGCCATGGCGGCACGCCGCCGACGGCTTCGCCGCCGGCGGGCTTCAGATTGGCGATCTCGAATTCCCTGTTGTGCGGCAGCGTCCAGACCTGAAGGAACAGCAGGGTGACGATCAGCGACCCCAGCGAGGCGAGCACGTCGGTGAGCGTGTAGTCGATATAGTTGGAGGCGACGAACTGGCTCGCCGCGAAGCTCGCGCCGGCGACCAGCAGCAGCGGCCAGATGTCCCGGATCGAGCGCCAGCCGCCGTAGACGAACATCACGTAGAACGGCAGGATCAGCGCCATGACCGGCAATTGCCGGCCGATCATCGCCCCGAGCGCCGCGGCCGGCAGGCCGGTGACCGCGCCGAGCACGGTCACCGGCGCGCCCAGCGCGCCGAACGCGACCGGCGCGGTGTTGAAGATCAGCACGAACACGAGCGCCTCGATCGGCGCGAAGCCGACCAGGATCAGCAGCGAGCTCGTGATCGCGACCGGCGTGCCGAAGCCGGCGACGCCCTCGAGCAGGGCGCCGAAGCAGAAGCCGATGACGACGAGGATCACCCGCCGGTCGTTGGGCAGATGGGCGATCAGCCATTGCCGGAACGCCTCGAACCGGCCGGACTTGACCGCGATGTTGTAGAGCAGCAGCGCGTTGACGACGATCCACATGACCGGCCACAGCGCGAACACCGCGCCGTTCAGCACGGCGCCGGCGGCGAGGCCGGCCGGCAGGTCCCAGACCAGAATCGCGATGAGGAAGCCGACGATCAGGCCGGCGAGCGAGGCCTGCCAGGCCGGCCGGCGCAGCACGCCCAGCAGCAGCAGAACGGTCAGGATCGGCAGGGTCGCGACGATGAAGGAGAGGCCGAGGCTTCCCGACACCGGCGTCAGCAATTGCTGAAACATTCGCTCCCCCCGAGGCTCGGCGAAGTTTCGTTGTTTCCGCCTCATCAATTGGCCGGCACCTTAGTGCCGGGCGCCGCGCGAGGCAAACCCGCGCTTTGGTCGAACGGATCGCAGTCGTTGATTTCGCCGCGGAGGCGCTTTCCGGCGGGCGGCCGCTTCGCGCCTAGACCAGCACCGGCAGCGGCGCCATGCCGGCGGCGCCGAACACGCGCCGGTAGCGCTCGACCTCGTCGGCGGGGCCGAGGATCTTGTTGGGATTGTCGGACAGCTTCACCGTCGGCCGCCCGTCCGCCTCGACGACCTTGCACACCAGCGAGATCGCGCGCAGATCGCCGTCGACCCCGGCCGGCGCGCAGCCCATGAAATCATTGGTGAGGTTGGTGCCCCAGCCGACCGACACATTGACGAGCCCGCGCAGCGCGCGCACCGAGTCCTCGATCGAACCGATGTCCATGCCGTCCGACAGCACGAGCAGCTTGTCCCGGGGATCGCGGCCGCGCGCCTTCCACCAGGCGATCAGCTCGCGGGCGCCGTCGATCGGCGGCTTGGAATCGGGGCGGGCGCCCTTCCAGTCGGCGACCCAGTCGGGGGCCTGTTCGAGGAAGGCGGTGGTGCCGAAACAGTCGGGCAGCACGACCAGCAGATTGCCGCCGTAGATTTTCGACCAGTCGCGCAGCACGTCATAGGGCGCGTCGCGCAGCGCGTCGTCGCTGTCGGCCATTGCGGCGTAGACCATCGGCAGTTCGTGCGCATTGGTGCCGATCGCCTCGAGGCCGGTGTCCATCGCGTGCTTGACGTTGGAGGTGCCGATGAAGCTCTCGCCGAGCCCCTCCTGCATCGCCTCGACGCACCAGCGCTGCCAGAGGAAGCCGTGGCGCCGGCGCGTGCCGAAATCGGATATGCGCAAGGGGCCCTCGCGCGCGAGAATCCGCATCCGCTCGACCTTGAGCCACAGCTTGGCCTTGGCGCGCGCATAGAGCACGTCGAGATCGAACCGGCTCATGAACCGCATCGCCGCGCGCGCGCGCAGTTCGTTGATGATCGCCAGCGCCGGGATTTCCCACATGGTCGTCTCGGCCCAGGGCCCCTCGAAGCGCAGCTCGTACTGGCCGTCGCGGCGCAGCAGTTCGTATTGCGGCAGGCCGAAATTCGACAGCCATTCCATGAAGCCGGGCTCGAAAATCTGCTTGGTGCCGTAGAACGTGTTGCCGGCGAGCCAGATCAATTCGTTCTTGGCCAGCCGCAGCGTGCGCGCATGATCGAGCTGGTCGATCAGCTCGCGCTCGTCGATGACGTCGGCCAGCCGGACCGAAGAGGTCCGGTTGATCAGCTCGAAGGTCGCCCGCCGGCGGCCGTGCAGCTTCCAGATCATCTGCTGCATCAGCAGCTTGTAGAAATCGGTATCGAGCAGCGTGCGCACGATCGGGTCGATGCGGAAGGTGTGGTTGTGCACGCGGGTGGCGATATCGGGGATCATGGCGCGAGCTTAGGGCCCGGCGTCCCGCGCGACAAGGGCGCGGCGCCGGCAGGCGCGCCATCTGCCTTGGACCTCCGATGCTCAGGCGGTCGCGCCGACCTCGCCCCGACGCGGCTTGCCGACTCTCCGCTCGGGCGCACGCCGATCTCCGCAATGACGGCGCGCATGCGGCGCCGCGTCAGTGCGCCGCCGGTGGCTGGCCGGTCGCCGCCATGCGCGCCTCGACCTCGGCGCGCGGCCAGCCGGTGAGCGCAACGAGGGTTTCGGCCTGCTGCGAAAAGGCCGCCGGCAGGCCTTGACGATAGGCCTGCGCCGCCGGGCAGGTCGCCGTGCCCGTCCAGGGGTGGCGCAGCACATAGCGCGCCTGGAAGCTTTGCTGGTCGGCGGTTTCGAGGAAGGCGATGTCCTCGGGGAAGGATTGCCGGTCGTAGCGGATATGCAGGCGGGTGAGGAAAGCGGGAACGCCGCCCCAAATGAATCTCCGTGAGGGCGGGCCGGGTGTGACGGGAGCGACGCCCGGGGCCGGCGGTGTGGACTCCTCGGCGGCGGTCCATCGCGCCCCGAGTTCGACCAGTTCCTCGGGCGCCAGCGGCGCTGCCGCGCAGGGATCGCAATTGCCCATGTTCCAGGCGTATTCGACGAAAGCCGCGCGCATGCTCTGCTGCGCGACCGCGCGATCGAAGGCGGCCTTGTAGAAGGGGCCGAAGGCGTCCTTGACATAAAGTGGGACGTCCATGCCGCTCGGCGCCTTGACGTTGGGATAATTGGCCGCCTCGACGCGGCCGTTCCGCGTCAGCGCGAACACGATCATGTCCTGCGGGCCCTGCGCGTTGAGGGTGCCGAGCCGCAGCGGCAGCATGAATTTGGCGCTGCGGTAGCGCACCTGCAGCGGCCGGAGATAGCCGGCGCCGATCAGCGTCATCCGGTCGAGATTCACCTTGGCGACGAAGAAATGCATGTTCTGCTTGATATAGCTGCCGAGCACAGCGCCGGCGCCGGCGGGGATTTTGTAGCCGTTGCCGGTGAGCCATTCGACCAGGCCGTCGCTCTGGGTGGCCGACAGGATCGACACGTCATATTCGCCGACGTCGTAATTGGCCTCGACGGTGACGCCCTTGGCCCCCCGATTCACGATCAAGCCGCTTCTGGGGAAAGCGGCGCCCGCCATCGCGACGGCGGGCATCGGCGGCGGTACGCAGGGGTCTTCATCGAAATATTCCACCAATCTCGGCGCCGAATAGGCGTCGAGATGATCGATCGTCTTCATTTCGACGACGCCGATCTGCTTGCGCTCGATGAAGGTCGGGACCGGCACCACCAGCGCGAATTGCTTCGCGTCGCCCTCGTAGTCGCTCGCCATTGTGATCGCGGTGTCCTCGCCGTCGCGGGCGAGCACGACCTTCGAGGATTTGTTGAACAGTTTCGAATCCGCCTGCGCGACATAGAAGCCGCAGAAGGCGGCGGCGGGTCCGGCGCCGACCTGCGTGATCATCGCCAGCAGCGCGAGGCCGGCCTTCAGCCTGGCGGATTCGGGAGAACTCATGACGCGGCTCCTTCGGGGGCGGCGGCGCGCCAG
>JBEKEI010000221.1:0-6078 GCA_050013915.1 Roseiarcus sp.
GCCGCCGCCGCAGCGGGCGTGCGCTACGCCGGCCGCACCGACGTGATGCTGGCGCTGTTCGACGCGCCCGCGACGGTCGCGGGCGTATTCACCCGCTCCCGGTGCCCGTCGGCGCCGGTCGACTGGTGCCGCGCCAATCTGGCCCGGGGGGAGGCGCGCGCGCTCGTCGTCAATTCCGGCAACGCCAACGCCTTCACCGGCGGCGTCGGCGCCGCCGCGGTCGCCGAGGTCGCGGCCGCCGCCGGCAAGGCGACCGGCGCCGCGCCCGCGCAGGTGTTCATGGCCTCGACCGGGGTGATCGGCGAGCCGCTCGACGCCGCCAGGATCGCCGCCGTGCTCGACGCGCTCGCCGCCGGCGCCCGGTCCGACGGGCTGATGGACGCCGCGCGGGCGATCATGACCACCGACACTTTCCCCAAGGTCGCGACCGCGCGGGCGAGGCTCGGCGACGCCGAGATCGCGATCAACGGCATCGCCAAGGGCGCCGGCATGATCGCGCCCGACATGGCGACCATGCTCGCCTTCGTGTTCACCGACGCGCCGATCGCCGCGCCGGCGCTGCAGACGCTGCTCGGCAAATCGGTCGACCGCTCCTTCAACTGCATCACGGTCGACAGCGACACATCGACTTCCGACACGCTGTTGCTGTTCGCCACCGGCGCGGCGGCGCGGCGCGGCGCGCCCGAAATCGCCGCCGCCGCCGACCCGCGCCTCGCCGGGTTCCGGCGCGCGCTCGACCAGGTGCTGCTCGACCTCGCCCATCAGGTCGTCCGCGACGGCGAGGGCGCGCGCAAGTTCATCGCGATCAAGGTCGAGGGGGCGGCCTCGCGCAGGGCGGCCAGGCGCATCGCGCTGTCGATCGCCAATTCGCCGCTGGTCAAGACCGCGGTCGCCGGCGAGGACGCCAACTGGGGCCGGGTCGTGATGGCGGTCGGCAAGGCCGGAGAGAAGGCGGAGCGCGACCGACTCGCCATCCACTTCGGCGCGATCCGGGTCGCTCGCGACGGCCTGCGCGACCCCGCCTACAGCGAGGCGGAGGCCTCGGCCTATATGAAACGCCCCAACATCGACATCACGGTGAACGTCGGCGTCGGCAAGGCGACGGCGAAGGTGTGGACCTGCGATCTGACGAAGGACTACGTGGCGATCAACGGGGACTACCGGTCGTAGGACGGCGCGGCGGCGGACGCGCCGCGCCCTACGCCCCGTCCGCCAGCCCGAAGAAGACCATCGCGGCGGCGACGCCGGCGAGGTCGCACAGACTCCCCATCATGGCGCCCATCGGCACGACGAAATCGGAGCCCAGCGCCAGCATTCCCGCGCCGGCAAGACCGCTTGTGACGAGCGACCATTTCATGGCGCAATCCATTTGGTTCAAAAGCGCGCCTCCCATGGCGGCAGAACCCGCGGCGATGGCGAAGGTTCCGGTCGGCGGGCGCGCGCGCCGAGATCGATCGCGCCGGCGAGCCGCGTCGCCGAATGGGGCGGGTCGGCCGCGGTCCCGGCGCCCTCGTGCCGACGCAATGCTCGATTAACCATCGCGGCTCATCCTGCTGGCCATGGCGGAACCCATCGACTCCCCGGCCCTGCTCGCCGCCCTGCCCGCCGCGCCCGATCTCGCCGCGCGCGTGGCCGCTTGGTTGCGCCATCTCGCCCAGGAGCGGCGGCTCTCGCCCCATTCGCTCGAGGCCTACGGCCGGGACGTCAGGCAGTTCCTCGGTTTTCTCGCCGAGCGTTTCGCGGCGCCGCCGGCGACCGCCGATTTCGTCGCGCTCGCCCCTTCCGACCTGCGCGCCTTCCTGGCGCGCCGCCGCGCCGACGGCGTCGGGGGCCGCTCGCTGATGCGCGCGCTCGCCTCGCTGCGCTCGCTGGCGCGCCATCTCGAGCGCGAGGGCGCCGGACGCGCCTCGGCTTTCGCCGCGATTCGGGCGCCGCGCCTTGCGCGCAGCCTGCCCAAGGCGCTCGGCGCGGCCGATGCGATCGCGATGACGCGGACGCAGACGCGCGACGGGGAGGCGCGCGACCCGTGGATCCTGGCGCGCGACGCCGCCGTGCTCGCGCTGCTCTACGGCGCCGGCCTGCGCATCGCCGAGGCGCTGTCGATCCGCCGCAAGGACGCCCCGGTCGGCGCCGTCGACATCGCGACCATCGTCGGCAAGGGCGGCAAGACGCGCGTCGCGCCCGTCATCGCGCCGGTGCGGGCGGCGATCGAGGATTACCTGAAGGTCTGTCCGTGGAAGCTCCGGCCCGAGGGGCCGCTGTTCGTCGGCGCCAGGGGCGGACCGCTGCGGCCGCGGATCATCCAGCTGACGGTCGAGCGGCTGCGCGGCGTGCTCGGCCTGCCCGACAGCGCGACGCCGCACGCGCTGCGCCATTCCTTCGCGACCCATCTGCTCGGGCGCGGCGGCGACCTGCGGACGATCCAGGAACTGCTCGGCCACGCCTCGCTGTCGACGACCCAGATCTACACGGCCGTCGACGGCGCCCGGTTGCTCGAGGCCTATCGCGCCGCCCATCCGCGCGCCCGCATCGAACGGCCCTGATTTTCGGGCCTCCATCGCCGGACCGCGGCGCCCATCGCCGGAACGACGCAGGCGATGGCGAGCCTCGCCGCCGGCGCGACCGGCCAGCCATTCGCTTTCGAAGGAGCGCGCTCGCGCCGCCGGCTAACTCTCGCGCGCGTTGAGCCGCGCCCAATAGGCGCGCGCGCGGTCGCGGAGCGCGCGCGTCTCGCGCAGGGCCGCCTCCTTGTACGGCGCGACCAGGCGATGGGCATATTGGTGGAAGGCGACGAACCTGTCGTAGACCCAGACGAACCAGGGCATCGACAACAGCTTGTCGCGCGTCAGATCGAAGGCGACGGCGACGAGGCCGACGCCGGCGAACTGCATCGCCGCCCAGCCGAGAAGGCCCAGAACCGGATGGCCGGTCGCCGCCAGCCACAGCGAAACGACCTTGAACGGCTCGACGATGGCGAGCGGTATCACGAAGATGACCAGCGCCACGGGCGCCGGCATGACGGCGATGACGGCGGCGATCCGCGCCTTCATCCGGCGCCAGGGAAGGACGCCGGCGAGCCAGCGCCCGAACGCGACGCAGCTCCGCCAGACCCAGGCGTCGAGCAGAAAGACGACCGCCAGCAGCAGCATCAGGATTCGGGGCGGCGGCCGCTTTTCCAACTCGGGCTCCTCGACCTGTGTCTGCGGGGACACTATGGCTTATCGATGAAAGCGCATCGCGACAATCTCGCCGGCCGCTTCGCATCCGCCCCATTGCCGCCATTAACCCCAGCTTAACCAAGCCCGCCATTGTCGCGAATGCAATGCATCCCCGCAACGAAGCGGCAAGGTTGACGGAACCTTCCCTTAACCGTTCCCACTTAAGGGTCAGCCTGGGTGGCGTTGTCGGCAGGAGTTGAACATGCACGGTTTCACGCGCGCGCGCGCATTCAGGATCGGGGCGGCGCTGCTGATCGGCCTCGCCCTCGGCGCCTGCGCCAGGACCAATGCGGATTCGGACCTCGGCGGCCCCGGCGGTCCCCAGGCCGGCGCGCCCGGCAGCTTCCAGGACTTCTCGAGCAATGTCGGCGACCGCGTGTTCTTCGAGACCGATTCGACCGAATTGACCGCGATCGCCCAGGCGACGCTCGACAAGCAGGCGGCCTGGCTCAACCAGTATGGCCGCTACGCCTTCACGCTGGAAGGTCACGCCGACGAGCGCGGCACGCGCGAATACAATTTCGCGCTCGGCGCCCGGCGCGCCGAGGCGGCCAAGAGCTACCTGATCGCCAAGGGCGTCGCCGCTGCGCGCATCAAGACGATCAGCTTCGGCAAGGAGCGGCCGGTCGCGGTCTGCAACGACATTTCCTGCTGGTCGCAGAACCGCCGGGTCGTGACCGTGCTCGCCGGCGCTCCTTCCTCCTGAGCCGGCGGGCGGTCGCGATCGCGCGGGGCGCCGCCGCGGCCCGCGCCGCGCCCGATTTTCGGCCGGGGGCGCGTCATCCTCGGGTTCGTGCCTATACTGCCCGCCGCGCCGGGCGGATGATCGGATCGGGGGCGGAGGATTGACCTTGTCCGTTTGCTTTCGCCTCGCCGTCGTCCTGCTTTCGATCGCCGGCGCGACCGCCGCGCGCGCCGACCAGGTCGGCGCTCCGCGCGCCCCGTTGCGGCTCGTCCAGAACGGCCTGCCGCCGGCCGACATTCCCGAAGAGGGCGGGGGCGACGCCGCCGGGCTGCTGGTCAAGATCGAGCGGCTCGAGAGCCAGCTGCGGACCGCCAACGGCCAGATCGAGGAACTGCAGAACCAGCAGCACAAGCTCGAAGAGCAGTTGCGGAAATTCCAGGAGGACGTCGAATTCCGGCTGGGGCAGAGCTCGGCCGCCGCGCAGCCGCCGGGCGCCGCGGCGCCCCCGCCGGCGCGTCCCAGGAAGCCGCCGGGCGGCGACGCCTTCGATCCGAACGCCGATCCGAACGCGCCGGGCGCGCCGCTGCGGATCGGACAGGCGCAGCCCAGCCCGCCGCTGGCGACGGCGCCCGAAGTCGCCGGCCCGCAGGCGCTTCCGCGCGGCCCCTTGCCTGAACCGCCGGTCGCCGGCGGCCCGCCGGTGATCCAGGGCGTCGGGCCGCCGGACGATCCGCGCGAACTGTTCAAGGCGGCGATGGAATCCTATGGGCGCGACCAGTACGACCAGGCCGAGCAGCAGTTTCGCGCCTTCGTCGCCAAATACCCGAAGGACCGGAGCGCTCCCGAAGCGATCTACTACCTCGGCGAGACCTTCCTGAAACGCGGCCGGATGCGCGAGGCGGCCGAGCAATATCTCAATCTGTCGAGCAATTATTCGAAATCGGCGCTCGCGCCCAACGCCATGCTGCGGCTCGGCGAGGCGCTGGCGGCGCTCGACAACACCGCCCAGGCCTGCGCGACCTTCGGCGAAATCGACCGCCGCTATCCGACCGCCACCAGCGCGCTCAAGAAGATCGTCGAGGCCGAGATGCGCAAGGATCATTGTTGAGCGACGGCGCTGCGCGCGCCCTGGCGTCTGGATCCGCCGGGGAGATCGCGGCCCTCTTTGCGCCGCTGGCGCGCGCCGGGGGCGTTCTGCTCGCCGTCTCCGGCGGCCCGGATTCGACCGCGCTGATGATCCTGGCGGCGCGCTGGGCGGCGCAGGGCGCCCGCCCGCCGATCGCGGCGGCGACCGTCGACCACGGCCTGCGCGAAGGCGCGCGCGCCGAAGCCGGGATGGCGGCGGCGCTGGCCGCCCGGCTCGGACTGCCCCATCACCTCCTGGAATGGACGGGCCCGAGGCCGCGCAGCCGCATCCAGGAGCGCGCGCGCCAGGCGCGCTACGGCCTGCTCGGCGCCTGCGCGCGGGCGATCGGCGCCGATTTCCTGGTCACGGCCCATCACGCCGACGACCAGGCCGAGACGGTGCTGTTCCGCCTGCTGCGCGGTTCGGGAATCGGCGGCCTGCGCGGCATGGCGCCCGCCGCCGCGCTCGACGGCCTCACGCTGGCGCGGCCGCTGCTCGGCGCCTCCAAGCGCGAACTGGTCGCGATCTGCGAGGCCGCCGGCGCGGCCTATGCCGACGATCCCTCGAATGCGGACCCGCGCTTCGCGCGCACCCGGATGCGCCGGCTGACCGCCCTGCTCGCCGCCGAGGGCCTCGGCGCCGGCGAAATCGCCCGGCTGGCGCGGCGCGCCGGGCAGATGGAGGAGGCGGTCGTCGCCCAGACGCGCGCGGCGGCGGCGCGGCTGGGATGGAACGAGCCGCGCGCGACCCGCGATGCGCGCGCCCTGATGGCCGAGCCGATCGAGATCGCCCAGCGCCTGCTGGCGGGCGAAATCGCCCGGGTCGCGGGGCGGCCGGCGCGGCAGCTGCGCCTCGAGGCGATCGAAAATCTGGCGCGGGCGCTCGCCGAGGCGCAGGCGCACGGCAGGGCGCTGCGCGCCAATGTCGGCGGCGCGAGCGTCGATCTGAGCGCCGGCGGCGCGCTCGGCGTCAGTCCGGAGGCGCCGCGGCGGTCGGGCGCGACGCCGCCGGCGCAGGCGGCGGGCCGTGCGGCGCCGCCCGGAGCGTGA
>JBEKEI010000222.1:0-6052 GCA_050013915.1 Roseiarcus sp.
ACAACTACAGGAGGACGGATATATTGTCTTCGTTGAGCCTAACCGACAGCTGTTGCCAGAATTCATGGCGGGCTACACCCCCGACGCTGTGGCCCTTCGAGATGACAAAAACCTGGCTATTGAGATAGTCCTTGAAGGGCCTTCGTCCAGATCTAAAGAGCGTCAGCTTAAGAATCGTTTTGAGGGCAGAAAAGATTGGGAGCTGCGCCTTTATTATGTGCGACCTGCGGATCTCAGGGATAGCTTGCCAGAAATGACTGCGGAGACCATCGACTCTTCAATCTCGTCGATGGAGGGCTTGATCTCGAGTGGTCAATGGCCAGCAGCCATTCTAATTGGGTGGGCTACCTTCGAGGCGTTAGCGCGCGCGCTAAGCCCAGGAAAGTTAATGCGACCACAAGCGCCAGCACGCTTGATTGAAGTATTTGCAGCGGATGGCATTGTGACGCCCTCGGAGGCAGACCTACTGCGAAAGCTCGCAAATTCGCGCAATCGGTTGATACATGGGACACTTGATGAAAATATTGACTCAGATGAGTTGAGGCAATTCGTCGCAATTTTAAAGGCTATGAGCAGCGTAGCTAAAGAAAAAACTAACTGATCTATTTGCGTTTCAATCGCGCTTCGGCGACAGCCCGCTTTTTTGCCCGCTCGCGTCAACTGGCCCCTTCGCACCGTCAGCAGCTACCCCCGACTAAGTCGCCGCAATGGTGATTTTGACCCCGAGCGCCTTGATCACGCCCATCAGCGTGCTGAGGCGCGGGTCGCCGTCCTTGGCGAGCGACTTGTAAAGCGCGTCCTTGGTGAGGCCGGCGCCTTTCGCAACGCCGCTCATGCCTCGCGCCCGGGCGACATCGCGGAATGCCGCGGCGATCACGGCCGGATCGCCATCCTCGAAGGCGGCGTCGAGATAGTGGATTTGATCCTCGACCTCGGCAAGTTGCTCGACGGGGTCCCAAAGCCTGGCTTCGATCGCCATCTGACCGATCCCTGGGCGTTACGGCGCCACGGCGCTCAACTCGCGTCTCTCTCGCTCGACCGCGCTATTGGGTCCGGGACGGTGACGCGGCGTTCCAGCGGGCCACGCCGTCGAGCCGCCGTCAAGCGGCTGCGCCGCTCCTCCACTGCGTTCCGGCGCCTTCGGCGTGACGGCGTCTCGTCGGCGCGGCGTTTGGCGGCCAAGCGCTTTTGCTGAGCGAAGCCGGCCCGCGGGCCGCCTTCGCTCAGCAAAGCGCTTGGCGAACAAGAGCCATCGATGTGCGGAGGGGTCGAGCCGTCGACCCGCGCCGCGGCCGGCTCGACCCCGCGTACGGCAATGACGGCGGCGGTGCAAGGCGCGCCTTCTGCGACGGCCGACGCGGCCTAGCGCTCCGGATGCGTCTGTAAAAGAGAAATGTGAGAATATGCTTGCGAAATTCAGAATGTTTGGCTATGGTGCCAGTTCGCGTCACCCCAGCAGGAGCCCCGCCATGCCCGAACTCGCCATCCCTATGCCGCCGCCCGCCGCCTCCGTCAGCGCGATCGCGCGCGAAGTCCGCCGGCATCGAATCATGGAGCGCGTGGATCGCGGATGGAGCCGCAAGTCGATCGCCCAGGCCGAGGATCTGACGCCCCGGCGGGTCGGCCAGATCGTCCAGGCGACGCTGGCGCGGCGCGGGCGCGATCCGGCCGGGGAGCATCGCCGCCGGCAGAGCGCCCGGCTCGACCCCTCGCTGCGGCTCGCCGCGCGAAAAATCGCCGACGGCGACCTCGCCGGGATCGACCGCCTGCTGCGCGTGCTCGACCGGCTCGACCGCTACCAGACCGCGGCGGCGGCGGCGCCGCGCGACCGGCCGGACGACGCCGCCCGACGCGACGCCGGGCGCGACCGTCGCGTGAAGAGCGCCGCTGGCCGGCGCGCCCGGGACGCCGCGGCGCCCGCCGCAGACCCCGCGCGGGCTTCAATTTGCCTGCAACCCTCTGATTTCGCGCAATCGGGCGAGAAAAAGACTTCCGAAAATTTCAAAACCGAAAGGATTCTTCGCCCGCGGCCGCCGGCCCGGCGGCCTGTGGCGCGGGCGGCGGCGTGCGCGCGGGGGTGCGAGGAGAGATAGGGCGGAGGCCGCGGCAAAACCCTCATCCGGCGCTGCGCGCCACCTCTCGGGGAACGCTTCGCGTTCCCCTGACACCTGCAAGCGGGAGAAGGGTCTTCCGCGGCTTGCCTGGCGCCAGTGGCGGGGTCAGTGTCGGCCGCGCGTTGTCCCATGCCCGAGGTCCGTTCGCGCTACGCGCCCGCCGACCTGAACCTGTTGGAGGCACCGATGTCCGCAGTCGAGACGAGCGCCGACGGCCCGGCGTTCACGATCCTGATGAACCGGCCGGACAAGCGCAATGCGGTCGACGGGCCGATGGCGGCCCAATTGCTGGCCGCGTTCGAGGCGTTCGAAGCCGACCAATCCCTGCGCGTCGCCGTCCTCGCCGGGGCGGGCGGGCATTTCTGCGCCGGCGCCGATCTGGCCGCGATCGGCGATCCCGCGCGCCGGCATGAACTCGATCCGCAAGGGGGCGGGGCGGGGCCGATGGGGCCGACCCGGCTCGCCCTGTCCAAGCCGCTGATCGCGGCGGTCAGCGGCTATGCGGTGGCGGGCGGGCTCGAACTCGCCTTGCTCGCCGACCTGCGGATCGTCGAGCGCGAGGCCGTGTTCGGCGTGTTCTGCCGGCGCTGGGGCGTGCCGCTGATCGACGGCGGCACGGTGCGCCTGCCCAGGATCGTCGGCATGGGCCACGCGCTCGACCTCATCCTGACCGGGCGCGCGGTCGGGGCGGAGGAGGCGCTCGCCATCGGCCTCGCCAACCGGCTCGTCGGCGCCGGCGAGGCGCTCGCGGCGGCGCAGGCGCTCGCCCGCGAGCTGGCGGCGTTCCCGCAGGAATGCCTGCTCGCCGACCGGCGCTCGGCCTACCGGCAATGGGATCTGCCGCTCGCCGACGCGCTGCGCCAGGAGGGCGCGCTCGGCGTCGGCGTGGTCGCCCGCGAAGGCGCGGCCGGCGCGGCGCGTTTTGCGGCGGGCGCCGGCCGCCACGGCGCCCGCGCGCCGTGACCAGCGGGGCCGCGCGCTCAGGCGAGCTCGACGCCGGCGAGACTCTTGCGCGCGCGCTCGATCGCGGTCGACAGAACCTCGGCGCTCTGGGCGCCGGGAACGCCGAACCGCTGGGCGAAGATGAAGAACGGCACCCCGGTGACGCCGAGACTCTGGGCCTCGGCGATTTCCGCGCGCACCTCGCGCTCGTCGGCGCCCTCGGCGAACAGCCGCGCGACGAGCGCCTCGTCCATCCCGCAGGCGCCCGCCGTCTCGATCAGCAACCGCCGGTCGCCGATGTCGCGCCCCTGCTCGAAATAGAGCGCGAACAGGCGGTCGACCATTGCGTTCTGGGCGCCGGCGAGGAACGCCCAGCGAATCAGCCGATGGGCGTCAAGCGTGTTGGGCGCGCGGGCGATCCGGTCGAACGCGAAGGCGATGCCCTCCTCGGCGCCGAGCGCTTCCAGGCGCCGGTGCGCAGCCTCGATGCGGCCGTCGTCGCCGAACTTCCTCGCCATATAGGCGCGGCGCTCCAGGCCCTCGGCGGGAATGGCCGGGTCGAGCTGATAGGGCCGCCAGCGCACCGCGAGCGGCTCGCCCGGCTCGGCGGCGAGCGCGCGCTCCAGCCGCTTCTTGCCCAGATAGCACCATGGGCAGACGACGTCGCTGACGACGTCGATGGTGAGCGCGGCGTCTTGCCTGGTCATGGAGCCCTCCGGGGCGCTCGCGGAACGGATGCATCGTCGAAATCGCGCGCCCAAAAGCCCTGCGCCAGCGAGCGTTCAGTCGCCAATGCTCCACCAGGCGTCGATGGTAACCCCGAAAAGCGGCGTCTTTGCGGGCCGGCCGAGCCGCGCCGAATAGGCGATCCACTGATCGGGCGCATAGAACAGCGGCACGATATAAAAGCCCGAAATCAGCACGCGGTCCAGCGCCCGGACCGCGGCGACGAAGTCCTCGTCCGATTGGGCGGCGAGCAGGGCGGCGATCATCGCGTCGACGGCGGGCGAGGCGACGCCGCAGATATTGTAGGCGCCGTCCATATTGGCCGAGGCCGAGCCCCAGCGCGTGCGCTGTTCGCCGCCGGGCGAGGGCGAGGCGGCCCAGGCGCCGATCATCATGTCGAAATCGAATTTGGTCCGCCGGCGCTGGAACTGGACCTCGTCGTTGAGGCGCACGGTCGCGGCGACGCCGATCCGGGCCAGACTCTGCGCATAGGCGAGGGCGAGCCGCTCCTCCTGCCGGTTCTTGACCAGGATTTCGAACGCGATCGTCTCGCCGCGCGCATTGGCGAGCGCGCCGTTGCTGAGGAGATAGCCGGCGTCGGCGAGCAGGGCGAGGGCGCGCCGGGCGAGCGCGCGATCGCGGCCGGAGCCGTCGGAGGTCGGCGGCGCCCATTCCCCGGCCATGACGTCGGCGCGAACCGCGCCGGGAAACGGCGCCAGCAGCGCGCGCTCGATCGGCGAGGCCGGCCGGCCCGCCGAGGCGAGGTCGCTGTCGTCGAAGAAGCTGCGCGAGCGGCGATAGGCGCCGCCATAGAGATTGACGTTGATCCACTCGAAGTCGAACATCGTCGCCAGGCCCTCGCGCACCCGCGGGTCGGCGAAGACCGGCCGCCGGGTGTTGAAGGCGAAGCCTTCCATGCCCTTGGGCAATCCGTTCGGGACCGCCGCCCTGACGATCCGCCCGTCGCGCAGGGCCGGGAAATCGTAGCCGTTGCGCCATCGCGTCGGATCGGTTTCGACCCGGAAATCGTAGAGTCCGGCCTTGAACGCCTCGAACATGGCGGTGGCGTCGCGATAATAGTCGATGCGGATCTCGTCGAAATTGTAGAGCCCCCGGTTGACCGGGAGATCGCGCGCCCAATAGGCGGGATCGCGCCGCAGCACGAGTCGTTCGCCGGGCTTCACCTCGGCGACGACATAGGGGCCGGAGCCGACCGGCGTCTGCAGGGTCTGCTCTTCGAAATGCTCGGCGTCGGTATGGGCGCGCGACAGCACCGGCATCATCGCCAGCGTCAACGGCAATTCGCGGTCGCCGGCCCCGGTCAGGTCGCAGCGCACGGTCAGCGCGTCCGGAGTCTCGATCCGCTTGACGAGGCCCAGCGCCGCGCGCTGCTGCGGCCGGCCCTTTTCCCGCAGCAGGCCGAAGGTGAAGGCGACGTCGTCGGCGGTGATCGGTCCGCCATCCGAAAAGCGCGCGCGCGGATCAAGATGAAAGACGACGTGCTCGCGCGCCGCGTCGGTCTCGATCGAGCGGGCGATCAGCCCGTAGAGCGTGAAGGGTTCGTCCGCCGAACGCATCATCAGCGTCTGGTAGACATTGCCGCCGAGGCCCTGGGCGGTCGACAGGGCGCGGACATTATAGGGGTTGAGGCTGTCGAAGGCGCCGGGATAGGCGAGGGTGAGGCGCCCGCCCCTGGGCGCGTCCGGGTTCGCATAGGGCAGGCTGGCGAAGCCGGGGCTCAGCGCGGGAGCGCCGTGCATGGCGATCGCGTAGGACGGCGCCGGCGCGTCCTCGCCATGGACGGCCGCCGGCCCGACGCCGCCGCCGGCCGCGAGGGCCAGCGCGGCCAGTCCGATCCGAATCGAGCGCGCCATCATGCGCGCACCCTAGAGAAGGGCGAATCCGCCGTCACCCCGCGCGCCCGCCGGGGACATCTCAAATTCCTGTTGGATTGTCGCGTCCGATATGGAAAGAAGTCGCCGCGGCGGCTATGCAAGCCCCGCGCCGCTTTATGGCCGCATTGTCGGGACATGCAGCGATCGAAAATCGCCGGATGCTTCGATCCCGGCAAGGTCGCGGCGGCCGCGCGCGACGGTCGGCCGCGTCGGGTTGGATTGAAAGGGATCTCTGATGACTTTTCTTC
Source organism: Roseiarcus sp. (assembly GCA_050013915.1). GTDB lineage: Bacteria > Pseudomonadota > Alphaproteobacteria > Rhizobiales > Beijerinckiaceae > Roseiarcus. The sequence goes on from JBEKEI010000222.1 coordinate 5,926, forward strand.
TGGGGCGCCTTGGCGCTGTGACGCTCGCCTGCGGGGTCGCGATGGCGAGCGGCGCCGCCCTGGCGCAGAGCGCGCCGAAGCCGACGCCGGCGGCCCCGGCAACTCCTGCCGCGCCGGCGGCGCCGGC
>JBEKEI010000223.1:0-5979 GCA_050013915.1 Roseiarcus sp.
AAACGCTTCGCTAAACGGTGCGATTGAATTTCGGCCTTCCCCCGCCGCGCGGCTGCGGCGCGTGAAGCCCGGCGCCCGGCGCCCGGCTATGATCCGCCGGTCGACTTCGAAGCCGAGCTCAGCCGCCTTGTCACCCAATGGGCCGCGTCTCACGCGACGGATGCGATTCGGCGCGAAAGCGCTGCAATTTGTGTGACGCACGCCCCGCGTGGCCCGCCGTCGAAGCGTCCGCCGGCGATGCTGGCGCAATTCGCGCGCCGAAACTCTCGCCGGTCCGGCGCTACCTCTGCCCGCGCGCGCGCAGGAACGCCTCGAACGCGCGCAGGGTCGCCTTCGACACGTAGTGCTCGATCCCCTCGGCGTCGGCCTCCGCCGCCTCGCGTGGGGCGCCGACCGCGACCAGGAGGTCGACCACGAGCCGGTGGCGCTGGCGCACGCTGTCGGCCATCGCCTGGCCCGCCTCGGTGAGGAAGACGCCCCGATAGGGCCGGGCGGTGGCGAGCCCCTCGCGTTTCAGCCGCGCGATCGACTTGCTCGCGGTCGGATGGGCGACGCCGAGCCGGCGCGCGATGTCGGTCGTGCGCGCCTCGCCGTTGGCGGCGATGAGGTCGGCGATCAGCTCGGTATAGTCCTCGAGGGTCGAGGCCGAGCGCGCCGAGCGCGCGCGGCTGAACCGATCGGCCTGGACGGGCTCGGTGGCGAGCGGGGTCGCGGCCGGCGACGCCCCTCTGTCGCGTTTCCCGGTCGCCACGCCGCCCTCGCCCCTCGCGCCCGGACAAGATGACCCGGCGTGCTGTGATATGCAGCCTCGGCTGCAAAAGGCAACCGGAGTTTTCGGCTGCGCCGTTCGGACCGCCCGGCCGGGCGCGTTCGCGGCCGATCGCCCGGTCGGCGGAACGAAATCCGGCGGGGGCGGTTTAGCGGGCAACCCGCGGCGTCGATCGGCCGCGCAACCCGCTTCGATGGAGACTGCCATGCATGCGAAACTTCTCGGCGCCGCCGCCGCGCTCGCCCTCGCCGCCGGCGCGCTCGCGGCTTCAGCGCAACCGGCCGCCGCGCGCAACTGGCATGGCCACGGGCGCGGCTTCGGCTGGGGCGCCGGTGCGATCGCGGCCGGCATCGTCGGCGGCGCGATCGCCGCCGGGACGGCGCCGTATTGGGCGCCGGGCTATTACGGCGCTCCCGGCTACGCCTATGGGCCGGGCTACGGCCCCTACGGCTATGGCCCCGGCCCCTACAGCTATGGCCCCGGCCCCTACGAGGACGGGCCAGTCGCGTCGGACGAGGGCCTCGCGTCCGGCCCGCTGGTCGCCCAGGGCGGCCCGGGCGACGACGTCGCCTATTGCCAGGCGCATTTCAGGTCCTACGATCCGTCGAGCGGGACCTATCTCGGCTATGACGGGATGCGCCATCCCTGTCCGTGAGACTGCCGGGCCGGACGGCGACCAGGCCGCGATCGTCCGGTTGCGTGCGGCCTGATTCTACAGCGCAAGGCATGTCGGCGGCGCCGGCTCTGCTGAGCTCGCCAGCAGGCGAGCGGATCGGGAGCGAACCCCCGGTCCGGTCGCCCGGACTGCCGGGCCGTCGACAGCCGCGCTACCCCCGCGCGAGCTCGAGCACAATCCTCAGGCCCGGCCGATTGTCGGCGACGGCGATTGCGAGGCCGTGCAGTTCGGCGATCGCGGCGACCAGACTCAGCCCGAGCCCGTCGCCGGGCGTCGCGCGCGCAGCGTCGAGGCGATAGAACCGCTCGAAGATTTTCGAACGATCCGCCTCCGGCACGCCGCCGCCGTCGTCCTCGATCGCCAGCTGGGCGGCGCCGTCGATGCGCGCGCTGCGCACCGCGATATGCGCGCCGCGCGGCGTGTGGCGCAGCGCGTTCTCAATGAGATTGGCGACCATCTGGGTCAGCAAGTCCCGGTCGCCCGCCATCGGCAGGGGCAGCGAAGCGGCGAGCGTCATCGCCTTTCCCTCGTCCTCGAACGCCGGCTGGAAAGCGCCGGCGACTTCGACGGCGATCGCCGCGAGGTCGACGGGCTTGAAGCCGGCGCGGCGCGCGCCGGTCTCGATCTGGGCGATCCGCAACAGCGCGTTGAAGGTTTCGAGCACACCCTGGACATCCGCGATGGCGAGATCGACGACGCTCTCGTAATCGCCGACCGTCGCGCCTTTGGCCCGCGCCGCTTCGAGCCGCCGCACGAGACGCGCCAGCGGCTTGCGCAGGTCGTGCGCGATGTCGTGACTGACGTGCCGGTTGGCTTCCATCAGCGTCTCGATCCGGTCGAACATGCGGTTGAAGGCGCCGGCGAGGCGGCCGAGCTCGTCGTCGACCGCCTCGGTCGGGATTCGCTGTCGCAGGTTTCCCGCGCTGATCCCCTGCGCGGCGCGGGTCATCGCGTCGATGCGGCGAAGGAAGGCGGCGCTCAGGATCAGGCCGCCGCCCGTGCCCAGGACGAGCGTCGCCGCGAGCGCCCAGGCGAAGGCGATCATGACGGCGCGCCGCGCCTGGCCGATCCCGCTGAGTTCGCCGCCGACGAGCAGGACGGCGCCGCCGTCGAGCTTGGTGACCAGCACCCGTTCGAGGTCCGAATCGGCGTCCGCGTCCGGCCCGGCCTCCGGCTCGACGAATTCGGCCCAGCCGGCCAGGTAGGCGCCGTCGCTCCCTCGCATCGAGGGAAGGTTGCCGCCGAGCAATCGGCCCGAGGCGTCCTCCAGGCGGTAGTCGAGCGAAGCGGCCTCGACGGATCGCGCGCGGACCTCTTCGGCGAGGCGCTCGAGACCCCTGGCGCGCAAATGGCCCTGCAGCCGGCCCGTCTCCGCCTGCAGCCGCTCGTCGAACTCGAGACCGATCTCCCGGCCGACGCTGAAATAGACGACCGCGCCGAGGATCATCGCCGAGGCGGTGAACAGCCCGACATAGAGCGAGGCGAGTCGGAAGCTCGAAGTGCGAAACAGCCGGCTATGTCGCAAGCAATTGATATCCCGCGCCGCGAACCGTGTGGATGAGCGGCGCCGTCCTGCCCCTGTCGATCTTGGCGCGCAGGCGGCTGATGTGCGTCTCCACGATATTCGTGCGCGGGTCGAAATGAAAGTCCCACACCTTTTCGAGCAGCATGGTCCGGGTCACGATGCGCCCCTCGCTGCGGATCAGATATTCCAGCAGCTTGAATTCGCGGGGCTGGAGATCGATCGCCTGGCCGGCGCGGCGCACGGTGCGGCGGATGAGGTCCATTTCGAGGTCGTCGACCGAGAGCACGGTCGGTTCGCCGGCCAGCGTCGGGCGGCGCGTCAGCGCGCTCAGGCGCGCCAGCAGTTCGCTGAACGCGAACGGCTTGACGAGATAGTCGTCGCCGCCGGCGTCGAGCCCCTCGACCCGATCGTCGATCCCCGACAGATTGGTCAGGAACAACACCGGCGTCGCCACGCCGTCGGCGCGCATCGCCCGGACGAGGCTGACGCCGTCGAGCCGCGGCAGCATGCGGTCGAGCACGATCGCGTCGTAGCGCCCGCCGGTCGCCAGGGACAGCCCTCCGTCGCCGTCGGGCGCCCAGTCCACCTCGTGCCCGAGATTCTCGAGGCCGGCCTTGACGAAGGCGGCGTTTTCCGAATCGTCTTCGACGATGAGGATTTTCATCGGGCGCCGGCGGATTTCGGGCGCGCCCGGCGCCGGAACCAGAACATGCCCGACAGGACCTCGTCGCCCACGGCGTGATGAAGGATCGCGACGCTGGCGTGTCCGATCAGATAGGCCCACATCAGGTTGGCGAAAAATCCATGCATTCCGATGACGATCCCGCCGAGAGGGGTCCCTGCGAACAGCAGGAACCAGGACGCGCCGGTCAGCGCCAGCGCCGTCAGGGTGAGAAGTCCGAGCCCATGGACCGCCCCCGCGAGCGCCGCGTGGCCGCCGGGCGGCGCCTCCAATCGCGCCAGGCCGCGCAGCGAGGCCCCGATGTCGGCGAGCACGGCCCGTCGCCCCGACGACGAAAGCCACGGCATCAGCCGCGCAAGACTCGTCTCGCGCCGATCGCGCAGCAGGGTCCAGAGCCAGAACAGCAGGACCAACCCGAATCCGCCCATGCCGACCCCCTCATGCAGGAGAAACGGCAGGCCTGGGTCGTCGCCCGGCAGGGGGCGCTCCATGAAATTGCTGCCGATCAGCTGGTGCAGCACGGTCGCAATCAGCGCCAGATGCAGGATGCGGGTGGCGTGCGATCGGGCGATGGCGACGCGCGCGTGTCCCGCCGGCGCGGGCGCATTCTCGACGCGCACGGCCGCCGGCGCTGCGCGATCGACGCTTTCGGATCGCGCCGGAATTGCTGCGCGGCGAAGCGCGCCGCCGTCAGTTCGCATAGACATCGTGGCACGCCCGGCAGTCGTTCATGACGGTCGCGATCGCCGAGGCCGATCGATCCTTGCCGCCGAGCGCGGCGCGTGCGGCGTTCGCGTCGCTCTCGAAGCGCGCAAAGCGGCTTCGGATATCCTTGCCGCGCTCGCTGGTGGGCGAAATCCTCGCTTCGATCGCCCGCGCGTCGCCGGCGAAGCCGTCGAAAATCCGGCGCAGCGTCGCTTCGTCATAGGGCGTGCGTCCGGCCGCCATCGGCTCGGCGATCGCCCGGTCGGCCTTCCAGCCTCGCATGATTCCCTTGAGCTCCGTCGCCGCCAGGGAGCAGCCGGCGGCGACCATGGCGATCATCGTCACTCCGACACCGTGCCGCTTCATCGCCGCTCCCGTCATTTCATCCAGCGGCACGTTGGGGCGACGCACGTGGCGTATTGTTGGCGGCGACTATACGGATTTGCAATGTCGGGCGCCCCGCCGGATGCGGCCGCACGGGCGCCGACGCTCCGCGCGACTGGCGCCCGTGCGGCGAGGGCGTCAGCTTCCGCCGGTCTGCAGGCCGTTAAGAGCCGCCTGCACGGCGCTGGAGCTCGACCCCGCCGGGGAAGCCGAGACCGGCTTGTAGTCGCCGTCCGAATCCTTGACCTGCGACGTCGATGCATTCGCCTTGGCGTAATCGCCGCCGGCGACCCGCGCGTCGGGCGCGGGAACCGGCGCCGGCGGCGCCGACGGCGCGGCCGAACCTATTGCTGATACTGACATTTGTCTCTCCATCCGGCACGAGCGCCGATGGGTCAACATGGTCGGGCGGCTTTAACGCTCCATTAAGACTTCGCGGCCGAAACGTGTTCGAAACTATACAAGAATTCAATGCGAAGGTCCGCTGCGTCATCGCGGCGACGTTCGGCGCCCGATTTCGCGCTCGTGCGGCGCCAACCGGCTCGCGCCGACCCCGCTTGCCCCGGCCTGACGAAATTCGGGTCCCGGTGCATCGAGGCGGCCGATGCGTATATTCGTTTCATGGCCTCGGCTTGCGTCCGCCGCCGCGCCGGAGCAGGACGTTCGCCTAAGCGACGCGTCGCGCAGGCGGGGAAGGCAATGGCGGCTCGATGACCACGACCCGGCCCGGCGCGATCCTCTGGATCTTCTGCCTCCAGTATTTCGCCGCCGAAGCGGTCGCGATCCTCGCCTGGACCGGGTCCTACAGCCTGAGCGCAAACTACATCAGCGATCTCGGCGCGGTCGGCTGCGGCGCCGCCGCTTCGGGCCTCACGCTCGCGCCGGCGACGCCATGCTCGCCGCTGCACGCGCTGATGAATGCGTCCTTCGTCCTGCAGGGCGGGTTGATCCTCGGCGGCGCGCTGCTGGTCCGGCCGGCCTTTCCGCACGGCCGGCGCTTTGCCGGCGCGCTGGCGCTGATCGGGGCTTCGGGCGCCGGCGTCGCCCTGGTCGGGCTGGCGCCCGAGGACCTGCTGCCGAAGCTGCATTATCTCGGCGCCGCCGAAAACCTGTTCTGCTGCAACGCCGGCATGGCGGCGATGGGCCTCGCCATGCTGCGCCGGAGCGCGGCGCGCGCGAGCGGCGCGATCGCGCTCGCCGCGGGCGTGGCGGGGTTGATCGGCTTGGGCTGCCTCGGC
>JBEKEI010000224.1:0-5929 GCA_050013915.1 Roseiarcus sp.
AGCCCGCCCGCCCGCGCCCGCGCGGCGGCGGCGGCGAACTGCCGGTCGGCGAGCCAATGCGCGAACAGCGCGAAGGCGACCTCTTCGGCGCCGCGGCCCGCCGCCTCGTTGAGCGCCTCGGTCTCGCCGCGGCGCAGCGGCTCGGGCCAGCTGCGCCAGTCGCCCGGCTGCTCGCGCGCGATCGCCTGGAAGATCGCGAAGCGGCGCAGCGTCTCCCCGCCGGCGCCGACGAAGGCCTCGTAGTCGGCGAACAGAAGATCGTGCGGCCGGGCGGCGCGCGCGCGCGCGAAGGCCGCGTGGCGCGCGCGCTGCAGCGACTCCTTCAGCAGCCAGACCGACCCATATTGCACCGAGGGCGCGGCCGAGGCGCGCGCCACCGCCCCGGCCGCGTCGGCGAGCGCGGATTCCAGCGCTTCGTCGGTCGGCAGATCGAGGCCGGCGAGCGCGTCGATGTGGATCGGATCGAGAAAGCGCCGGTCGGACGGATGATAGGGGCTCGCGCGCTCCCGATCCCCGGCGAACAGGACATGCAGCGGATTGACCCCGAGCGCCGCCGCGCCCGCGCGGCCCGCCGCCGCGCCGAGCAGGCCGAGGGTCGTGAAATCGCCGATGCCCTGGTCGCCGACGCCCCCCTCGCTGTCGCGGCGCTGCGCATAGAGCTGCGCGCTGAAGCCGAACCGCCGCCGCCGCACGCCTTCGGGCAGATAGGCGCTGTCCGGCGCGATGGTCAGCGCACAGGAGAGATCGCCGGCGAACAGCCGGTGCCGGCCGATCGGCAGGGCGGGCAGTTCGACGTGGCGCTCGTTGATCGCGCGCCCGTCGGACAGGATCTTGCGCGCGGCCGACGCGTCGCCGGAATGTAGTTCGATCCGGCGGCCGTCCTCGGTCTCGATGCGCAGTTCGATCCGCTGGACCGGCGCCGCCGCGTCGCCGCGCAGCGGGATCCGAAGCGGCGCGTCGAAACGCGCGACGACCGAATGCGGCACGCCGCGCGCTTCGCGTTCGTCGACGATCCGGTGCAGGCTCTCCTGCGCATCGGCGTGCGACGTCGCCGGCAGCCGCAGCGCGTGCAGCAGCGCGATCTTGGCATCCTGGGCGACGATCGTGTGATTGCCCGCGACGTCCCACCATTCGCCTGCGATCCCCGCGGTGCGCGCGAGCGTGTCGACCAGCGCCGCGTCGGCCTTGCGGACCGGCGGCTTGCGGTCGGGCGCGGCGACTTCGGCGACGATCAGGGTCGCGCGCGCCGGCGCGATCAGCCAATCGTCGGTCGCAACGTCCCATTCCTCGGCATTGGCGGCGCTGGCGTCGACGAGCACGCGCCAGCTCATCCGCGCCCGGGCGGGCGGGAGCTTGACGTCGGTGTCCGAATGGCCGCGGTTCAGCACGATGGCGACGCGGTCGGTCCCCTCCTCCAGCGGGCTGGCGAAGACGGCGACGAGCAGGCGCGCTTCCGCGTCCTCCCATTGGCCGGCCGCCGTCAGCACGCGTTCGGCGTCACGCCATTCGACGTCGGGCAGCGCGCTCGCGTCGAACGGGCCGCCGGTCAGGAAGGCGTCGTTCGAAAGCGCGGGATGGGCGAGGCGCGTCGCGATCAGCCTTGCGACGAAGGCGTAAAGCGCGCGATCGGCGTTGCCCCAGTCGATCCAGGAGATCGCATTGTCCTGCGCGTAGGCGTTGTTGTTGCCCTGCTGGCCGTGGCCGATCTCCGACCCCATCGAAAGCATCGGCGCGCCGCGCGAGACCATCAGCAGCGCGAGCAGGTTGCGGACGTCGCGCGCGCGCGCCGCGTTGATCGCAGGATCGTCGGTCGCGCCTTCGGCGCCGTGGTTCCACGAACAATTGTCGTCCGTCCCGTCGCGGTTGTCCTCGCCGTTGGCCTCGTTGTGCTTGCGGTCGTAGGCAACCAGATCGGCGAGCGTGAAGCCGTCATGGGCGGTGACGAAATTGACGCTCTTGGACGGCGCCGCCGCGGCGCGGAAAATGTCGCGCGAGCCGGCGAGGCGGGTGGCGATCTCGCCGCGCATGCGCGGATCGCCGCGCCAGAACCGGCGCGCGCCGTCGCGATAGCGATCGTTCCACTCGCCCCATCCCTCGGGAAAATTGCCGAGCTGGTAGCCGCCCGGCCCGATGTCCCAGGGCTCGGCGATCAGCTTGGCGCCGCGCAGCACCGGGTCCTCGCCGAGCGCCTGGATCAGCGGCGCATGCGCGTCGAAGCCCCAATCGCGCCGCCCGAGCGCGGGGGCGAGATCGAAGCGGAAGCCGTCGAAGCCGCCCTGCACCATCCAGCGCCGCAGCGCGGCGATCGCCATCGCCGCCACCGCCGGCCGGTCGAGGGCGAGGCAATTGCCGCAGCCCATGTCGTTGACATAGCGCGCCGGATCGTCCGGCAGCAGGCGATAGTAGGAGGCGTTGTCGAGCCCGCGCAGCGACAGCGTCGGCCCGAATTCGTCGCTCTCCGCGCTGTGGTTCAGCACGACGTCGAGGATCGCCTCCAGCCCCGCCGCGTGCAGCGCGTCGGTCGCCTGGCGCACCTCCGCCCAGCCGCCCGGCGCGAGCCGCCGATCAGGCGCGCCGACGATGACCGGATTGTAGCCCCAGGCGTTGGTCAGGCCGAGCCGCGGCAGGTGGCGCTCGTCGCAGAAGGCGTCGGCGGGCATGATCTCGACGCTGGTGACGCCGAGGCCGGCGAGGTGGGCGATCGCCGCGGGATGGCCGAGGCCGGCGAACGTCCCGCGGACCTCCTCGGGCACATCAGGGTGAAGCCGGGTGAAGCCGCGCAGGTTCACCTCGTAGAGGATCGTGCGCGGCCAGGGCGTCCGCAGGCGGCCCGGCTCGTTCGGCGCCAGGGCTGCGACGATCGACTTCGGCGCGACCGGCCCGCTGTCGGCGCCGCGTTCGAACATCGCGGGATGGAGCTTGTAGGGTCGGTCGAGCAGCGCGGCGTAGGGATCGGCGAGCAGCTTGGAGGCGTCGAAGCGATGGCCGCGCGATGGATCGAACGGACCGACGGCGCGCAGGCCGTAGCGCGCGCCGGCGCGCACGCCGGGGATCGCGCCGTGGAATATGTCGCCGGTTCTGGCCGGCAGGGCCATGCAGGCGATCTGCCGTTCGCCCGCGTCGTCGAACAGGCAGAACTCGATCCGCTCCGCATGCGCGGAGAACACCGCGACATTGACGCCTTGCGCGGCGAGCGTGACGCCGAGCGGCTCCGGCGCCCCGGGCTCCGCCGTCACGCCGCGGCCATCGCGCGGTCGGCGCCGGGCGGCGCGATTTCCCGGTAGAGCGCGGCGTAGCGCCGCGCCGGGCCGCGCCAGGAGACGTCGGAGCGCATGCCGTTGAGCCGCAGGCGGCGCATGGCGCCGGCGTCGCGGTAGAGCGCGTCGGCGCGCGTCAGCGCGAAGCTCAGCTGGTCGGCCGCCGGCGGCGCGAACTGCAGCCCGGTGGCGACGCCCGCACCGAGCGCCGCCTCGTTGGCGTCGATCACCGTGTCGGCGAGGCCGCCGACGCGCGCGACGACCGGCGTCGCGCCGTAGCGCAGCGCACACAGCTGGGTGAGGCCGCAGGGCTCGAAGCGCGAGGGGACGAGGATGAAGTCGGAGCCGGCCTGCATGAGATGGGCGATCTCCTCGTCATAGTCGAAGACGCAGCCGACCACGCCGGGGTTCGACCGCGCCGCCTGCGCGAAGGCCTCCTGGAGGACGGGATCGCCGGCGCCGAGCATGGCGAGCTGGCCGCCGCGCGCGATCAGGCCCGGCAGCGCCGCGAGCAGGAGGTCGAGCCCCTTCTGGCTGGAAATGCGGGTGACGATTCCGTAGAGGGGGCCGGCGGCTACGCCGGAGAGATCCATCCGCCGCTGCAACGCCGTCTTGTTCTCCGCGCGCAGATCGATCTGCGCCGGGCCGTAGCGGCGCGGCAGGTGCGCGTCGTTCTCGGGATTCCACACCGCCACGTCGATGCCGTTGACGATGCCCTCGACCACGCCGGCGCGCCGGCGCAGCAGACCGTCGAGCGCCATCCCCGATTCCGGCGTCATGATCTCGCGCGCATAGGTCGGCGAAACCGTCGTGATGCGGTCGGCGAACTGCAGTCCCGCCTTGAGGAAGCCGACGCCGCCGAAATATTCGACGCCGTCGATGTCGAGCGATTCGGGCGGCAGGCCGAGCGCGGCGAGCAGGCCGGCGGGAAAATGGCCCTGGAAGGCGAGGTTGTGAATCGTCACGACCGTGCGCGGCGCGCGGGCGGCGGCATATCGCAGATAGGCCGGCGCCAGCGCCGCCTGCCAGTCGTGCGCGTGCACGACATCGGGCGCGAAGCTGGTCGCCACGCCGAGTCCGATGTCGGCCGCCGCGCGCGCGAGCGCGGCGAACCGCAGCGCGTTGTCGGGCCAGTCGCGTCCGTCCGGCCCGAGGTAGATCGAGCCGGGACGGTCGTAGAGATGCGGCGCGTCGAGCACGAACAGATCGAGCGCGCCAGCCTTGGCCGCCAGCAGCGTCGCCGCCCCGCCCATCAGCGAATCCCAGGAATGGGCGGGCGCGGCGGAATCGAGCTTGGCGAGCAGGGCGGGATAGCCCGGCGCCAGCGTCGCGCTCTCGACGGATTCGCGCGCCAGCGCGCCCGGCAGCGCGCCGACGACGTCAGCGAGGCCCCCCGTCTTGACCAGCGGAAAGATTTCCGATGCGACCGAGAGAACCTTCAACGGGGTCATGAGGTCAGCGCATCCAGCATCGGCTGGGTGATCAGGCAGACGCCCTCCTCGGTGCGCCGGAAGCGGCTGGCGTCCTCGACCGGGTCCTCGCCGGCGACCAGCCCCTCGGGAATGATGACGCCGCGGTCGACGACGACCTTGGAGAGCCGGACGTTCCGGCCGATCTCGACATAGGGCAGGATGACCGCCTCATGGACGCGCGTGAAGGAATTGATCCGCACGCCGGTGAACAGCAGCGAGCGCGAGACGGCGGCGCCCGAGACGATGCACCCGCCCGACACGAGCGAGGACACGGCCGCGCCGCGCCGTCCCTCGATGTCGTGGACGAATTTGGCCGGCGGCGTGATCTCGCCATAGGTCCAGATCGGCCAGTTGTTGTCGTAGAGATCGAGGTCGGGCACGATGTCGGTGAGGTCGATGTTGGCGGCCCAATAGGCGTCGACCGTCCCGACGTCGCGCCAGTAGACATGGGCCTCCGCGCTCGACAGCACGCAGGAGCGCGAGAAGTGGTGCGCGACCGCTTTGCCCTTGGTGACGATATTGGGAATGATGTCCTTGCCGAAGTCATGCGCCGAATTCGGGTCGGCCGCGTCGCGCTTCAATTCCTCGATGAGGAACTTGGTGTCGAAGACATAGATGCCCATGCTGCACAGCGCGACATTGGGCTTGCCCGGCATTGGCGGCGGGTTCTTCGGCTTCTCGAGGAAGGACAGGATGCGGTCCTTGGCGTCGACGTGCATCACCCCGAATCCCGTCGCCTCCTTCAGCGACGCCTCGAGGCAGCCGACCGTGACGTCGGCGCCCGATTCCACGTGCTGCATCAGCATCTTCTCGTAGTCCATCTTGTAGATGTGGTCGCCGGCGAGCAGCACGATGTATTCGGGATCGTAGCTGTTGATGATGTCGATGTTCTGATACACCGCATCGGCAGTTCCCGCGTACCATTGTGTTTCCGAGACGCGCTGGCTGGCGGGCAAAATGTCGAAACTCTCGTTGCGTTCGGTGCGCAAGAAGTTCCAACCGCGCTGCAAGTGCCGGATCAGGCTGTGGGCCTTGTATTGCGTCGCTACCGCAATACGCCGAATCCCGGAATTGAGCGCGTTCGAAAGCGCAAAATCGATGATGCGTGATTTTCCGGCAAAATACACGGCGGGCTTGGCCCGTTTGTCCGTAAGCTCCATAAGCCGGGTCCCGCGCCCGCCGGCTAAGACATATGCCATC
>JBEKEI010000225.1:0-5906 GCA_050013915.1 Roseiarcus sp.
GCACGAGGGTCGGCGCCCGTCCCGGCGGCTGGCCGAAGCAGCGCGCTTCGAGTCTGGCGCCGCCGGCGCGCAGCTCGAGCGCCGCCGAAACGTCCCAGGTCATGGGCGGTCGCCGGCGTCGCGGCGCAGCTTGAAACGCTGGACCTTGCCGGTCGCGGTCTTGGGCAATTCGTCGACGATCACGATCCGGCGCGGGTATTTCCACTTCCCGACCCGGTCCTTGACGTGCTCCTTGAGGGCCGGGATGAGCGCCCGGCGATCCGGTTCGCCCTTGACGACGATGAACGCGATCGGCTTCTCCAGCCCGTCCTCGTCGCGTTCCGCGACCACGGCGGCTTCGAACACGTCGGGATGGGTGATCAGCGCCTGCTCGACTTCGAAAGGCGAAACCCAGATCCCGCCGACCTTGAACATGTCGTCGGTCCGGCCGCAATAGACGTAGCGGCCGTCGGCGCGCCGCAGGTATTTGTCGCCGGTGCGCGTCCAGTGACCTTCGAAGGTCGAGCGCGACTTCTCGCGCTGGTTCCAGTAGCCCTCCGCTGCGGACGGCCCCTTGACCAGCATTTCGCCGATCTCGTCGCCCTCGACCTCGCGCCCGCGTTCGTCGACGAGCCGCACCGCATAGCCGGGAACCGGGACGCCCGAAGCGCCATAGGCGACCTCGCCGAGCCGGTTGGAGACGTAAATATGCAGCATTTCGGTGGAGCCGACGCCGTCGAGGATTTCGACGCCGGTCAGTTCGGTCCAGCGCCGGCCGATTTCGGCCGGCAGCGCCTCGCCGGCGGAGACGCAGACGCGGAGCCGGTCGAAGCCGGCCGGCGGCGCGCCTTCCATCCGGGCCAACATCGCCGCATACAGGGTCGGCACGCCGCAATAGACCGTCGGCCGGCCGTGCGCGATCGTCTGCAGGACGGCGTCCGCCGTCGGACGGGCGGGATTGAGAATCGTCGTGGCGCCGACCGCCATCGGGAATGTCATGGCGTTGCCGAGGCCATAGGCGAAGAACAGCTTGGCCGCGGAGTACACGATATCCTCCGGCCGCAGTCCCAGAACCTGCGCGCCGTAGCAATCGGCGGTCGCCTTCAGGCTGGAATGGACGTGGCGGACGCCCTTGGGCCTGCCGGTCGAACCGGAGGAATAGAGCCAGAACGCGCATCGATCGGGCGAGACCTCGATCGTCGGCGCTGCGGCGCCGCGCGCCAGTTCGCGCTCGAACGACAGGCATCCCTCGGCTTCGCCGCCGACGCAGAACACCGCCCGCAGCGCGGGCGCTCGCGCGATCGCCGGCGCGAGGATCGGCACGAGTTCCTTCGAAACGAACAGGGCCTTGGCGCCGCTGTCGCGCAGGATCGCGCCATAGAGTTCGGCGCTCAGCAGGGTGTTGAGCGGAACCGGCGCGACGCCCGCCTTCAGGCTGCCCCAGAAAATGACCGGGAAGTCGATCGTATCGAGCACGACCATCGCGGCGCGGTCTTCGGGCTGCAGCCCGCCTCGTTCGTAGAGCCCGGCCATTCCGCCGGCCCGCTCGAACAGGGCGCGATAGGTCAGGCAACGATCGCCCTCGACGAAGGCGACCGCGCCGGAGCGCTCGCCGCCGGCGTGGCGGTCGACGAAATAGGCGGCGGCGTTTCCGTCGGCTGGCGTCACCTCGCCCTCTCCTTGCTCCGCGCCCGCATTCGGGCCGCGCTCAGGCCGCTTCGATCCGACGGCGGAACGCGGCGATCGGTGCGTCGAGCCGAAACGGAACCGGGCCGCAATCCCTCGTCGGTCCGACGACCCCGCGTCGGATCACTATGCATCGAACCGCTCGCGGTTCAATCGAGGCGTCGCAACGGGACGCGCGCAGCCGCGGCTTTGCCGCCCGGGCCGGATCGCGCCTGCGCGGCCAGGCCGAAACGAAATCTCCCTCACGCCAATATGCTGCATACTGCATATCTCCTGGCGCGCCGCCAAGCCATCCCGCGATATTTCAGTTCGAGCTTTTGCATGCCTGCGGCTTCCGCAGTAGGCAGGCGGCGCATACGGCAGTATATGCCGCGTCCGACGTTCGGGAGAAGGCGCGAGGCGATGGGCAAGACGATTGATTTCCAGACGGATCCCGCGCGCTATCGCCATTGGCGGATCGCCTATGACGGCGACGTCGCGCACCTCCTCATGGACGTCGACGAAGCGGGCGGCCTGTTCGACGGCTACGAACTGAAGCTGAATTCCTACGATCTCGGCGTCGACATCGAACTGGCGGACATCGTCCAGCGCCTTCGGTTCGAACATCCCGAGGTCAGGGCCGTGGTCCTGCAATCGGGCAAGGAGCGCGTCTTCTGCGCCGGCGCCAACATCCGCATGCTCGGCGTCGCCTCGCATGCGCACAAGGTCAATTTCTGCAAGTTCACCAACGAAACGCGCAACGCTCTGGAAGCCGCCGGCGCAGAGTCCGGCCAGTATTACCTGTGCGCCGTCAAGGGCGCCTGCGCGGGCGGCGGCTACGAACTCGCGCTCGCCTGCGAGCACATCATCCTCGTCGACGACGGCTCGTCGAGCGTCGCGCTGCCCGAGGTTCCCCTGCTCGCCGTCCTGCCCGGCACCGGCGGGCTGACGCGCGTCACCGACAAGCGCAAGGTGCGCCGCGACATCGCAGACGTCTTCTGCTCGATCGAGGAGGGCGTGAAAGGCAAGCGCGCGCAGGAATGGCGGCTGGTCGACGAGCTCGCGCCCAATTCGAAACTCGCCGAGACGGTCGCCGCCCGCGCCAGCCAATTCGCGGCGAGATCGAGCCGGCCGGCCGACGCGAAGGGTGTCGCGCTGACGCCGCTCGACCGCCGCTTCTTCGAAGACGGAAGCATCGCCTATTCGACGGTCGCAGTCGCCGTCGATCGCGCCAGGCGGCTGGCGAGCGTGACGATCCACGGGCCGAAGCGCGCGGCGCCCGGCTCGCTCGCCGCGCTTCAGGACGAGGGCGCCGCGGCGTGGATCTTGCGCGCCGCGCGCGAACTCGACGACGCGATCCTGCATCTGCGGCTCAACGAACTCGAACTCGGCGTGCTCGCGCTGCGCGCCCGGGGCGATCCCGCCCTCGTCGCCGCGCACGAGGCCCTGCTGCTCGCCGATCGCGAGCATTGGCTCGCCAACGAAATCCTGCTGTACTGGAAGCGCGTGCTGAAGCGCCTCGATCTGACCGCGCGTTCGCTCGTCGCGCTCGCCGAGCCGGGCTGCTGTTTCGCCGGCCCGCTGGCCGAACTGCTGTTCGCCGCGGATCGCTGCTACATGGCGATCGGGGAATTCGGCGACGACGACCGCGCGCCGGCGACGATCACGCTGACGGAAGGCAATTTCGGCCGCTACCGCATGTCGAACGACCTGACGCGGCTGCAGACCCGCTTTCTCGGCGAGCCGCAGCGCGTCGAGGCCGCGCGGGCGCAAATCGGCGCGGCGCTCGACGCCGAGGCGGCGCGCCGGCTCGGCCTCGTCACCTTCGCCTTCGACGAGGTCGACTGGGACGACGAGGTCCGCATCTTCCTCGAGGAGCGGGCGAGCTTCTCGCCCGACGCGATGACGGGCCTCGAGGCCAATCTGCGCTTCCCCGGCCCCGAGACGATGGAGACGCGCATATTCGGCCGGCTCACCGCCTGGCAGAACTGGATATTCCAGCGCCCCAACGCGGTCGGCGACAAGGGCGCGCTGAAGCGCTACGGCACCGGCGAGCGGGGCGAGTTCGACATGCGTCGCGTCTGACCGACACGCGACGACGAGGAGACGAGAATGTCCGAGATCATGAATGTCGCCTATGACATGCTCATTCCCAACAATGTCGGCCTGTCGAGCGACAGACGCGTCCTCAAGGCGCTCGAGAAATGGCATCCCGGCTATATCAACTGGTGGAACGGACTGGGTCCCGAAGGCTTCCAGGACAGTCTGGTCTATCTGCGCACGGCGGTCAGCGTCGATCCCAAGGGCTGGGCGAAATTCGACTATGTGAGGATGCCCGAATACCGCTGGGGCGTGCTGCTCGCGCCGCAAGTGGAGGATCGCAGGATTCCCTGCGGCGAGCATTTCGGTCAGCCCGCCTGGCAGGAAGTGCCGGGCGAATATCGCGCGCTGCTGCGCCGCCTGATCGTCATCCAGGGCGACACCGAGCCGGCTTCCGTCGAGCAGCAGCGCCATCTCGGCAAGACCGCGCCATCGCTCTACGACATGCGCAATCTGTTCCAGGTGAATGTCGAGGAAGGGCGCCATCTCTGGGCGATGGTCTATCTCCTGCACAAATATTTCGGCGCCGACGGGCGCGAGGAGGCCGACGAACTGCTGCGCCGGCAGTCGGGCTCGCAGGAGGCGCCGCGCATGCTCGGCGCCTTCAACGAGGAGACGCCGGACTGGCTGTCGTTCTTCATGTTCACCTTCTTCACCGATCGCGACGGCAAGATGCAGCTCGAAGGGCTCGCGCAATCGGGCTTCGATCCGCTGTCGCGCACCTGCCGGTTCATGCTGACCGAAGAGGCCCATCACATGTTCGTCGGCGAGACCGGCGTCGGCCGGGTCGTGCAGCGCACATGCGAGGCGATGAAGACGGCGGGCATCGACGATCCCGGCGACATCGAAAGGGTGCGCGCGCTCGGCGTCGTCGACCTGCCGACCATCCAGAAGAAGCTCAACCTGCACTACAGCCTCTCGCTCGATCTGTTCGGCTCGGAAATCTCGACCAATGCGGCCAATGCGTTCAACGCCGGCGTCAAGGGCCGCTACCGCGAGTTCAGGATCGAGGACGACCACCGGCTGAGGAACGCGACCTACCCCGTCGTCCAGGTGGTCGACGGCGAGCTGATCCGCAACGAGGTCGCGGCGCTTTCCGCGATCAACGTGCGCCTGCGCGACGACTACTCGCGCGACGCCGCCGGAGGCGTCAGGCGCTGGAACACGATCATCGACAAGACCGGCGTCGCGTTCGAGCTGAAGCTGCCCCACGAGGGGTTCCACCGCCAGATCGGCGCGTTCGCCAACGTCGCGATCACGCCCGCGGGAGAAATCCTGCCGGCCGACGACTGGGCGCGACGCAGGACCGAATGGCTGCCGACCAAGGCCGACGGCGACTTCATCCAGTCGCTGATGAAGCCGGTCTGGGCGCCCGGCGAATTTGCCGGCTGGATCGCGCCGCCGAAGGTCGGCATCGACAACAAGCCGGGCGATTTCGAATATGTCCAGCTGCACATGGCGTGAGCAGATCCCGGTGAGATGACCAACGGATCTGTTGCGCCGCGCGCCGAGCCGGCGGCGTCGCCGCCAGGGCCGGGCGCGCGCGTCGATGTCAAGCCGCCTCCGGCGGTCGCTGCGCGCCAACAGGCGCGCCGCGAACATTGACCCGCGCGCCCGCCCCCGGCCGTTTGCAACCTTGACATTTTGGGGCGCAGGGCGGCCCCCGAGGGCCGCGCTGCGCACCAAAAGGTCGCGGTCGCCAACAGGCCACGCCGACGGCGCGCAGTCACCCCGAGGCGATCGCTTGCGATCGCCGGGAGGGGCGAAGCGAAGCGTAGCAGCGGCCTCTTGGCCCCGGGCGATTGCGCAGCAATCGCCCTGACTTGACGGCGCGACGGCGGCGTGGCTGCGCGGCGCTTGGCGTTCGCGTCCCTCCTGTCGACAGCTCATCGCCTTGCCCTCTTGCTCAAGCGTGCAACTCCCGAGCCGCCCTTAGCTCGGGGCGCTCCAGGGGCCCCGGCAGCGATAGCGATGGAACAAAGCCGACTGGCGCCCCCCAGCCCATCGCGCAGTCGGCCGGCCACCCCTGCGCGTCGCCGAGGCCCGGAAATTTTTTGAAACTTTTTGAAACTTTTGGAAGCGTTTGGAAGTGGTTTGAAGCGTTCTTGAAGCTCTTTGAAGGGGTTTGGAAAGCTTTGGCGATGGTATTCCGGGTTCTTGAA
>JBEKEI010000226.1:0-5765 GCA_050013915.1 Roseiarcus sp.
CCGGCCTGGCCGATCCGCTCGCACAGGGCGACGTCCTCGTCGCAGATTTCGCCCGCCCGCCGCCAGGCGGCCGCCGCGCGCGCCGGCGGCGGCAGGCCGGCGACGACGCCCCTGATGTCGTCGAGCGCATGGCGCAGGTTGACCGCGGTCGGGCGCGAGCGCAGCAGCCGGTCGTAGCCGAGCGCGAGGCCGGCGTCGCTCGCATCCGCGCGCAGGGCGAGCGCGAGCCCATAGGCCGCGGTCGCGCCGATCAGCGGCGCGCCGCGCACGACCATCGTCGTGATCGCTTCAACCGCGGCTTCGAGCCCGTCGAGGCGCCTGGTCGCGAAGCGATGCGGCAGCAGGGTCTGGTCGATGACCTCGACGCCGCCGCCGTCGGCGGCCGGCCAGATCGTCCGAAAGGGGCGCCCGTCCACCTTCATGGGCGCTGCGCCCGGCTGCGATGCTCAAACGTTCGGCAAGCCATGCTGTTTGTTCGCCGGATCGATCAAAAAAGACTGCCGCCGTCACCGGCGGCGCGGCGGGCCGATTCCATCCGCGCGCCGATCGCCTTATAATCGGATTCGCTGTCCCGGCGCATCGGGGATTCGCGTCCGCGCTGGACAGGATGAGGAAAACCGGTTCTTCTCACAATGGCGGCGACGCGCCGAAAAAGGCAACAGCATGGACCATCTCAGCCCCAGCGAAACGCCCGTCGCCCCCCAGAGTCACGCCGACTACAGCCCGCCGACCGCCGAAGAGCTCAAGAACGCGATCCTCGCCAAGCTGATCTATTCGATCGGCAAGGACGTGGTGGCGGCGAGCCAGCGCGACTGGTTCCTCGCCGTCGCCTTCGCCACCCGCGACATCATCGTCGACCGCTGGATGAACTCGACCCGCGAGACCTACGAGGACGACCGCAAGCGGGTCTATTATCTCTCGCTCGAATTCCTGATCGGCCGGATGCTGTTCGACGCGATGACCAATCTGCGGATCGTCGAGCCGATGCAGGCGGCGCTGTCGATGATCGGCGTCGATCTGGCCGTCTTGCGCCGGCTCGAGCCCGACGCCGCGCTCGGCAACGGCGGCCTCGGCCGGCTCGCCGCCTGCTTCATGGACAGCATGGCGACGCTGTCGATCGCCGCCCACGGCTATGGCATCCGCTACGACAACGGCCTGTTCCGGCAGATCATCCGCGACGGCTGGCAGCAGGAGGCGCCGGAGGACTGGCTCGCGTTCGGCAACCCCTGGGAATTCGCCCGGCCCGAGAGCAATTATGCGATCGGCTTCGGCGGCCAGGTCGAGGCGGTCGCCGGCGCCGCCGGCAAGGTCCGCCACGTCTGGAAGCCGGGCGAGACGGTCGAGGCGGTCGGCTATGACACCCCGATCGTCGGCTGGCGGGGCCTGCACGTCAACACGCTGCGGCTGTGGACGGCGCGCGCGCCCGATCCGCTCAAGCTCGACGCCTTCAACGCCGGCGACTATATCGGCGCGCTCGCCGACCGGGTGCGCGCCGAGGCGATCTCGAAGGTGCTCTACCCGAGCGATGCGACCCCGGCCGGCCAGGAGCTGCGGCTGCGCCAGGAGTATTTCTTCGCCTCCGCCTCGCTGCTCGACCTCGTGCGCCGCCACGTCAAGCAGCATCGCGACATCCGCTCGCTCGGCGACCGGGTCGCGATCCAGCTCAACGACACCCATCCGGCGATCGCGATCGCCGAGCTCATGCGCATCCTGGTCGACCTCAACGGCCTCGACTGGGACGAGAGCTGGGCGATCGCCAGGGCGGTGTTCTCCTACACCAACCACACGCTGCTGCCCGAGGCGCTCGAAAGCTGGCCGGTCACCCTGATCGAGCGCCTGCTGCCGCGCCACATGCAGATCATCTACCTCATCAACGCGATGCATCTGGACGGCGCGCGCAAGGCCGGCTTCACCGAGCCGGCGCTGCTGTCGTCGATTTCGCTGATCGACGAGCACGCCGGCCGGCGCGTGCGGATGGGCAATCTCGCCTTCGTCGGATCGCACAAGATCAACGGCGTCTCGGCGCTGCATACCGATCTCATGCGCAAGACCGTGTTCCGCGACCTCAACGAACTCTATCCCGGCCGGATCACCAACAAGACCAACGGCATCACCTTCCGCCGCTGGCTGATGGAGGCCAATCCGGCGCTGACCAGGATCATCGTCGGAGCGATCGGCGAAAAGGCGCTCGGCAATTCGGAACATCTGGCCGAACTCGCCGCTCACGCCGACGATTCCGCGCTGCAGGAGCAGCTGGCGCTCGCCCGGCGCGCCAACAAGGTCGCGCTCGGCCGCTTCGTCGCCGACAAGCTCAGCGTGCGGCTCGACCCGGACTCGCTCTACGACGTCCAGATCAAGCGGATCCACGAATACAAGCGGCAATTGCTCAACATCCTGGAGACGATCGCGCGCTACAATTCGATCCGCTCGAATCCGATGAAGGAATTCGCGCCGAGGGTCAAGATTTTCGCCGGCAAGGCGGCGGCGAGCTACACCCAGGCCAAGCTCATCATCAAGCTGGCGGTCGACGTGGCGCGGGTGGTCAATTCGGATCCGACCGTGCGCGGCCTGCTGAAGGTGGTGTTCCTGCCCAATTACAACGTCAGCCTCGCCGAGACGATCATTCCCGCCGCCGACCTTTCCGAACAGATTTCGACCGCCGGCATGGAGGCGTCCGGCACCGGCAACATGAAGATGGGGCTCAACGGCGCGCTGACGATCGGCACGCTCGACGGCGCCAATGTCGAGATGAAGGAGCACGTCGGCGACGACAACATTTTCATCTTCGGCCTCGAGGCGCATGAGGTCGAGGCCGAGCGGGCCAAGGGCATCGACATGACCGCGCGGATCGCCGCCTCGCCGCTGCTGCGCGAAGTGCTCGACGAACTCGGCTCGGGCGTATTCTCGCCCGACGATCCCGGCCGCTATCGCGGCATTGTCGACGTCCTGACCCACCACGACTACTTCATGGTCTGCGCCGATTTCGACGAGTATTGGGCGGCGCAGATGCGGGTCGACGAATTGTGGCGCGACAAGCAACGCTGGTGGCGCTCCAGCGTTATCAACACCGCCAACATGGGCTGGTTCTCGTCGGATCGCACGATCGCGGACTATGCCGGCGAAATCTGGAACGCCCCGTTCCGACCGATCGCTTGAGGCCCTTGCGCATGATCGAGAGTTGGCAGGCGGACGAAGCGGAGGTCGACGCGATTCTCGCGGCCCGGCAGGGCGATCCGTTCGCCGTGCTGGGGCCGCACGAGACTCCGGGCGGCTGGGCCATCCGCGCCTTCGCCCCGTTCGTCGACAAGGTGACCGCGGTGACGCGCGAGGGCGCGCCGATCGTCGCGCTCGAGCGCCGCAAGGGCGATTTTTTCGAGGGCCTCGTCAAGGATCTCAAGCAGCGTCCGGTCTATCGGCTCGAGGCGAGCAACGGCCACGGCAGCTGGTCCTATGACGACGGCTACGCCTTCGGCCCCGCGCTCGGCCCGCTCGACGACCATCTTCTGCTCGAGGGCACCCATCGGCAATTGTACCGGCGGCTCGGCGCGCAGATCACCACCCACGAGG
Source organism: Roseiarcus sp. (assembly GCA_050013915.1). GTDB lineage: Bacteria > Pseudomonadota > Alphaproteobacteria > Rhizobiales > Beijerinckiaceae > Roseiarcus. The sequence goes on from JBEKEI010000226.1 coordinate 3,568, forward strand.
GGGTGGGCGGCGTGCTGTTCGCGCTGTGGGCGCCCAACGCCTCGCGGGTTTCGGTGGTCGGCGATTTCAACCAATGGGACGGCCGCCGCTGCCAGATGCGCAAGCGCTTCGACAGCGGCCTGTGGGAATTCTTCGCGCCCGGTCTCGACGCCGGCATCGTCTACAAATACGAGATCGTCTCGCGCGACGGCGTGCTGCAGCCGCTGAAGGCCGACCCGTTCGGCTTCGAGGCCGAGATGCGTCCCTCGACCGCCTCGGTGGTCGCCGAGACCGACGATTTCGAATGGACCGACGCGGCCTATCTCGAGCGGCGCAAGCATGGCGACCCGCGGCGCAAGCCGATTTCGGTATTCGAGGTCCATCTCGGGTCGTGGCGGCGCAGCGCGGACGGCGGCTTCCTCAGCTACGACCAGCTCGCCGACACGCTCATTCCCTACGCCGTCGACCTCGGCTTCACCCATCTGGAGCTGCTGCCGGTCACCGAACATCCGCTCGACGCCTCCTGGGGCTATCAGCCGATCGGGCTGTTCGCGCCGACCCGCCGGTTCGGCGATCCCGCGGGATTTGCGCGTTTCGTCGACCGCGCCCATGCGGCGGGGCTCGGGGTGATCCTCGACTGGGTGCCCGCCCATTTTCCGGTCGACGCGCACGGCCTCGCCCATTTCGACGGCGCGACGCTCTACGAGAATCCGGACCCGCAGCGCGGCTTCCAGCCCGACTGGAACACCGCGATCTACGATTTCGGCCGGCGCGAGGTCGCCAATTTCCTCTATGCGAGCGCGCTCTACTGGATCGACCGCTTCCACATCGACGGCCTGCGCGTCGACGCCGTCGCCTCGATGCTCTACCTCGACTATTCGCGCAAAGCCGGCGAATGGTCGCCCAACGCCGACGGCGGCAACGACAATCGCGACGCGATCGCCTTCATCAAGCGCTCGAACGAACTGGTCTGCGCGGGCTTCCCCGGCGCGCTGATGATCGCCGAGGAATCGACCGCCTGGGCCGGCGTCTCCGCCCCGGTCAGCGCCGGCGGGCTCGGGTTCCACTTCAAGTGGAACATGGGCTGGATGCACGACACGCTCGAATATGTCGCGCGCGATCCGATCTACCGGCGCTGGAGCCACGACAAGCTGACCTTTGGGCTGCTCTACGCGTTCAGCGAGAATTTCGTGCTGCCGATCTCCCATGACGAAGTCGTCCACGGCAAGGGATCGGTGATCGGCAAGATTCCCGGCGACGAATGGCAGAAATTCGCGACCGCGCGCGCCTATTACGGCTTCATGTGGGCCCATCCCGGCAAGAAGCTGCTGTTCATGGGGCAGGAATTCGGCCAGACCAGCGAGTGGAATTTCGATCAGGCGCTGCCCTGGTGGCTGCTCGACTTCGCGCCGCACCAGGGCCTGCAGGCGTTCATCCGGGATCTCAACCGGCTCTATCGCGACCTGCCGGCGCTCCATGCGCGCGATTGCGAGCCCGAGGGCTTCCGCTGGATCGTCGTCAACGACGACGAGCAATCGGTGCTCGCCTTCCTGCGCAGTGGCGGCGAAGGCGACCGGCCGATCGCCGTCGTCTGCAATTTCACCCCGATGCCGCGGCTCGGCTATCGCATGGGGCTGCCCGCCGCGGGCCGCTGGAAAGAGGCGCTGAATTCCGACTCGACGCTCTACGGCGGCTCGAACGTCGGCAATTTCGGCGGCGTGTTCGCCGAGGAGCGGCCGGCGCACGGGTTCCCCGCCTCCGCCGCCTTGGCCCTGCCGCCGCTCTCGACGCTGTTTCTCGAATTCGATCCGGGGTGACGCCGGCCGATCAACGACCAAGAAAAGACCCGAGGGGAAAGGCCCATGAGTATCGCCAAAGCGTCCAAGCCGCCGATTCCGGCGCCGCCCTATGCTCGTCACGCCATGGCCTATGTGCTGGCGGGCGGACGCGGCAGCCGCCTGATGGAGCTGACCGACCGGCGCGCCAAGCCGGCGGTCTATTTCGGCGGCAAGTCGCGCATCATCGATTTCGCGCTGTCCAACGCGCTGAATTCGGGCATCCGCCGCATCGCGGTCGCGACCCAGTACAAGGCGCACAGCATGATCCGCCACCTCCAGCGCGGCTGGAACTTCCTGCGCCCCGAGCGCAACGAGACATTCGACATCCTGCCCGCCAGCCAGCGCGTGTCCGAGACCATGTGGTATCTGGGCACAGCCGAC
>JBEKEI010000227.1:0-9618 GCA_050013915.1 Roseiarcus sp.
CCCCCGGCATCGCCTTGGCGGCGGCCGCGTCGAAGCGCTTCAGCGCGCCGCCGAAGGCCGGGCAATTGGCGATCGCGGCGAAAACCATGCCCGGCCGCCGCACGTCGATCCCGTAGACCGCGCTGCCGTCGACCTTGGCGGGAAGGTCGAAGCGCGGAACCGCCGCGCCGATCAGGGTCCATTGCGCGCGCGGCTTCAGCGTGACCGAAGCGGGCGGCGGCTCCTTCACCGCTGCGAAGGCGAGGTCGCCGAAACCGAGGCTGCGGCCGCTCGCGGCGTGGACAACCGCGCCGTCCCTGGTCGCGCATTCGGCCGGCGCCACGCCCCATCGCCGGGCCGCCGCCGCGACCAGCAGGCTGCGCGCGAGCGCCCCCGCCTGCCGCGCGCGGACGAAGCGGTCCGCCATCGCCGACGACCCGCCGGTGATCTGCTGGGTCGCCGCCTCGACGACGAAATCGAGCGTCGCGCCGGCGAAGCCTGCCGGCTCGCCCTCGGCGAGCCCGCGATTGGGGGCGAGCACGTCGCGGCCGACCGCTATGTTCTTGAACGCGTCCGAAGCCGGGCCGGTCTCGACGCGGATCTGGTCGAGCCGGCAGCCGAGCTCCTCGGCGACGAGCGTGGCGACCCCGGTGAAGACGCCCTGGCCCATCTCGGAAAAGCCGGTCCGAATGGTGACGACGCCATCGGCGCCGACATGGATCCAGTCGTGCAGGAACGCGCCGGCTTCGTCGGTCGAGCCGGCGAGCCGCGGGCCCTTGGCGGCGAGGCGCCAGACGCCGAGCCCGACGAGCAGGCCGAGGCCGGCGCCGCCGATCAGCACGGCGCGGCGGGAGGGGATGAGCCTCATGGCGCGGCCTCCGCGGCGCGCCGGATCGCGGCGCGTATTCGCCCGTAGGTCCCGCAGCGACAGATGTTGGTCATCGCCGCGTCGATGGCGGCGTCGTCGGGCTTCGGATTGGCGCGCAGCAGCGCCGCCGCGGCCATGATCATCCCCGACTGGCAATAGCCGCATTGGGGAACCTGCCCGGCGATCCAGGCTCTTTGCAGCGGGTGCGACCGGTCCGGGGAGAGCCCCTCGATCGTCGTGATCGCGGCGCCCTCGAGGTCGCTGACCAGCACCGAGCACGAGCGCGTCGCCTCGGCGCCGACCAGCACCGTGCAGGCGCCGCACGCGCCGATGCCGCAGCCGAACTTGACGCCGGTCAGGCCCAGCGTGTCGCGCAGCGCCCATAGCAGCGGCGTGTCCGCCTCCACCTCGATCCGGCGCTCGACGCCGTTGACAGTCAGTCTGGTCATCGCGAGAGGCTCCTGCGGCGTTCGGCTTCTGGCATCGAATCGCTGCGGCCTCGGGCGAGGCTGGCGGGACGCTAACATCGCTCGACGCAGCCAAGTCAACGGCCTTGGCGGGCGCAATTGCCGGCGCGGCCCCGAAGCCGGTCGGCGGCCGCCGCGCGGATAAATCTGTCGACAAAACCGTCGCGCCGGTCAACATTGCCGTTTCCAAACGCCGCTTTGCGGGAGAACGTCCTGTTTTCATTGCCCGATCTCTTTTCCGTCGCGGGCCGGACCGCGCTGGTGACCGGCGGCGCGACCGGCATCGGCCGGATTTGCGCCGAGGCCCTGGTGAGCGCGGGCGCGCGCGTGCTGATCGCCTCGCGCAAGGCGGAGGCCTGCGCGGCCGTCGCCGCGGAACTCGGCGCGATCGGCCCGTGCGAGGGGTTCGGCGGGACGGTGGCGACGGAAGCGGGCGTCGCGGCGCTCGCCGGCGAGGTCCGCCGCCGCGCCGGCGCGCTCGACATTCTCGTCAACAACGCGGGCGTGAACTGGGGCGCGCCGTTCGAGACCTTTGAATGGAAGGGCTGGGACCGCGTGCTCGGCGTCAATCTGACCGGCCTGTTCACGCTGACCCGCGACCTCATGCCGCTCCTGCTCGAATCCGGCCGCGCGGATCGGCCGGCGACGATCGTCAACATCGGCTCGGTGATGGGGACCGTCACCCAGTCGGAGAGCGCCTACGCCTATTCGGCCTCGAAGAGCGCGGTGCATCACCTGACGCGCATCCTCGCGTGCGAATTCGCCGGACGCCACGTGACGGTCAATGCGATCGCCCCGGGGCCGTTCAGGACCAGGATGACCGCGTTCACGCTCGACGCGAACGCCGGGCTCGCCGCCGCGCTGGCCGGCGTGCCGATGGGCCGGCTCGGCCGGGCCGAAGACCTGGCGGCGACGCTCCTCTACCTCGCCGGCCGCGGCGGCGCCTATACGACCGGCGCCGTGATCCCCGTCGACGGCGGCGTCAGCGTCTATGCTCCGCCCGCCATGCTCTCGGAGACCGAGTGATGAACGCCTCGACCCCGCCGCGCCCGATCCCGATCGACCGCTACATCGCCATGGCGGGAGGCGAGATCGGCGTCTCCCGCTGGTTCCTCATCGATCAGAAGCGCATCGACGCCTTCGCCGAGATCACCGAGGATCGACAGTTCCTCCACGTCGATCCTGAGGCGGCGCGCGCCACGCCGTTCGGGGGCGCGATCGCGCACGGGTTTCTCACCCTGTCGATGCTGTCGGCGCTGGCGATCGACGCTCTGCCGCGCATCGAAGGGCGGACGATGGGAATCAACTACGGCTTCGAAAAGCTGCGCTTCCTCGCGCCGGTGCCAGCCGGCGCCCGCATTCGCGGACGCTTTTCGCTGGCGAGCGTCGCGCTGCGGGCGGCCGCCGAGTTCCTGTCCCGGATCCATGTGACGGTCGAGATCGAAGGCGTGGCCAAGCCTGCGCTGGTCGCGGAATGGCTGACCCTGTTCGTGCTCGATCCCGAACATATCGAGGGCGGCGGCCCATGACGATCCGCTTCGACGGACGGGTCGCGATCGTCACCGGCGCCGGCGGCGGGCTCGGGCGCTGCCATGCGCTCGGCCTCGCCGCGCGCGGCGCCAAGGTCGTCGTCAACGATCTCGGCCGCGACGGCGCGCCGTCCGAGGCCGCGCTGCGGGTCGCCCGCGAAATCGAGGCCAGCGGCGGCGTCGCGATCGCCGACGGCGCCGACGTCGCCAATCCCGATGAGGTCGCCGCCATGGTCGAGACCGCCGGGGCGAATTGGGGCGGCGTCGACATACTCGTCGCCAACGCCGGCATCCTGCGCGACAAGACCTTCGCCAAGATGGAGCTCGCCGAGTTCGAACTGGTGCTGCGCGTCCATCTCCTGGGGTCGGCGATCTGCGCCAAGGCGGTCTGGGCGGGGATGCGCGAGCGCAATTACGGGCGAATCCTGTTCACCTCCTCGGCCTCCGGCGTCTACGGCAATTTCGGCCAGGCCAATTACGGGGCGGCCAAGGCGGGGATGATCGGGTTGATGAACGTGCTGCATCTCGAAGGCGCCAAGACCAACATCCGCGTCAACACCCTGCTGCCGACCGCGGCGACCGGCATGACCGAGGGGCTGATCCCGCCCGAGATGGCCGCGCTGCTGAGCCCCGAGACGGTGACGCCCGCCGTGCTGTTCCTGGTCAGCGACGACGCGCCCTCCAGGGTGATCATGGGCGCCGGCGCCGGCGTGTTCGCGGTGACCCATATCGAGGAGACGCCCGGCGTGTTCCTGCCCAAGGCCGAGCGCACGCCCGAGACGATCGCCGCGCGCTTTGCCGAGATCGCCGACATCGCGACGGCGCGCCCGCTCGACAACGCGTTCGGCCAGACGTTCAAATTCGTCGAGGCCGCCGCACGGGCGCTCGGCGTCAAGCTTTCACCCAAGGGAGTCTCCTGATGCGCGAAGCCGTGATCGTCGCCACCGCGCGCACGCCGATCGGGCGCGCCTATCGCGGCGCCTTCAACGACACCCAGGCCCAGACGCTCGGCGGCCATGCGATCGCGCAGGCGGTCAAGCGCGCCGGCGTCGAGCCGGGCGAGATCGACGACGTCGTGATCGGCGCCGCCCTCCAGCAGGGCTCCACTTATATGAATGTCGCGCGCCAGGCCGCATTGCGCGCGGGCCTGCCGACTTCGATTCCCGGCATGTCGGTCGACAGACAGTGCGCCTCGGGGCTGATGGGAATCGCGATCGCGGCCAAGCAGATCGTCTGCGACGGCATGCAGACGACGGTCGGCGGCGGTCTCGAATCGATTTCGCTGGTGCAGAACGATCACGCCAACGCCTACCGGATGCGCGATCCCTGGCTGGTCGCGCATCGCAACGATCTCTACATGAGCATGCTGGAGACCGCGGAGGTCGTCGCGCAACGCTACGGGATTTCGCGCGAGCGCCAGGACGAATATGCGCTGGCCTCGCAGCGGCGCACCGCCGCCGCGCAGGCGGCCGGGCGGCTCGACGCCGAGATCGCGCCGCTGGAAAGCGTGATGAAGGTCCAGGACAAGGCGACCGGCGCGGTCAGCGACAGGACGGTCACGCTGGCGAGGGACGAGGGCAATCGCGCCGACACGACGCTCGAAGGGCTGCGCGCGCTGAAGCCGGTCTTCGCCAACGGCCAGCGCGTCGAGAGCGGCGCCTTCATCACCGCGGGCAACGCCTCGCAGCTCTCCGACGGCGCCTCGGCCTGCATCCTGATGGAGGCCAGGCAGGCCGAACGGCGCGGTCTGAAGCCGCTGGGGATCTATCGCGGCATCGCGGTCGCCGGCTGCGATCCCGACGAGATGGGCATCGGCCCGGTGTTCGCCGTGCCCAAGCTGCTCGCCGCCCACGGCTTGAAGATCGACGACATCGGCCTGTGGGAATTGAACGAGGCCTTCGCCGTCCAGGTGATCTATTGCCGCGACAAGCTCGGCATTCCCGACGAACGGCTCAACGTCGACGGCGGGGCGATCGCGATCGGCCATCCCTACGGCATGAGCGGCGCGCGGATGACCGGCCACGCGCTGATCGAAGGCAAGCGGCGCGGCGCGCGCTATGTCGTGGTGACGATGTGCGTCGGCGGCGGCATGGGCGCGGCAGGGCTGTTCGAGGTGGCGTAACCCCCTCTCCCGCTCGCGGGAGAGGGTGGCGAGCATAGCGAGCCGGGTGAGGGGCCGATGCGGCGCTCTTGGCGAGGGGCCCTCATCCGTCGCGCTTCGCGCGACACCTTCTCCCGCTTTGCGGGAGAAGGGACTATCCCTGCAGCAGTTCGCCAAACACGCTCCAGCTCTCGCCGTTGAAACTGGCGAGCTGCATCTGGCGGATCGGCGAGAAATTGTCGGGCGATGTGTTGATCTTCATGCCCGGCAGCAGCATCGGCAGTTCGAGATCCTTGATGTTGGCGGCCTGCTTCATGATGGTCTCGCGCGAAAGGTCGTCGCCGCATTGCTTCAACACCTGGACCAGGGTCTGGCCGGCGCCGAACGCATAGGCCGCGTTGGCGTCGATCAGATCGGTCGGCGTCAGATATTTGCCGCGACGAAGTCCGTAGACACGCTAAGCGTGCTCCACTGGCGATCAGCCGAGGCCTTCCGGGCGTCCGCCGTCTGGACGATTTTGAGTGCATCGCTGCCGAGCAACAGGCGTATAGGCGGATCGTCCATTCTGACGACCTTGAGGATCACTTGGGCAGCCTTGGCCGGATCGCCTGGTTGTTTGCCGTTGTAGTCGAGCTGGAACCGTGCCGCTTGGCCGACGGTGGCATCGTATTCCGGGCGGATTTTGTGGATCGTCTGGGACGAGCCGGCAAAGTCGGTCCTAAAGCCGCCCGGCTCAAAAATGGTCACCTTGACGCCGAGCGGCGCTAACTCGGTCACCATTACCTCCGAGAAGCCCTCGACACCGAACTTTGCGGCAGCCTTCGACAAGTGGATCGGCCCGAAAAGATTGGTGTCGATCTGCGCGCGGAAGTCCTCGATGCTGGTGTCTTCGATCGGGCCGAGGTTTCCGTAGCCGGCCACATTCGCCACCACGTCCAGTCGGCCGAAACGTTCGACCGCGGCGTTCACTGCGGCTTGCGCCGCGCCAAAGTCGGTCACATCGAGTGGCTGCAGGATCACCTGGGGGGCGTACCGATCGGACAGGTCCTCAAGGCCGCGGGTGTTTCGGGCTGTGGCGACGAGATTGTCGCCGGCGCCGAGCACCGCTTCGGCGAGTGCGCGGCCAAGGCCGCGCGAACTTCCGGTTATGAGCCATGTCTTGGCCATTCTTGCCTCCATTGGGTTGATGAGGCAGATGTGACACCGCTGCACTGATCTGATAAGCCGATCAAAATGGCGCAGGCTGATGTTAAAAATCGCGCAATGAGGGCGAGTCAACTGGAGCTCGAAGCCGTGGTGGCTGTCGCCCGGCACGGCGGCTTCCGGGTTGCGGCGCGCGAACTCCATATGTCGTCTTCGGCGCTCAGCCACGCGGTGGCGGCGTTGGAGGCGCGCTTGGGCGTTCGCCTATTCAACCGCACCACGCGCAGCGTCGCGCTGTCCGCCGAAGGCGAGCAGTTCGTCGCGGAAGTCGCGCCAGCTTTGGCTGCGATCCGCGCCGCCATGGAACACATCGATGAATATCGCGCCGAACCGGCAGGCGTCTTGCGTCTGAATCTGCCGCTCGGCGCAGGGCGGATGATCCTCGCGCCGCTGGTGTTCGAGTACATGCGCCGCCATCAGCGGGTGGCGGTGGACATGGTGACCGAAGGGGCGATGGTGGACATCGTGGGGCACGGCTTCGACGCCGGCGTGCGGCTCGAAGAGTTTGTCCCACCCGACATGATCGCAGTACCGATCACCCGTCCGATACGCTCTATTGTCGTCGGCTCCCCCGCCTATTTTTCGGGGCGCAGGCGGCCAAAGACTCCGGCTGAGCTGGCGCAGCACCGCTGCATTCGCCGACGCACGGGGAACGGGACGATCTATCGCTGGGAATTTGAAAAGCGCGGTGAAGCCGTCGCGGTGGACGTCCCGGGCCAGTTGACCCTCGACGACGGCGACCTCATGCTGCAGGCCGCCCTGGCTGGGGAGGGCCTGGCCTATCTCTCTGACATCGCGACGGCTGTGTCGATCGAGGCTGGCCTGTTACTGCCGGTATTGGAAGACTGGTCGCCGGAATATCCGGGTCTTTGTCTCTACTATCCGAGCCGCCGCAATATTCCGGCCAGGTTGCGCGCGTTCATCGACCTGATCCGGCAACAGGCGCGATGATCTCAACCGTGAATCTCAGCCTTACCCACCGTTGTGACAGAGCGATTGGGTTGCGTCCGCTAGGTTGAGAACTGCCCTTGGACCTAGGGCGGCGAACGTCCGTTATCGTGCGTCGCGCCAATGTTGGGAAGTGGCGCTAAGCGGTCGCCAGTCGGCGATAGGCTGAATGACTGCAGTCCCCCCCAAGCAGCCGTTCCCTCCATGGCCTCGCTATTCGCAATCATCCGCTGGAACGCCAGCGCGTTTCAGTTCATTCCGTATTTCGCGAATTCGTCGGCGATGTCCGCCTGAATCGCCCTGGCGGCGGCGATGTCGGCGTCGCCGCCGGCCTGATCGCCTTTCTTCCGCTTGGCGAGGCCGCGCCCATACAGAGAGCCCGCCAGCCTCGGATTGACTTTCAACGCGGCGTCGTAGTCGGCGATGGCCTCGTCGAGGCCGCCGAGCCGCAGAAAGAGGAAGCCGCGGCTGTCGAGACCGTTGGCGTCGTTCGGCGCCAGTCGGGCGACTGCGTCGCAATCGGCGAGGGCGAGCGGCAGATCGCGGTTGGCTGTGGCGCGCAGCCAACAGCGGTTGTCATAGGCGTCTGCGTCTTTTGGATCGATCTCGATCGCTTTCGTGTCGTCAGAGAGGGCGCGGTCGAAATCGCCCTTGGTCTGATAGTCGTAGCCGCGGTTGAGGTAGGCGGCTACGGCTCTCGGATCGATCTCGATCACCTTCGTATAGTCGGCGATGGCGCGGTCGATATCGCCCTTCGCGTGATAGGCGTAGCCGCGGCTGTCGTAGGCGTCGGCGTCATTCGGATCGATCTCGATCGCCCTCGTGTAGTCGGCGATCGCGTGGTCGAGATCGCCCTTTAAGTTGTGTGCGACGCCGCGGTTGGCGTAGGCGTTTGCGTCTTTGGGAGCGATCTCGATCGCCTTGCTGTAGTCGGCGATGGCGCGGTCGAAATCGCCTTCGGCTCTGTGGGCGACGCCGCGGTTGTTGTAGGCTTTGGCGTTGTTCGGATCGATCTCGATCACCTTCGTGTAGTCGGCGATCGCGTGGTCGAAATCTTCCCGGGATTGGTAGACGATGCCGCGGTTGTAATAGACGTCGGCGTCCTTCGGATCGATCTCGATCGCCCGCGTGAAGTCGGCGATGGCGCGGTCGGAATCGTTCTCGGATTTGTAAGCGCCGGCGCGGTTGTTGTAGGCTTTGGCGTTGTTCGGATCGATCGCAATCGCCTTCGTGTAGTCGGCGATGGCTCGGTCGAAATCGCCCTTGGCGTCGTAGGCATAACCGCGGTTGTAGTAGGCGGCGGCGTCTTTCGGATCGATCTCGATCGCCTTCGTATGGTCGGCGATGGCGCGGTCGAGTTCGCCCTTGCCTAGGTAGGCGGCGCCCCGGTTGTTGTAGGCTTCCGCGTCGCGCGGGAACGCACCGATCGCGAGGTCGCAGGCCTGGATCGCCGCGTCTCCGCGCAACATTTGGCAGTCTTGCCTCGAATCGGCCAGCGCCGCGGTCGCGTCGAGCGCAGCCGAAAACACCATGACCAGCGCCAATACTCTCAGCATGGCGAGCACGCCCCCATTTGCGATCCCGCTGCTCGCGCCGGCGCCTCGCCTGCGCCGAACGACGCCTGCCTCCGCCGGCAGCGATGTCTTCCGCGCCGGTTTGGCGCAACAGACGATTACGGGACGGAGCTCGGGTGGCGCGTCGCAGGATATCGCCACGGGGCGCCCGCTTTTGTCGGCTGCGACGCTTTCGCCGAGCGGCCGCCTTCCCCATAGCTCTGCTACGAAGCGGGCGCCAAGCGTTTGATTTTGACCACTAGGAGCGCTCCCGCAGCTGAGCGGCGAGCGCCCAAAGATCGTTGGCGCTTTAGCTATGCCGGGCGTGGCGGACGTCGATTTTGGCCCGCCTCGCGCTGATCGAAGGCAAGAGGCGCGGCGTCAAATATGTCGTGGTGACGATGTGCGTCGGCGGCGCCATGGGCGCGACGGGGCTGTTCGAGGTGGCGTGACTCCTTGTCCCGCTTGCGGGTGTCAGGGGAGCGCTTCGCGTTCCCCGAGAAGTGGCCGCGCAGCGGCCGCAGACGAACGAAGTTCGCCTTCGGAGGAGGGCGGTGGCGCGCTCGTTACGCGAGCCCGCAAGCCGCCGCGATCGTCGCGAGCACGCTGTTCCTTTCCCCCGGGATGTCGCGATCGCCGAAACGCAGCCCGGTGTAGCGCGCTCGCGCTCGGCATCCGTCTGCGCGCGAGCATCGCGCGGGCGCGCTGGTTGGCGAGCGGCGACGTTTCGTAGCGCATGGTCGTCGCCCTCCCCTCATCCGGCGCTTCGCGCCACCTCTCGGGGAACGCGAAGCGTTCCCCTGACACCCGCAAGCGGGATAAGGACGAGCGCCCCCTTATCCCGCTTGCGCAGGGCTGTCCGGGGAAACTCAAGCATAGCTGAAGCTCAGTTGATTGGTCGATGATCGATCGCGTTTGGCGCTTGGATTGACGGGCGGCGGCCGCTCGATATCGGCGATTTGCCTGCGTT
>JBEKEI010000228.1:0-5725 GCA_050013915.1 Roseiarcus sp.
GCCGCGGCGCCGGATGCCGAACCGTCCCGTCCGACCTGAAGAGGAAAGCCCCATGATCGAAACCGACGTACTCATCATCGGCAGCGGGCCGGCCGGCTCGGCCGCGGCCCTGCTGCTCGCCACCTACGGCGTCAAGACGCTGGTGGCGACCAAGTTCAACTGGACCTGCCGGACGCCGCGCGCGCACATCACCAACCAGCGCACGATGGAAGTGCTGCGCGACGCCGGCGTCGAAGCGGAGGTCAAGGCCAAGGGCGCGCCACAGGATGTGATGGGCAACAACGTGTTCTGCACTTCGCTGGCCGGCGAGGAGCTCGGCCGCCTCTATTCCTGGGGCATGCATCCCGCCCGCTTCGCGGATTACGCGCTGGCGAGCCCGACCGCGATGTGCGACATGCCGCAGGATCTGATGGAGCCCATCCTGATCGGCAATGCGGCGCGGCGCGGCGCCACCGTCTGCTTCAACTGGGAATATCTGTCGCTCGAACAGGACGCCGACGGCGTCACCGCCGAGATCGTCGATCGCGTCTCCGGCGTGACGCACCGCGTGCGCGCCAAATACATGATCGGCGCCGACGGCGGCCGCTCCAAGGTCGCCGAGGACATCGACCTGCCGATGGAAGGCAAGATGGGCGTGGCCGGCTCGATGAACATCGTCTTCGAGGCGGATCTGTCGCGCTTCGTCGCGCACCGACCGAGCGTGCTCTACTGGGTGATGCAGCCGGGCTCGGACGTCGGCGGAATCGGCATGGGGCTCGTGCGGATGGTGCGGCCGTGGAACAAATGGCTGATCGTCTGGGGTTACGACATCAACGAGCCCCCGCCCGTCGTCGACGACACGCTCGCGACGGAGATTGCGCACAACCTGATCGGCGACGACACAATCCCGATCAACATCGAGAGCGCCTCGGTCTGGACCGTCAACGACATGTACGCCACGGCCAACACCCGCGGCCGGGTGTTCTGCATGGGCGACGCCGTGCATCGCCATCCCCCGTCGAACGGGCTGGGGTCGAACACCTCGATCCAGGACGCGTTCAACCTCGCCTGGAAGCTCGCGCTGGTCCTGAAGGGCAAGGCCGCGCCGGCGCTGCTGGCGAGCTACGAGGCCGAGCGGGCGCCGATCGCCAAGCAGATCGTGACCCGCGCCAACAAGTCGATCGGCGAATTCGGGCCGATCTTCGAGGCGCTCGGCCTGCTCTCCACCAAAGATCCCGACCAGATGAAGGCGAACATGGAATCGCGCAAGGAGAACAATCCGCGCGCCGCCGAGCAGCGCGAAAAGCTGCGCAAGGCGATCGCATTCAAGTCCTACGAGTTCAATTGCCACGGCGTCGAGATGAACCAGCGCTACGCCTCGAGCGCCGTCGTGCCCGACGGCGCGCCCGAGCCCGCGTGGCGGCGCGACAAAGAGCTCTACTACCAGGCGACCACTTGGCCTGGCGCGCGGCTGCCCCATGTCTGGTTCGATCGCGGCGGCGAGAAGGTCTCCTCGCTCGATGTCGTCGGCAGGGGCCGCTTCACCGTGCTGACCGGCATCGGCGGCGAGGCCTGGGTCGCGGCGGCGGCGGCGGTCGCCACGCGGACCGGCGTCGAGATCGCCGCGCTCGTCATCGGGCCGGGCCGCGATCTCACCGACATCTACGGCGAATGGCCCGACGCCAGTGAGATCGAGGAAAGCGGTTGCCTGCTGGTGCGGCCCGATCATCACGTCGCATTTCGCCACGCCACCGCGGCGCCCGGCGCCGAGGCGCTGCTCGGCGGCGCGATGGCGCGGATTCTGGGGTTCGAGACGACGCAGGGAGGACGGTCATGACCGACGAGGCCCATCATCGCAAGGCGGCCAAATATCCCTATTTCGAGGAGGCGACGTCCGCCGAGGTCGTCAACGCGCGCATGGGCGCCGGAGTTGATCCGCGGCTGCGCCAAGTGATGGCGGCGATCGTCCGGCACCTGCACGCCGCGGTCAAGGAGATCGAACCGACCCATGACGAGTGGCTCGCGGCGATCAAGTTCCTCACCGACACCGGCCATATGTGCACCGACTGGCGCCAGGAGTTCATCCTGCTGTCGGACACGCTCGGCGTCTCCATGCTGGTCGACGCGATCAACAACCGCCGGCCGAGCGGCGCGACCGAAAACACGATCCTCGGGCCGTTCTACGTGCCCGACGCGCCGCATTATCCGCCGGGCGGCAACATTTCTCTCGACGGAAAGGGCGAGCCGCTGGTCGTGCGCGGCGCGGTCAGCGACGCGCAGGGCCGGCCGGTCGCGGGCGCCAAAATCGACGTCTGGCAGGCCAATGACGACGGCTTCTACGACGTCCAGCAGAAGGGCGTGCAACCCGACATGAACCTGCGCGGCCTGTTCACCGCGGACGCCGCGGGCCAATACTGGTTCCGCACCGCCAAGCCGCGCTACTACCCGATCCCCGACGACGGCCCGGTCGGCAGGCTGCTGGGAAAGCTCGGCCGCCATCCCAACCGCGCCGCCCATCTCCATATGATCGTGACCGCGCCGGGCTTCGAGCCGGTCGTCACCCACATCTTCACCCCCGACTGCCCCTATCTCGACGAGGACGCCGTGTTCGGGGTCAAGGAGAGCCTGATCGCCGATTTCGAGAAAATCGACGATCCCGCCCAGGCGAAGGAACTTGGCTTCGCCAATCCGTTCTGGTCGGTGCGCTGGGATTTCGTCCTGGCGCCGGCGGCGGCCGGGGCGCCGGAGCGGACGATGTTCCACGTGTCGGGCCATTGACGCGGTCGCCTTCCGTCGTTGCGCGTGAGGAGATCGCATGCGTCTCACCGCCTTCGAGCAGGACATGGCGAATGGCCGGCAGGGCGGGGCGGCCGCCTTCGCGATGGACATTCTCACCCGCTTCGGCGAGGCGGTGGGCGCGCCCGGCCTCATCGAGATTTCCCGGGCCCATGTCGACGGCTGCCTCCATCACGGCGAAGTCAGCCTCGACTTCGTCGAGCGGCTCGCAGCCGAAGGCGGCCAGGTGCGGGCGCCGACGACGCTCAACGTCGGCTCGATCGACCTCATCCATCCCGAACTGATCGGCGGCGCGCCCGCGCTGCGCGCCGCCGGCCGGCGGCTGATGGAGGCGCATCTGGCGCTCGGCTGCGCGCCGACCTTCACCTGCGCCCCCTATCAGACCCGGTTCCGGCCGCGGTTCGGCGACCAGATCGCCTGGGGCGAGTCGAACGCGATCGTGTTCGCCAATTCGGTGATCGGGGCGCGCACCAACCGCTACGGCGATTTCATCGACCTGTGCTGCGCGATGACCGGCCGGGCGCCGGACTTCGGCCTGCATCGCGACGAAAACCGCCACGGCGAAATCCTGTTTCGCCTGCGTGACGCGCATCAGCCGACCGACGCGCTCTATGTCGCGGTCGGCTGCATCGTCGGCGCCCGCTCGGGCGATCGCGTGCCGGTGATCGAGGGCCTGCCGCCGCCGCGCTCGGAAGACCAGTTGAAGGCGCTCGGCGCGGTCGCCGCTTCGGCCGGCGCGGTCGGGCTCTTTCACGCGGTCGGGATCACGCCCGAGGCGCCGAGCCGCCGAGACGCGTTCGGAGGCGCCGAGCCTTCCGGCGAAGCCATCGACCTTTCGCCCGAAGACTTCCGTCGCGCGCTTGCCCGCCTGTCGACCGCGCCCGACGGCGCGCCGATTTCCGCGGTGTGCCTCGGCACGCCGCATTTCTCGCTCGCCGAATTCCAGGCGCTCGCGCCGCTCGTCGCCGGTTTCCGCGCGGCGCGCGGCGTCGCTGTCTATGTCAACACCGGCCGCGATACCCGCGCCGCCCTTGCCGGGGCAGGGCTGCTCGCCGGGCTCGAGGCGGCGGGGCTGACGATCGTCGCCGACACCTGCACCTATGTCACGACTTTGCTGCGGAGGCTCGAGGGCGTCGTCATGACCAATTCGGGCAAGTGGGCACATTATGCGCCCGGCAACATCGGGGTCGAGGTCGCGTTCGGATCGCTCGAGGACTGCCTCGCCTCCGCGGCGGAGGGGCGCGTCGTGCGCCGCGCGCCGTGACCGTGCTCGCCGCGCGCTGTCTGGTCGAGGGCGAGGCGGAAGGCGCGCTCGCCCTCTGGTCGGCCCCGCTGAGCTTCTGGGGCGGCTTCGACGCCGCGAGCGGCCGGGTCGTCGACCGCACCCATCCGGCCTTCGGCGATTGCGTCAGCGGTCGCGTGCTCGCGATGCCGTCGGGGCGCGGCTCGAGCTCGGCGAGTTCGGTGCTCGCCGAGGCGATCCGGCGCGGCACGGCGCCCGCCGCGATCATCCTGGCCAGCGGCGATCCGATCCTCGTCGTCGGCGCGATCGTCGCGCGAAGGCTCTATGGCCGGGCTTGTCCGATCGTGGTCTGCGCGGCCGAGGATTTCGCGATGCTCGCCGATGGCCGGCGCGCCCGGGTCGTGGCGCACGGCGACTCGTGCGCGATCTTCACGTCGGACGACCAGTCCCGGCTCGTCTCGCGAGTCCGATCCGGCGGGCTGGAGGCGCCGGGGAAACGATGAATTCGAGCGCCGCGCGCGCGGGGACTATCGGCGACCGGCCAGATGATGTTCGATCGCGCCGCGCGTCGCTCCGGCGAACGCCTGCAGGCGCGCAGGGTCTGCGACGAGTTCGTTTCTCAGGGTCCGCGGCAACTCCAGTTGAGCGCCCGCCCTGCGCCGGCCCCTGTTGCAGATGTTCATCGCGTCGCGCCCCGGCAGCGCGTGGCCGGTCGCCTTCGTCCTGAACCCGACGCGCTCCAGCGCGACCGCGATCGCATCGCGGAGCCTGTCGTCGAGACCGCCGAGCCAAACCGTCTCCTTGTCGTCCGCGTCCTTGCGCCCGTGCACGCCGATGGCGATCTCCGAGCCTTCGACGACTGCGACCCCGATCGGCTCGTCGAATTTCTCCGACCTGATGTGAAGGTCGCCGTGCGGCCTGCCGGGAATCAGCCCTTCGAAGCAGTATAGCGAGAACTGGCCGCCCGCTATCGCCTCGGCGATCTCGGACGCGCCCGGTTCGATTTCTCCGCCGTGCGGCGCGACGATCGCAACCGCGGCCTGCGTCTTGACCGCCCGGATTCGGTATTCGCGTCCCCCTCGCTCCCCGGCCGCCAGAGCTTCGAAGCTCGCGTACCTGTCAGTCATGGCTCCGTCTCCCCATCCCGTCGATCGCCGAGCGGCCGGCGCCGCCGCCGGCGTTTCAGGATCGAGCCGCCGGCGGCGCCTCGCATGCCTTCGCCACGAAGGCGCCGGACGCCTTGTAGCCCAGCGTCCGCGGCTGTCGAGAGCAGCGCGGTCGGCGCGCCGATTCCGCCGGGTCGCGATTTTTGCGGCGCCGAGATTTGCCGTTTCGGATCCTCGTCTCTTCGTTCAGCGCCGCCCGGCTGGCGCGACAGGTCCGCGGGCAGCGCGATCCGGGGCGCCTGTCGATTCCTTCGCCACTGGCGCGCGATTGACCGTAGCGGCGAAAGATTGCATTTTTTGCCGCAGCTTCCCGGAGGCGGCGGGCAATGGCTCGTTGCGCGAACAGGATTGCCGTCATTGCCGGCGGCGCGGGCGGGCGAGGGCTCGCGACCGCAATATTGTTTGGCGAGGAGGGCGCGAGGGCTGAATGGAGAAAGTAGCCAGATGCCAGTGCAACGGATTTCGCGTGGTCGTCACCGGTGACCCGGCGATCGTCAACGTTTGCCATTGCACCGATTGCCAGCGGCGAACCGGTTCTCCG
>JBEKEI010000229.1:0-5503 GCA_050013915.1 Roseiarcus sp.
GATTCGCATCGAGAAGGAGAACACCACGATCATCAACGGCTCGGGCAAGAAGGCCGACATCGAGGCGCGCATCGGCCAGATCAAGGCCCAGATCGAGGAGACCACCTCCGACTACGACAAGGAGAAGCTGCAGGAGCGGCTCGCCAAGCTGGCGGGCGGCGTGGCGGTGATCCGCGTCGGCGGGGCGACCGAAGTCGAGGTCAAGGAGAAGAAGGACCGCGTCGAGGACGCTCTCAACGCCACTCGCGCCGCGGTCGAGGAAGGCATCGTCCCGGGCGGCGGCGTCGCGCTGCTGCGCGCCAAGGCGGCGGTCGCCAAGCTCAAGAGCGAGAACGCCGACGAGCAGGCCGGCATCAACATCGTCCTCAAGGCCCTCGAAGCGCCGATCCGCCAGATCGTCGAGAACTCGGGCGTCGAAGGGTCGATCGTGGTCGGCAAGATCCTCGAGCACCGGTCGCAGACCTACGGCTTCAACGCGCAGACGGAGCTCTACGTCGACATGATCGAGGCGGGCATCGTCGATCCCTCGAAGGTGGTGCGCACGGCCCTGCAGGACGCGGCCTCGGTCGCCGGCCTGTTGATCACCACCGAGGCCATGGTCGCCGAACTGCCGAAGGACAAGCCGGCGATGCCGATGGGCGGCGGCGGCGGCGGCATGGGCGGTATGGACTTCTGATCCAGCCGTCCCGGCCGGAAACGACGAAGGGGCGGCTGCGGCCGCCCTTTTTCATGGGCGTCCGCGCGCTCGAGCATACCGTTGCATCGGCGCCCGGCCCGGCGATATGCCTGCCGCGCTCCACCGGCGAGGATTTCCGATGAACTCTTCCGCGCTCGCCCGCTTTCTCGGCGGCTCCCCGATCACGGTCCTGGCGCGGCTGCTCGTGGTTTCGTTCATCGTCGGCTTCCTCCTGGTCATGTGGGGAATCGAGCCGGCCGACATCGTCGGCAGCGCGGTTCAGGCGTTCCGCCGCCTCGCCGGCCTCGCGCTCGCCGATTTTCACGAGTTCGGGCGCTTCCTGCTGACGGGCGCATTGGTCGTCGTGCCGGTCTGGCTCGTGCTGCGCCTGCTCGACGCCCGCCGGCCGCGCTGAAATATCGGGGCCCGGCTTCAGGATTTCGCCACGGCCCAGTCGCGCGCGCCGGCGCCCACGAGATCGTCGAGCCGCGCCAGGCCGCGCGCGTCCATCGCGGCGGCGAGGTCGAGCAGGATCGCGGGGACCAATCCGGGCCCGCGATAGGTCAGCGCGGTATAGAGCTGGACGAGGCTGGCGCCCGCCTCGAGCTTGGCGAGCGCCGCGGGCGCGCCGTCGACGCCGCCGCAGCCGACCAGCCCGAACGCCCCGTCGACACGCAGGAACGTCCGTGCGAGGGTTCGGGTCGCAAGCTCGAACAATGGCTTGCCCGACAGGCCGCCCGCCTCGGCGGCGCCCGAGTCGCGCAGGGAGGCGGGACGGCTGATCGTGGTGTTGCCGACGATCATGCCATCGACGCCGCGCGCGCGGCAGACCGAGACGATGTCGTCGAGCGTGACCAGGTCGACGTCGGGGGCGATCTTGACCAGCACCGGCCGCCGGACGGGGCAGCCGTCGCGCGCGCCGATCACGCGGGCGACGAGTCCGTCCAGGGCGTCGCGCTGCTGGAGATCGCGCAGGCCGGGCGTGTTCGGCGAGGAGACATTGATCGCGAAATAGCTCGCGACGTCGGCGAATGTCCGCACGCCGAGCACATAGTCGGCGACGCGGTCGGCCGAATCCCGATTGGGTCCGATGTTGACGCCGACGACGCCGGCCGGGCGGCGGCCCGCGAGCCGGGCGTGCGCCGCCACATAGCCGTCGTTGTTGAAGCCGAGCCGGTTGACCAGCGCCGCATCGGCCGGCAGGCGAAACAGCCGCGGCCGCGGATTGCCGCGCTGCGGGCGCGGGGTCAGCGTGCCGACCTCGATGAAGCCGAAGCCCGCACCGAGCAGCCCGGGCGCGACCCCGGCATTCTTGTCGAATCCCGCCGCCAGACCGAGCGGATTGGCGAAGGTCAGGCCGAACGCGGCGACGCCGAGGCGCGGATCGCACCGCGGCGGCGCGGTCGGCGCGAACCGCAGCGCGGCCAGGGCGAGGCGATGAGCGGTCTCGGGCTCCAGTTTGTGCAGCAGCGGCAAGGCCAGCGCGCCCAGCGCGCGCATCATGTCTCCAACGTCCCGAAGACGTGGCGGCCGTCGAGGCCGAGCGGCAGCGCGCGGGTCCAGCGGACCGCCGACATCGGCAGCGGCGCATAGAGATGCGGGAACAGCGCGCCGCCGCGCGAGGGCTCCCAGCGCAGGGCGGCGCCGAGCGCCTCGGCGTCGACCGCCGCCACGACGAGGTCGCGTCGTCCGGCGAACCATCTGGCGGCGGTCTCGGCGGCCTGCGCGGCGGTCGAGAAATGGATGAAGCCGTCGGCGCGATCGACCTCGGCGCCCGCGAAGGCGCCGGCAGCCTGCGCGATGCGCCATTCCTCGGCGCCGACGATCTTGAAGATCAGGGTCATGGTCGGACCCGCGGCGCGTTAATCCTGCAGCATCCGCTTGAGCAGTTCGAGCTCATCGTTGAGCGTCCGGTCGGCGTGGGAGAGACCCTCGATCTTGCGCACCGCGTGCAGGACCGTCGTATGATCCCGTCCGCCGAACCGGCGCCCGATCTCCGGCAGCGAGCGCAGGGTCAGCGTCTTGGCCAGGTACATCGCGATCTGGCGCGGCTTGACGACGGCGGCGGTGCGGCGCGAGGAAAGAATGTCGGCGCGCGTCACGCTGTAGTGGCTGGCGACCAGCTTCTGGATGTCCTCGATCTTCACCCGCCGCGGCTCATGCGTGCGGACGAGATCGCGGATCGCGATTTCCGCGGTCTCGACGCTGAGCGGCGCGCCGGTCAGCGTGGTGTGGGCGAGCAGGCGATTGACCGCGCCGTCGAGATCGCGTCCGTTCGACTGGATCGCCCGTGCGACGAAGGCGAGCACCGCCGGCGCGACCGAAAAATGGGGCTGGGAGACCTGAGCCGCGGCGATCCGCGCCTCCAGGATCTTGATCCGCAGGGGTTCGTCGAGCGCGCCCATTTCGACGCACAGGCCGCCCGCCAGCCGCGATCGGACGCGCTCCTCGAGCGCCTCGAGATCGCCGGGCGGCCGGTCGGCGGCGACGATGACCTGCCGGCCGGCGTCGACCAGCGCGTTGAGCGCGTGGCAGAATTCGGTCTGGATCGATTTGCCCTGCAGGAACTGCGCATCGTCGAAGATCAGCAGGTCGATCGACCGCAGGCTCTCCTTGAACGCGATCGCGGTCTGTGCGCGCAGCGCGGCGACGAAGCCGTACATGAACTTCTCCGCGGTGAGATAGATGACCCGTTGCCCCTGCGCCGCGGCCGCGTGGGCGAGCGCCTGCAACAGGTGGGTCTTGCCGAGGCCGACGGCCGCGTGGATGTAGAGCGGGCTGAACGCGGGCATCTGCCCGGCCTTCGTCTCGGTGACCCGCCGCGCCGCGGCATAGGCGAGCTGGTTGGATCGCCCGACGAGAAAGGTCGCAAAGGTGAGCCGGCGATCCAGCGGCGAGCCGGCGAGCGAATCCTGGAGCGGGCGCGGCTCGTCGCGCTTCATCGGGCCGCGGGGACCCGCGGCGGCGTCCGGCGACGGCGGCGGGATGAAATCGGCCTGCCGCGGCTCGTGCGCGCCATCCGCGGCGGACCCTTGACCCTGCGCCGCCCCGCAGGTCGAGGAGCGCACCGCGATGACGATCTCGACGATCTCGCCGAATTCACTGTTGAGCGCCGCGCGGATGCGGTCGAGATAATGGGACTCGATCCAGCTCTTGAGGAAACGGGTCGGGACAGTGAAGCGCGCCTGACGATTGGCGACCGCCTCGAGTTCGAGCCGACCGAACCAGCTGGTGAACACGTCTTCGCCGAGTTCGGCCCGCAGGCGGGCGACACAACGCTTCCAGGGTTCCTCGAGGTCGGTCATCTCACGCCCCTTCGTCACCCGATCCTCAGCAGCGATCGCCGGATAGGACATTGTTCGGATACTTTCGTTCTCGGGATGGACGGCGGGCGCGACGGCGCGCCTCGGGCGGAACGAAGCGGCTTCGCGCGCGCTAGGACTGCGCCCAGGGCAGGCCGCTGGCCTTCCAGCCGTCGATCAGGCCGCGCTTGCGGCTGGCGTCCGGCGGTCCCTCGAAGCCCTGCGCGATGTTGAAGCAGCGCTGCTGACCCGCCGCGGTCATCGCGATCGCGGCGGCGCGCGAACGCACGCCGGAGCGACACAGGAAGAGAACCGGCGCGGCGGCGGAAACCCCGCGCGCGCGCAAAAGCCCAAGAAGCTGCGGCGCGAAATCGCCCGCCACCTTCATCGAGGGGAATTCCTGCCACTCGATGAAGACCGTCTCCTTGTCGATCGCACTGAGATCGGGCGCGCCGACATAGGCCCATTCCGCCTTCGTGCGAACGTCGACCAGAACCGCCGCCTCGTCGCTTTTCAGCATCGCCCAGGCGGCGTCGGCGGATACATCCCCCGCGTATCCATCAATCGGTTGATCAGGCATGATCTCTCCTTCCACAGCCCGCACTGTGGTTGTTGTTCTATTGCTCGACGTCTCAAGACGTTGAATTGCCCTATCGTCATCGAATAATATGGTATCAAACGCGTAAAATCGTTCAGGGCGCGCGAAGCAACTTCGCAGAAATTTAATTTCTATAAATACTTAATTCTGTTAGATAATTATTATTACCTTCAACATTCACGAATACTATACGTCATTTCTTTGCGTTCGATGAATATCGCATGGGCCGGCGGCCGGGGCAACCCGCGCCCGGGCCCAACGGGCGTCATTGATGGCGACGGTGCGGCGCAAAAAATACACATCTATTTTGAGTATTTTCTTAACTCTTTGATATCCGCGTCAGATTTGGTCAGGCGGCGGACCAGGACCAGGCCGGGGGGCCGACTACGGTTTTTTGCCCCGCCCGGCCCCGACCGGCGATGCGCGCCCGGCGCGGCCGGCCGACGCCTCCCTTTGCCCATAAAGCGTTGAATCGGAAATGATTTGCATGCTCGTTGAAACCAGCCGATAAAACCTCACAAATTCGTTGCAATTATGTCGCATGCAGCGCCGGTGACGGATCGGCCGGCGCCGCGAACGGCTGGGTGCGGCGCGCCATTTCTCGACGGGTCTGCCGATGGAAGACTGGAGCGCGCGGCAGTACCTCCGCTTCGCAGCGGAGCGGACCCGGCCCGCGCGCGACCTCCTCGCGCGCGTCCCCGAAGGCGAGCGCCGCCGCATCGTCGACCTCGGCTGCGGGCCCGGCAATTCGACCGAACTGCTCGCCCGGAGATTCCCGCAAGCCGAGATCGTCGGCCTCGATTCCTCCGACGCGATGCTCGCCGAGGCGCGCGCGCGTTTGCCGCATCTGCGGTTCGAGAAGGCCGATGTCGCCGCCTGGCGCGGCGCGGCGCCGCTCGACCTCATTTTCGGCAACGCCGTGCTGCA
>JBEKEI010000230.1:0-5466 GCA_050013915.1 Roseiarcus sp.
AGACGAACGACCCGTCGGAAAACACCGCCGAATTCAGGGTCGCGTAGAAATTGTCGCTCGCCGGCACGACCGTCCCGAGATATTTGCGCACGAGCTCGGGGTGGTTGTGGACCGCCTCCGAAAACGAGCAGAAGATCACGCCGACCTTGGCGAGCTCGGCCTTGAAGGTGGTCGCCACCGATACGGAATCGAAGACCGCGTCGACCGCCACCCGCGGGCGCTCGACACCGGCGAGAATTTCCTGCTCGATCAGCGGGATGCCGAGCTTGGCGTAGGTCCGCAGCAGTTCCGGATCGACCTCGTCGAGCGACTTGGGGCCAGGCGTCGATTTCGGCGCCGAGAAATAGTACAGATCCTGGTAGTCGATCGGCGGGTGCTCGACGCGCGCCCATTTCGGCTCGTCCATCGTCAGCCAGCGGCGATAGGCCTCGAGGCGCCATTGGGTCAGCCAGTCCGGCTCCGCCTTCTTGGCCGAGATGAAGCGGACGATTTCTTCGTTGAGGCCCTTGGGCGCCCGGTCGGACTGGATGTCGGTGACGAATCCGTATTTGTATTCGCCGACGTCGATCGAACGGACGCGATCCACGGTCTCCTGGACGGCCGGCATATGGACTTCTCCTCGCCTTGGCGGTTTCAAGGACCGCCGGTGGGGGTCAAAAGCTCTCGCGTTTCGGCTCAGGCCTCGGGACTATGACATACAGCCTCTATGTTGTGTCCGTTCAGGTCAATTGCAAACGCCCCGTAATAGTGCGGATGGTAGTGCGGGCGCAAGCCCGGCGCCCCATTGTCGCGCGCGCCCGCGGCGACCGCAGCCGCGTGGAACGCGCGGACCTCGGCGCGGCTGCGGGCGGTGAAGGCGATATGCAGGCCGCCCTGCGGTTCGCCGCCCGCGCCGAACCAGAATTGCGGCCGCCGGTCCCGCCCCATCCCTACCCGTTCGCCGAACTCCATGACCACGCCGATTCCGAGCGGCGCCAGCGCCGCCACGTAGAAGGCTCGGCTGGCGGGGAAATTTTCGACGGCAAATCCGATATGGTCGAACATCGCCTGGTCCTCGATGCTGGTTTCCCGCAGGGCTCGCGCGGCCCCGGGCTCATGCGGCGCGCCGGCCCCGCCGCACCCTGTCGACGATTTCGGCGAAGGCGGCGCCGAACTGCGCGACGTCGGCCTCGGCTGACGACCAGCCGAGACTCAGCCGGATCGCCCCCGTCGCGATCGCCGGCGCGACCCCCATCGCATCGAGCACATGCGAGCGCGCGACCTTCCCCGACGAGCAGGCGGCGCCCGAGGAGACCGCGATTCCGGCCAGATCCAGCGCGATCAGCAGGGTTTCCGCGCTGACGCCAGGGACGGCGAAGCACAATGTGTTGGTCAGTCGCGGCGCGCCGGCGCCGAACACGACCGCGTCGGGCGCGGCGCGCGCGACGCAGGCGGCGAGGGCGTCGCGAAGGACCGCGAGCCGGGCGGGTTCGCGCGCCAGTTCGGCGCGGGCGAGCGAGGCGGCGGCGCCGAAGCCGGCGATCGCCGCGACATTCTCGGTGCCCGCGCGCAGGCCGCGCTCCTGTCCGCCGCCGCGGACGAGCGGCAGCGTCACCGCAACGTCGGGCGAGGCCGCCACCAGCGCGCCGACGCCCTTCGGCCCGCCGAGCTTGTGCGCGGAAAGGATGAGGAAATCAGCGCCGAGATCGGCGGCGGAGCAAGGCGCGCGCCCGGCGAGTTGGACGGCGTCGCAAACGACGACGCCGCCGGCCGCGTGGACGATCGCCGCCGCCTCGGCGACCGGCTGAATCACGCCGGTCTCGTTGTTGGCGCCCTGGAGCGCGAGCATGACCGGGCCCGGCTGGCGCGCGAGGCTGCGGGACAAGGCGTCGAGATCGATCCGGCCGTCGGCGAGGAGCTGGGCGACCTCGACCGACGCCGGGGCGAACCGATGGCCCCTGAGGACGCAGGCATGCTCGCCGGCCGAGACGATCAGCCGGACCGGCGGCGCCGCGCCGGGACGAACCGCGAGCGCGGGCGTGAGGACGAGATTGACGGCCTCGGTGCCGCTCGCGGCGAAGGTGACCGCGCGCGGCGCGACGCCGGCCAGTTCGGCGACCGCCGCCCGGCCCGCCTCGATCGCGGCGCGCGCTTCGCGGCCCTCGCGATGCGCCGAAGAGGGATTGCCGTCGACGGCGAACGCGGCCTCGCAAGCCGCGCGCGCGGCGGGGCGCAGCGTCGCGGTCGCGTTGAAATCGAGATAAGTGCGCCCCGTCCGGTTCAAAATTGCCGCCATATCCCTATATGAGGCGAGTATAAATCGAAGCGATGGAGATTGCGCCAGCGGCGGTCGCGTTTTGCCCTTGCATCCGCGAGGCTGAACCGTGCTAGAAGCGCGCTCCGCGCCGGTCCGGCCCCGATCGGCGGCGCTCGATTCCCGTTCGCGGCGATCCAGACGTGCGGCCGGTCGGTTGCGGGCGGCGCCAGAAATGCGACGAAGGCGGCGGGAAGTCAAGGGCGCGGGCAGCGCGGGAATCGGAGGGCGCCGGCGCGGCGCCCCGGCGGGTCAGTCGGGAGACGAAATGCCTGAAGTCATTTTCAACGGTCCGGCCGGTCGGCTGGAAGGTCGGTTTCATCCCGCCAAGCAGCGCGGGGCTCCGATCGCAATCGTGCTCCACCCGCATCCACAGTTTGGCGGGACGATGAACAACCAGATCGTCTACAATATGTATTACGCCTTCGCCGAGCGCGGATTCTCGGTGTTGCGGTTCAATTTTCGCGGCGTCGGACGCTCGCAGGGCTCGTTCGACCACGGCCAGGGCGAATTGTCCGACGCGGCTTCCGCCCTCGACTGGGCGCAGTCGATCAGTCCGGAGGCGCGCGCGTGCTGGATCGCCGGCGTCTCGTTCGGCTCCTGGATCGGCATGCAGCTGCTGATGCGGCGGCCGGAGATCGAGGGCTTCATTTCGATCGCGCCGCCCGCCAATCGCTTCGATTTCTCGTTCCTGGCCCCCTGCCCCTCGTCCGGCCTGTTCGTCCACGGCGATCGCGACCGGGTCGCGCCGCTGAAGGAGGTCCAGGGCCTGATCGAGAAGCTGAAGACGCAGAAGGGGATCCACATCGAACACGCGGTGATCGAAGGCGCCAACCATTTCTTCGAAAACTGCATCGACGATCTCCAGGCGACGGTCGGCGTCTATCTCGACAAGCGTCTCGGCATGCCCAAACACGCGCCCGCGCCACAGCGCCGCGATCGGCCCAAGATCGCGGCGCATCCGGAGAAATAGGCGGCCGTGGTCATCAACGCCTTCCGGACCCGGCCGCCCGGCTGGCGCCGCGCCGGGCTTTCCGTTATGGACGCCCGATGGACCTGATCGACACCAATGACGCGCTTTGCGCCGCCTGCCAGCGCTTCGCCCGCCATTCCTACGTCGCCGTCGATACGGAATTCCTGCGCGAAACGACGTTCTGGCCGCTTCTGTGCGTGGTCCAGATCGCCTCTGACGACGAGGCGGTGGCGATCGACGCGCTCGCCGACGGCCTCGACCTCGCCCCGCTGTTCGTCCTGATGGCGGACGCGAACGTCGTCAAGGTGTTCCACGCGGCGCGGCAGGACGCCGAAATCTTCTGGAAGCTCGCCGGCGTGGTGCCGAGCCCGATGTTCGACACCCAGGTCGCCGCCATGGTGTGCGGATATGGCGACCAGGTCTCCTATAGCGAGCTCGTCCAGTCGATCTGTCACGTCGCCGTCGACAAATCGTCCCGTTTCACCGATTGGGCGCGCCGGCCGCTCGCCCCCGCCCAGATCGACTACGCCATCGGCGACGTCACGCACCTGCGCACCATCTATCGCGCGCTGTTGCACAAGCTCGGCAAATCCGGGCGCCTGCACTGGCTCGAGGACGAGATGAAGGTCCTCACCTCCGCCTCGACCTACGAGCAGCATCCCGACAACGCCTGGGAGCGGCTCAAGAACCGCGCCCGCAAGCCGCGCGATCTGGCGACGCTGATCGAGCTGGCGGCATGGCGCGAGAAGGAGGCCCAGTCGCGCGACGTGCCGCGCTCGCGCGTGCTGAAGGACGACGTGCTGGTCGAAATCGCGCTGGCGGCGCCGCGCAGCGCCGAGGCGCTCGCCAATCTGCGCGCGTTTCCGCGCGGCATGGAGCGCGCCAAGGCGGGCGCCGAAATCCTGCAGGCGATCGAACGCGGCCTGGCGCGCGATCCCAAGACGTTGCCGAGGCTCGAGAAGGGCAGACGCGGCACGCCCGGCTCGGCCGCGACGGTCGAGCTGCTGAAGGTGCTGCTCCGGCAGGTCTGCGATCAGAACGGGGTCGCCGGCAAGATGATCGCCACCATCGAAGACCTCGAAATGATCGCGGCCGACGACCATGCCGACGTCGCCGCCCTGCAGGGCTGGCGCCGGACGCTGTTCGGCGCCCGCGCGCTCGAACTCAAGCGCGGCCGCCTCGCCCTGACGGTCGAGAACGGCAAGGTCGTCATGCTCGAATGGCGCGACGACGAGGCCGCGCCGGTCGCCAAGGTCGCCGCCAAGTAGCGCGGGGCGCCTCGCGCGGCTTCGATCACTTGGCCGGGGCGAGCTGCCCGCGAATTTCCCCGCCCTTGTTCTGCGCCGTGTGGACGTTGAAATAGACCAGTCCCTGCGCGAAATCCTTGGCCTGCTCCTCGGTGAGGACCGCCGAACCCTTGAACGGGCTCGCCTTGGCGTCGACGGGCACGAGCACGCCCGCATTCGCGCCGACCGCCGCCGGCCCGTGGAAATGGGCGGCGATTTCCGGGCCGGTGAGGTCGGAATAGCTGCCCGACCAGCTCAGCGTCTTGGTCGCCGTGTCGTAATCGGCTTCGATCGACCCGACGCCCTTGGACGTGGTCGGCGGGTTTTCGCTGGGGCCGTCGAGCGCGGCCTTGTATTTCACCGTCTCCGCGCCGGCGGGCGCCAATCCGAGCGCGAGCGCGGCGCCGAGCGCGGCTAGGAACGACAAGCTTGCATGCGGCATGGCGATCTCCATTCGTGGCGGCCCCGATCTAGTCGCGCCGGCCGCCATTTCAATGAGGGCGGCCGCATTTCCGAAGCGCGAGCGGGCTCGATTCACGGCGCGCCCTCACTCCGCTTCGGCCAGGCTCGCCTGCGGCGGGCGGGCCGGGCTCGCCGGCGCCGGCCTGATTTCCGGGTCGCCCCCGATCAGCCGCGCGAACTGCTTCATGCGGTTCTGCAGCCGGTCGCTGTTGAGAGGGGCGAGATCGAGCGGCAGCTCCAGCACGACCTTGCCCCGCTGGCAGGTCATCGGCGCGCGCGGCAGCACGCCGGGCATCGCCGCGGAGATGATGTAGGCGACGCGCATCGCCGCGCCGAGGATGCGCGCACGGTCGAGCATGCGCGGGGGGACCAGCGCGCGCAGATGCGGACCCACCTCCTCGTCCCCGGAAATATGCCGGTAGGACGCGGCGAGGGCGAGATAGGCGCGGCCC
>JBEKEI010000231.1:0-5448 GCA_050013915.1 Roseiarcus sp.
CGCGCGGGTCAAGGTTCGCGAAGCGCCTCTTGGCGCGTAGCGACCGCCGAAGGCGGCTCGACCTTGAGGCGCGCGCCCGGACCTGGCAGCGCGGACGTTAGGCCATTTGTCGTTCTGCGCCTGGGTCGGGTTCCCGTGTCGGGAGGTTGCGCCCCATTGGTCTCATGCTCCGATCGAAGCCCAGGCGTCCTCGGGGCCGCGACAGTATTCCCTTTTTCAGAATTTCCCTTGACGCCTGCGGGCGCCCGGGTTCAAATGCCGCCGTCGACCGGGCGAAGGCCCGGCGCCCGGCGCACGCGCGGAGGGATCGCGCGCCCGACCCATCCACAGCCCTCGATTCGGCCCCTCGCCTGCACGCCCCTGAAGTCTCACAAGACCGGAAAACTGCAAATTTTCAGAGCTCTTCAGCGATCGGCGGCGGCGCGACCCGGCCCCCGATAGGGACCCGGGGACCATGAGCGCGCCACGCAACCTCGCCCTCGACCGCGCGCGCAGCTTCGTCACGCTGCTGGTCGTCGCCCATCACGCCGCGCTCGCCTATGTCGTCTACGGGAAATTCTATCCCGGCCATTACGACTGGTCGACCGCCCCGATCGTCGACGAGGACCGATGGATCGGGCTCGACCTGTTCGTGCTGTTCAACGACAGCTTCTTCATGTCGCTGATGTTCCTGCTGTCGGGCCTGTTCGTCTGGCCGACGCTGACGCGCAAGGGCGACGGCGGCTTCCTGCGCGAGCGCGGCCGGCGGCTCGGCATTCCCTTCGCGCTCGTCGTCGTCTTCGTGATGCCGCTCGCCTACTACCCCTCGTTCCGGATGACCGGGTCGGACATCGGGCTCGGCGCCTTCTGGCTGCGGACGCTGACCGTCGGGCCGTGGCCGGCCGGGCCGGCCTGGTTCGTCTGGCTGCTGCTGGCGTTCGACCTTCTCGCGGCGGCCGTGCATCGCTGGGCGCCCGGGCCGCTGGAGCGGCTCGGCCACCTCGGCGCCGGCGCGCGCCGGCGCCCGTTGCGGCTGTTCGCGGTCCTGCTCGGCGTCTCCGCGCTCGGCTGGTTCGCGATGGCGATCCCGTTCGGCGCGGCGCGCTGGCTGGTCTTCGGTCCGTTCGCCGTCCAGGCGAGCCGGCCGCTGCTCTACCTCGCCTGGTTCCTCTGCGGCGTCGTCCTGGGCGCGGGCGGCCTCGAACGCGGGCTGCTCGCGCGCGACGGGGCGCTGCGGCGCGACTGGGCCGCCTGGCTCGCCGCGGGCGCGGCGGCGTTCCTCGCGCTCGCCGCCTTGCGCGCGGCCCCCGCTTCGCTCGACCCGGTCGCGTGGCGGATCGCGACCGGCGCCGCGCTCGTCGTCACCTGCGCGGCGCTCGTCTTCGCGACCCTCGCCGTCTTCCTGCGCTTCGCCGACGGCCCGTCCGGCCCGCTCGACGCCTTCCGAGCGAGCGCCTACGGCGTCTATCTCGTCCACTACGTGTTCATCGTCTGGCTGCAATACGCCCTGCTCGGCGCCGCCCTGCCTGCGCTGCTGAAGGCCGTGCTGGTGTTCGCCGGAACGCTCGCGCTGAGCTGGGGCGCCATCGCGGCCGCGCGGGAGATCCCGCTGGTCGCGCGGACGATCTGAGCCGTCAGCGCGCCCCCGGACGGACCGCGCCGAAATGGCGCGCGTTGAGCACCGCGACGACCAGCACGCCGAGCCAGACCAGCGCCCATTCGAAGTCGACCTCGGCGCCCTTGGGGAAAAACGCCCGCACCAGCGCGAAGCCGATCGCGAGATTGGCGAAGCCCCACAGCACGTTGACGACCGGCGAGGATTCGCCGACGCCGGGCGGCCTGGCGAACGGCGTCGGGAACCGGCGGCCGCAGATCCCCTCCACGAAATGCGGCACGCCATTGGCGAGCAGCAGGCCGCTGACGAATTGCAGGAGGTAGACGTACCAGGGGAGATCGGTCATGCGGGCGCGCCTCTCTTTTTGCGGCGGGTTTCGGCCGCCGGCGCGGCCTCACGCATAGGCGTAAGGGCCGCCCTTCTCCAGCGCTGCCCTGAAGGCGGGCCGCGCGTGGATGCGCTCGACGAAGGCCTTCAGCCGCGGCCGGCCCTCCAAGGCGCCGGCGCGCGCGGCGCCCGCCTCGAGCGGGAAGCTCATCATCACGTCGGCGGCGGAAAATTCGGCGCCCGCGAACCATTGCGCGCGGCCGAGCTCGGCCTCCAGGAAATCGAAATGGGTCTTCAGCTGCGGCGCCACGAAGCCCGCCTTGGCGCGCGTCGCGATCGCGCCGACGAGGCCGCGCAGCAGCACCGGCGAGCGCTGCGGCATGAGATCGAACACCAGCTTCAGCAGCAGCGGCGTCATCAGCGAGCCCTCGGCGTAATGCAGCCAGAAGGTCCAGCGCAGCCGCTCGGGCGTGCCGGCGGCGGGGCGCAGCCGGCCGCCCGCCTTGTCGACGATGTATTCGACGATGGCGCCGGTCTCGGCGATGGTCGTCTCGCCCTCGGTGATGACAGGCGACTTGCCGAGCGGATGGACCGCGCGCAGCTCCGGCGGCGCCAGCATCGTCCTGGCGTCGCGCTGGTAGCGCCTGATCTCATAGGGCTCGCCGAGCTCCTCGAGCAGCCAGAGCACGCGCTGCGAACGCGAATTGTTGAGATGATGGACGGTCAGCATGACGGATTCCGGACGGCGCGTTGCGGGCCTTTCGTAGCTTGCGCCGCGCCGGCTTGCACGCGCGGAAATCGGCGCCGGCAGTTCAACAAGCCAAAAGCCCCTCTCCCGCTCGCGGGAGAGGGGTTGGGGTGAGGGTTTGCCACAGGGCGGAATGCCGCCGGAAGACCCTCATCCCAAGGCGAACTTCGTTCGTCCGCGGCGCTTCGCGCCACCTTCTCCCGCAAGGGCGGGAGAAGGGTCCTCCGCCCTTTTGAATTTCCTGATCGGGCGCCCGTCACCTGCCCTCGATCAGCGCGCGCGCGTCCTCGCGCAGCAGCTTGCGCGAGGCGTCGCGCATGTAGTGCATGTGGCCGCCCGGATAGACCTTGAACGTCAGCCGGCCCGGCGCGCCATAGTCGGGAATCTGGTCGAGCAGCAGCCGGTTCCCGAGATAGGGGACCTGCAGGTCGGTCAGCCCTTGCGCCACCAGCACGCGGAAATTCGGATCGACCGCCAGCATGTCCCTGAGTTCGTCGGTCGCCGCCGGCGGCTGGAGGCCATGACCCCAATCCCAGGCGCGGTTGACGGCGCCGTTGAGCGGCTCGTAGTGGTTCTCGATTTTCCAGCCCAGCCGATGCGCGTAGAGATCCATCATCGCGCTCGCCAGCGGCGCCTGGAACCCGTCGAGGATCGGGTCGAGCCACTGGCTCTCGCTCGCCGTCGGATTGGGATCGTAGGCGCTGACGGTCGCGTCGTAGACGGCGCCGACCCTGCCCTGGGCGCGGTCGGATTCGCGCAGGAACGTCTCCTTGTCGACGCGCCCGCCGAGCCGCGCGACCAGCGCGGGATCGAGGCCGGTCAGCGCGGCGACGCGCGCGACCATGCGCGCGACCGCCGCCGCGTCGCGTGGCCCGCGCAGACAGTCGACGACGTAGTCGCCGCTCGCATAGGCCTCGACGTCGGCGAGCTGGTCGCGCGTCACCGGCCCTTTCCGCTCGCGCGCCGCGGCGGCGTAGGACGGCAGCAGGCTGGCGGCGCCGAGCGGCGACTCGACGCCGCGCAGCCGGCCCATGTCGAGCGCCGGCGAGATCAGCACGAGGCCGCCGATCCCCACGCCCTGCTTGGTGGCGAGCGCCTTGGCGAGCCGCGGCCCGCGAAGACCGCCATAGCTCTCGCCGACGATGAATTTGGGCGAGCCGAGCCGGGCGTTTTCGGCGAGCCAGCGGCGCACGACGACCGCGAGCGTGTCGATGTCGCCCTCGACCGACCACAGCCGCTTGCGCGCCTCCTCGCCGCCGGTGATGCGGCTGTAGCCGGTTCCCGGGGGATCGACGAAGACGAGATCGGTGAAGTCGAGCCAGGTGTCGTCATTGTCGACCAGCGTCGGCGGCGACGACGGCGTGACGACGCCGTCCTTCATCGCGAGCCGCCAGGGCCCGAGCGCGCCGAGTTGCAGCCACACCGAGGCGGCGCCGGGGCCGCCGTTGAACACGAAGGCCACCGGGCGGGTCGCCGCCGGCGCGCCGTCGCGCTGATAGGCGACATAGGCGACGTCGGCGAGTTCGGCGCCCTTCTCGTCGGTGAGCTTGATCGTTCCCGCGGTCGCCTTGAAGTTCAGCGTGCGGCCGGGCAGCGCGAGCGTCTGCTCGGTTGAGGAATCGGGCGGCAGGCGCAACGCGCCGCCTGGCGCCTTGTCCTCCTGTGCGGCGGGCGCGTGGCGACCGGGCGCGGCATCGTCCTGCGCGCGCGCCGCGCAAGCGAGGCCGACCAGCGCGGTCGCTGCGAGGACAGAGCAGAGACGGTTCGAGAAAGGCATCGCGCGCTCCCGCCGGCGGGACCGCCGCGGCCCAGAATAGCGCGGCGGCCGGGTCGTCCGCAAATCGGCTTGGGGCGCCGCCGCCTGCCCGTCGCCCGCTGGCGGGCCGCGCGATCGAGGCGCTGCGCCGCTCCCCCACTCCCGTTCCGGCGCCTTCGCCGGACGACTTCGTCGCCGGGGGCCGACTGGGTCTCGGCGGCGCGGCGTTCGGCGTCCCGACGGGAAAAGGCTCACGTCCGGCGCGCCGGTCGTGATCGGGAGCCTGGCCGGACGTCGGTAAAAGAGAATTTTAAAAAATTGCTTCTGTAATTCAGAAAAATCGGCTATGTTCTCACCATTGGTCCCCTCCGCAGGAGCCCCGCAATGTCCGACCACGCCATACCCGACCCCGCCATGTCCGACCCCACCGTCCCCGCGCCGCTGCCCGCCGCGCGCGCCAGCGCGATCGAGCGGGAGGTCCGCCGGCATCGCATCA
This sequence comes from Roseiarcus sp., assembly GCA_050013915.1. Classification (GTDB taxonomy): domain Bacteria; phylum Pseudomonadota; class Alphaproteobacteria; order Rhizobiales; family Beijerinckiaceae; genus Roseiarcus. The sequence goes on from JBEKEI010000231.1 coordinate 4,922, forward strand.
TGGAGCGCGCGCTGCGCGGATGGAGCTACGAACTGATCGCTGGTACCGAGAATCTGACGCCCCGGCGGGTCCGCCAGATCGTCCGGGAGACGCTTCAACTGCGCGAGGTCGATCCGGCCGGGGAACATGTCCGGCTGCAGACCGCCCGCCTCGACGCCTCGCTGCGGCTCGCCGCTGAGCGGGTCGAGGACGGCGAGCTCGGCGCGATCGACCGGTTGCTGCGCGTGCTCGACCGGCTCGACCGCTACCGCAATGCGGCGGCGGCGCCGCCGCCGTTCGACGAGGCAGCCGAAGGCGCCGCCAAATTCGACGCCAAGCTCGACGATCTCCTGCGCAGGGCCGCCGAGGACAAGGCGCGGGCCGCCGCCGCGCGCGGAGGGCCGGACGGCGGCGGCCCCCAGACCCCCGCGCCGGCTTCCTTTTGCCTGCAATCCTCTGATTTGCCTCGATCGGCCGAGAAATGAACTTCCAAATATTGCCACAACGAAAGGATTTGTCGGGCGCCGCGGTTCGGGCAATCGCCCTGG
>JBEKEI010000232.1:0-5448 GCA_050013915.1 Roseiarcus sp.
CCCGCGCGCCCGGCCCCGGCCGCCAATTGCCGCGCCGACGACGCGCAGCCACCCCGAGGCGATCGCTTGCGATCGCAGGGAGGGGCGAAGCGCAGCGGTGCAGCGGCCTCCTGGCCTCGGGCGTAATGCCGTAATGCCGCGATCGAGCCCGGCCTGACCTTTGGCCGATTGGTCGACCATCGCCACGCCGATCTTCGGCGCCCGGTCGCAAAGGCGACCCGTCAGCGCCAAACACAATCCCGACTCGCGTTCAGCTACGCCCGGAAGACCGGCTATAGGTCATCGTCCAAACGCCCCGATCGCCGGCGTGATACTCATTCCCGTCCCAAGGGGAACCACAGACGTGGAGGTGCGCGTATGGCGTGCCCGCGAACATCACCAAGGTTCCGGCGTCGCGCATGACCGTCGGCAGGCCGGCGGCCTTTGCGTCGAACGGCCAGATGATCATCCAGTGTGGACCAATCGGGATCGCCGGACTCGTCCGATCGAACGGGTCGGTGTAGCTCCGCTGCAACGCCCCGTTGAGCATATAGATGAGCCCGGGCTCCCTGTTCGACGGTCTCGGCGCCTTCGCCATGATATCCCGCATCCACTGCATCCCCACGGGATCCGCGCACATGTCGGCAGATCCGATGACATTCTCGTTGCCGGCGACACATACCCACTGATTCGTCCCGGGACGCAGCACGGTCAACTTGCCCTCGGCGTTCATTTCCCCGACGGTTGCGTCTCTCGTGACGATCTCGGGTCCCGACAACAGCGCTCGCCGAATCTTCGCCTTTACGATCTCTTCGGATAAACTCCCGGCTCCGTTCATTGCTTCATTCTCCACCCGCTCGCCCTCTGCCAGATCGCGCGGCCCCGATGACGCCTGAGCCCTTACCGACGCACTCAGCGTGGTCAGCCCGCCGCCAATCACCGCCGCTTCGATGAACATCCTGCGCGAGAGGGGCGACGTGCTCCCCCTGGCGGGAGACCCGTCCCCGCGGTCGCCATCATCGCCGGACACGCTCTGCTCCAGCAGGGCCTTCCCCCGCATCAGCGCGAGCAGCGATATGCCCTGAGATCGTCGACGCGCAGGCTTCGAGTGGGTTCCTTTGATTGCGCAGCTGCTCGTCACGCCTCGTCACAATCAAGTCGATTTCAACAGCGAGGGATCGATTGGCAGCCTTCGCAGGCGCTTGCCGGTCGCCGCAAAGATCGCGTTGGCGACTGCAGGCGCGATCAAGGAAGTCCCAGGCTCGCCCATCCCGCCCGGCGGCTCGGAGCTCTCGACAATATGTACCTCGATGACCGGCGCCTCATCGATTCGGAGCATTTGGTAGGTATCGAAATTGGCTTGCTCGACGCGGCCGTTCCTGAGCGTGATCTCCCCGTAGAGCGCCGCCGTCACGCCGAAGATCACCGCCCCCTCGATCTGCGCCCGTACAGTATCGGGATTGACGACGATGCCGCAATCCACAGCGCAGACGACGCGCCGAACGCGGACCGCCCCGCTCTTCGACACTTCAACCTCGGCGACCTGCGCCATATAGGTCCCGAAGACGGACTGGACGGATACGCCACGGCCAATCCCTTCGGGCAATGGCCGCCCCCAGCCAGCCTGTTCCGCCGCGAGCTCGATGACGGCTTTGGCGCGGGGCGACTTGTCGAGAAGCGCTCGCCGATAGGCGACTGCATCCTGACCCGCAGCAGCCGCCAATTCATCCATGAAGCTTTCGATCACAAAGACATTGTGCGACGGTCCGACGCTGCGCCAGAAAGCGGTCGGGATGCCGGGAGGCTCCACCCGCAAATATTCGACGCGCAGATTGGGGAGCGCATAGATCGGATGGGTCGCGCCGTCTATCGTGTCGGGGTCGAGGCCGTCTTTGAACGCCGGCGGGAGCCATCTTGCGAGGATCGAGGACCCGGCGAAGCGATGATTCCACGCGCTCGGCATTCCCTTGCCATCGAGAGCGGCGGACATCCGATCCAGGAAATAGGGGCGGTACATATCGTGTTGGATGTCTTCCTCCCGAGTCCACACGACTTTCACGGGGTCGTCGACCTGCTGCGCGATCTGGACGGCGCGAATGACGCCGTCGACCTCCAGCCGGCGGCCAAACCCGCCGCCGATCAGATGGTTGTGGACCACGACCTTGTCCTGCGGCAGGCCGACGACCCTGGCCGCCGCCGCCTGGGCGCGCTCGATGACCTGGCTGCCGACCCAGACTTCGCAGCTATCCCTACGAACATGCGCGGTGCAGTTCATTGGCTCCATTGCGGCATGCGCGAGGAATGGAACCTGATAGACGCCCTCGACCTTGGCGGCGGCGCGCGCCATGGCCTCGTCGACATTGCCTGCGTTCTGCGCGACCGTCCCCGATTGGAGCGTCGCCTCTTCGAGCTCCCTTGCCACCTCTTCCGTGGTGAGCTTGGCATGTGGACCGTCGTCCCATTCGATCGCCAGCGCCGCCAACCCTTTCTTCGCGGCGGCAAAATGGTCCGCCACCACGGCGACGGCGTCGTCGAGCCGAATGATTTGACGCACGCCGTTCACGGCTTTGGCCGCCGTATCGTCCACGCTTTTGACGCGGCCGCCAAAGACCGGCGATTGCGCGAGTGTCGCGATTTTCATGCCGGGCAATCGAACGTCGATGCCGAAGACGGCCGTCCCATTGACCTTCGCTGGCGCGTCGAGCCGCTTGGCCGCCGTGCCGATAAGTCTGAATTCCGCCGGGCGCTTCAACGGCACGTTTTGCGGCACGGGCAATTCCGCGGCGGCGGCGGCGATCTCGCCGTATTTTACCTTTCTGCCGGAAGCTGTGTGGAGCACCTCGCCGCCGTTTGCGCGGCAGGACAGGGGGTCGACCCCCCAGCGTCTCGCGGCCGCCGACACGAGCATGGTTCGCGCGACCGCTCCGGCCTCGCGCAGCGGGCGCCACGCGGCGCGCACCGAAGTCGAGCCGCCCGTGGACTGTATGCCGCCAAAGATAGGATTCCCGTAGAGCTTGGCGTTTGGGGGCGCGTGCTCCAGCCGCACCTGGTTCAGATCGACCTCCAGCTCCTCGGCGATCAGCATCGGGATTGAGGTGTAGGCGCCTTGCCCCATTTCGACATAGGGCATGGTCAGGATGATCCGCCCGTCGCCTTCGATGCGAACGAAGGCGTTGGGCGCGAACCCCTCGGCGTCGGTCGCCCCGGCGACAGTGTTCGCGAATGGCAAGCTCAAGCTCAGCATCAGGCCGCCGCCGGCGGCCGCTCCGACCCGCAGGAACCCGCGCCGGGACAGGCCGTTCTCAGACGGCGAACGACCAAGGCGCGCGCCTGTGGGAGTGCGTTGATCCTGGATCATCGTCAGCCTCCCCGCCCGCTCGGCCTTGCCGCCTGCTTGATTGCCTCGCGAATTCGGGGATAGGTCCCGCAGCGACAGATATTGCCTGACATTGCGTCGTTGATATCGGCGTCCGTCGGGTTTGGATTGCTCGCAAGCAGCGCCGAGGCGGACATGATCTGGCCGGACTGGCAGTAGCCGCATTGAACGACCTCGCGGTCGAGCCAGGCCTCTTGAATCCTGGCGCCAGCGGCGGTCTCGCCGATGGCCTCGATCGTTGTGATCTTGGCGGCGCCGATGCTGTCGATCGGGGTCACGCAAGAACGGGTGGCGGCGCCCTCGATATGCACGGTGCAGGCGCCGCACAAGGCCGCGCCGCAGCCGAACTTCGTGCCGGTCATTCCGAGCACGTCGCGCAACACCCAGAGCAGCGGCGTGTCGCCGTCGACATCGACAGATCGAACGATCCTGTTGACGACTATCTGAAACGTCATGGCAAACTCCTCTGGATGGAATCCGCTCCGACCTCTCGCGAAGGCCGGTGGATCAACGCGCCGTCTGATGCGCTCAGGCAGGAAAACGATCGCCGAACATCGGCAGGCCGCTGAGCGATTCGGCCCGAGTCGCCTCGTCCTGAAGAACGTCCCAATGCTCGGCGAGCTTGCCGTCTTCGAATCGCACGACATCGGCGGCGATCCATGACGCGGGGCGACCGTGGCCGGAAAAGCGGCCATGAGCGATGACGTAGTCCCCTTCGGCGAGGATCAGGTGATTCTCGTAGCGGAGCGTGTCGGGAAGACCGCGAACGAGATTGAACAAGCCGTCGCGACCCGGCGGAATATGGGCGCTGTGCTGGATGTATCGGTCCGACCATAAGCGCTCCGCAGCGGCATAGTCGCGCCTGTTGAACAGCGCATCGAAGGCCTCGAGCACGAGCGCCTTGTTGTGTTCGGGCGATGTGGAGGTCATGTGATTCTCCATGGAGAAAGGCGGTGGGAGGTCCGTGCGCCGGACCGGCGCGGTCCGCGGCTCGCGCCAGGCATGGCGGCGCCGGGGAACTATCGACGGCGACATCAGCCCCGAAGCTTCGCGATCTCCGCCCTCGCCGCGCCGACGAGTTCATCGTTCGTATGGGCGTGTCCCCAGAGTCCCCAGCCGCCCGGCGTCGCTTCCGTCAGCAGCACCCAGGTCCTCCGCTTCAGGCCGGGATCGCTCGCCGCCGCGGCGACGAGGTCGGTGAGCTGCGACACGATGGCGATCTGCTTGTCGCGGTCGAGCGCGCCGGCGTTGGTGAGCACCTGGACGCGCACATGGCCGCCATCGCCATCGACGTTCGCGATCGCCCCGGCGGCCATTTCGTGGACGAAGGCCGCGGTGTTCTGGCGGAACATCGGGATGTCGGGAACTTTCTCGACGCCCTTCACCACCGCGGCGGCGTCGGCCGCGAGTTTGCGGGCGTCGGCGAACGTGCCGGCGGTTGCATAGATGTCGATCATCGGCATGGCGGATGGCTCCCTCTGCAGTGATGGTCACCGCAATTGTTGATGCAGAAATTCGCTTGTCCGCCGGTTGGCGAGCGTCGCCGCCGCGGCGTTGTAGTGCAGCCCGTTGTGCCGAGCGAAGGCGTGACTCTGACCCGGATAGCTGTAGACGGTCGCGTTTGGTTTGGTCGCAAGCGCCGTCTTGATCTCGGCTTGCGCTGACTTGGAAATGAACTCGTCCTCTTCGGCCAGGTGCATCAGCAGCGGCGCGTGGAGGCCGTCGATCTCGCCCAGATACTTCTCGGTGTCGCCGCCGTGATAGGCGACCCCAGCGCTGACGCCATAGCGCACCGCCGTCAGGAACGTCATCAGTCCACCGAGGCAATAGCCGAGGACGGCAACTTTGCCGGCGCACTCGGGCAGTTTGGCCACAACCTCGACGCTGTCCTTGACGTCCCTAGCCCCGGCGCCGCGGTCATAGGTCTGATTCAGACGAAGGCCATATCGCCAGTCGGGCTCGGAGGTGACGCTGAGATCGACGCCCGGCTCCTGACGCCAGAACAGATCGGGCGCGACCGCGATGAAACCCTGTTCCGCCAGCTCGCCGCAGGTCTTGCGGATGTCGGCGTTCACCCCAAACACCTCGTGCAG
>JBEKEI010000233.1:0-5441 GCA_050013915.1 Roseiarcus sp.
TTCCCGGTTGACCGACCTTCCGCTCCGTGTTGCCCTCGGCCATGGCCCGACCCTCGCGAATCGTCATCCCTGAAATGCCTCGCCGTGTCGTCCGGCGCCGGTCCCCGATCGCCGCCGCGGCGCTGCTCGCCGTGCTGACGCTCGCCGCGCCGCCGGCCGGGGCGGACATTCCGGGCCAGCCGGCGGCGGCCGACGTCGCGCTCGTCGATTCCTGCCTTGCCCAGGCGGCCGCGGCCAAGACCGACGCGGACGCCTGCATCGGCCGCGTCGAGGCGGCATGCGCCGCCGAAGCGGCGACGGCGGCGGCGAAACGGCAATGCAGCAACCGGGAATATCTCGTCTGGAACGTGGCGCTCGACCGCGACTACCTGCGATTGTTCGCGATGGTCGCCGACGAGGCCGCCAAGCGGGCGCTGCGCGAGGCCGAGCGGGAGTTTGCAATCGTCAAGCTGAAGCGATGCACGTTCGAGCGAATCGCGCGAGGGAATTCTCCCGACGCCCTCATCGCCGCCTCGCGCTGCGAGGTGCAGGCGACCGCGCGTCAGGATCTGTGGCTGCGCGAACAGGTCGATTTGCTGAAGTCGCCGTGAACCGCGCGCCGATGCGGCGGGCGCCGCGTCAGATCCCCCTGCCTTTCAGCGCCGCCGCGATTTGATCGAGCACGCCCGCGTCCTCGATCGTCGCCGGCATCGCCCAGGCGTCGCCGTCGGCGATCTTCTTCATCGTGCCGCGCAGGATCTTGCCCGAGCGGGTCTTGGGCAGGCGGTCGACCGCGATGGCGATCTTGAACGCGGCGACCGGGCCGATCCGCTCGCGGACGAGGGCGACGATCTCCTGCTCGATCTCATGGGGATCGCGCGCGACATTGGCCTTCAGCACGATGAAGCCGCAGGGCTGCTCGCCCTTGATCGCGTCGCGGACGCCCAGCACCGCGCATTCCGCGACGTCGGGATGGGAGGCGAGCACCTCCTCCATGCCGCCGGTCGACAGCCGGTGGCCGGCGACGTTGATGATGTCGTCGGTGCGGCCGAGGATCGTCAGATAGCCGTCGGAATCCTTGAAGCCGGCGTCCGAGCTCTTGTACCAGCCGGGAAATTCGGCGAGGTAGGACTCGACCATCCGCTCGTCCTGGCCCCACAGCGTCGGCAGCGCGCCCGGCGGCAGCGGCAGCCCGACGACGACCGAGCCCATCGTCCCCGCGGGAACCGGACGGGCGGCGTCGTCGACGATCTCGACCCGCCAGCCCGGCATCGGCACGGTCGGCGAGCCCGGCTTGATCGGCAGCAGGCCGAGGCCGACCGGATTGGCGACGATCGGCCAGCCGGTCTCGGTCTGCCACCAGTGATCGACCACCGGCACGCCGAGCACCCGCCCCGCCCAGCCGAGCGTCTCGGGATCGGCGCGCTCGCCGGCGAGGAACAGCGTGCGCAGCGAGGCGGTCGAATGCTTGGTCAGGAAAGCGCCCTCGGGGTCCTCGCGGCGCACCGCGCGGAACGCGGTCGGCGCGGTGAAGAAGGCGGCGACCCCGTATTCCTCGATCACCCGCCAGAAGGCGCCCGCGTCGGGCGTGCCGATCGGCTTGCCCTCATACAGCACGCTGGCGCAGCCGTGCAGCAGCGGCGCGTAGACGATGTAGGAATGGCCGACCACCCAGCCGATGTCGGAGGCGGTCCAGAACGTCTCGCCCGGCTTGACGCCGTAGAGATTGTCCATCGTCCATTGCAGCGCGACCATGTGGCCGCCGTTGTCGCGGACCACCCCCTTGGGGATGCCGGTCGTGCCGGAGGTATAGAGGATGTAGAGCGGATCGGTCGCGGCGACCTCGACGCAGGCCGCGCGCCGGCCCGCGGCGCGGGCGGCGTCGACAGCCTGCGCCCAGTCGTGGTCGCGATCCCCGCGCAGCGTCGCCTCGGCCTGGGGGCGCTGGAACACGAGGCAGGCTTGCGGCCGATGCCGGGCGAGTTCGATCGCGCCGTCGAGCAGCGGCTTGTAGTGGACGATCCGGCCCGGCTCGATGCCGCAGGAGGCGGTCAGCACCAGTTTCGGCCGGGCGTCGTCGATGCGGGTCGCGAGCTCCTTGGCCGCGAAGCCGCCGAACACGACGGAATGGATCGCGCCGAGCCGTGCGCAGGCAAGCATCGCGATCACCGCCTCCGGGATCATCGGCATGTAAATTACGACCCGGTCGCCCTTGGCGACGCCGAAGCCCTCGAGCACGGCGGCGAGCGTGGCGACCTCGTCGAGCAGCTCGGCGTAGGTCAGCCGCCGCTTCGTTCCGGTCACCGGGCTGTCATAGAGAATCGCCGCCTGGCCGGCGCGCCCGGCCGCGACGTGGCGGTCGAGCGCGTTGAAGCAGGTGTTGCAGGTCGCGTCGGGGAACCAGCGGCCGTAGACGCCGGCGGCGGGATCGAAAATGCGCCGGGGCGGCGCGATCCAGTCGATGCGCCGCGCCTGCTCCGCCCAAAAGGCTTGCGGATCGGCGAGCCATTCTGCATAGACTTCGGCATAACGGCTCGTCATCTCGCTTGCCTCCCGGGCGGCCATCGTCCGGCTCGAAATCCCCCGGCGGCGCCCTTCGGGCCTGCTTGGGTTCTCGAACGCGCGATGGCATTGATCTCGCGCAAACCGCGACAAATCAATACCGGCCTCGACGGCGTCGGGCGGCCGGGCGCAACAGCGCTCGGCTAAGGCGCCGCGCTACGGAATCGCCCAAGGGCTGGAAGACGCAGAGAAATGTCGCTCGACTGGCCCTTCTATCTCGCCGCCATCCCCGCCGTGATCCTCGTCGGCCTGTCCAAGGGCGGCTTTTCCGGCCTCAGCGCACTGTCGATGCCGCTGCTTTCGCTGGTCGTCTCGCCGGTGCGGGCGGCGGCGATCATGCTGCCGATCCTCATCGTGCAGGACTGGGTCAGCGTCTGGGCGTTCCGCCGGGATTTCGAGCCGCGCAACCTCAAGATCCTGATTCCGGCCTCGCTGATCGGCATCGGCGCCGGCTTCCTGCTCGCCGCCCATGTCAGCGAGGCGCTGGTGCGGCTCGCGGTCGGCCTGATCTCGATCGGTTTCGTCGTCTACATGATCGCGCGCTCGCGCGGCGGCGAGCCGGCGCCGGCGCGCGCCAGGGTCGCGCCGGGCGTGTTCTGGGGCGCGCTCGCCGGCTTCACCAGCTTCGTCAGCCATGCGGGCGCGCCGCCGTTCCAGGTCTATGTGATGCCGCAAGGCCTTTCGCCGCGGCTGTTCGCGGGCACCGGCGTGATGTTCTTCGCCGCCGCCAACCTGCTGAAGGCGCCGGCCTATATCGCGCTGGGGCAGTTCAGCCGGGAGAATCTGATCGCCGCCGCGACGCTGTTTCCGCTCGCCGTGCTCGCGACCATGGCGGGCGTCTGGCTGGTGCGGCGCGTGCCGGCGGACCGGTTCTACAATCTCGTCTATGGGCTGACCTTCCTGATCGGGCTGCGGCTGGTCTGGGAGGGCGGCGCCGAGCTGCTGGGCTAACCAAACCTTAGGGAAGCCGGGCGCAGGGTCGGATTTTTTCGGAAAGCCATCCGGGACGGAAGGGGATGCGATGAGCCAGAGCGGGACGCAGGGCGCGGCGGCGAGGAAGGCTCTCGCGCGCCAGTTCGTCGCCTTCCTCGCGATCGGCGGGTTCGGGTTCTGCATCGACGCAGCGCTGACCATTCTGCTCGTGCGCGGGTTCGGGGTCGACCCGCTGTTCGCGCGCCTGCCCGCCTTCGCGATCGTCACGCTGATCAATTTCGCGCTCAACCGGGCCTTCACCTTCGGCGCCGGCGGGACGCACTGGCGCGAGGCGCTGGCGCGCTACGTGCTCGTCTGCCTTGGCGGCCTCGCCGTGAACTACGTCGTCTACGCGGCCTGCCTGGCAGCGGCAGCCGGCTTCGATGTCGCGCTCTCCTCGGCGGTCCTCACCCTGTGCGTCGGCTGCGGCACCGGCGCGGCGGCGCTGGTCACCTTCGCCGGGTTCCGCTCCTTCGCGTTCCGGCAGGCGAAGGCGCTCGAACCGGCGCAGGAAAAAGCGGCCGCCGCTTCCGCGCAAAGCGTCACCCCGGCGTGAAGCGGGCGGCGGGACGCCGAGGGGGTAGTCGCGCGCGGAGAGACGACCTAGTGTGCGCCGGACAGCCGTTCCCGTGACGGGAAGGGCCGGAAACGCCACGAGCCAGGGCCATGACGGTTTCTCCCTATGATCAGGACCTCGAGCGCAATCCCGCCAATTTCCAGCCGCTGACGCCGCTGACCTTCCTGGAGCGCGCCGCCGCGGTGTTTCCCGATCGCCTCGCGATCGTCCACGGGCCGCTGCGCCGCAATTATCGCGATTTCTTCGCGCGCGCGCGCCGGCTCGGCTCAGCGCTCGCCGCCCGCGGGTTCAAGCGCGGCGACACCGTCTCGGTCATGCTCGCCAACACGCCGGCAATGCTCGAGTGCCACTATGGCGCGCCGATGTGCGGGGCGGTGCTCAATACGCTCAACACCCGGCTCGACGCCCCCGCGCTCGCGTTCATGCTCGATCACGCCGAGGCGAAGGCGCTCGTCGTCGATCGGGAATTTTCCGCACTGATGGGCGAGGCGCTCGGGCTCTGCAAGGCGCGGCCGCTGCTGATCGACTACGCCGATCCCGAATATTCCGGCCCCGGCGACGGGCTCGGCGGGCTCGACTACGAGGCGCTGCTCGACGAGGGCGATCCCGACTGGGCCTGGCTGCGGCCGCGCGACGAATGGGACGCGATCTCGCTCAACTACACCTCCGGCACGACGGGCGACCCAAAGGGCGTCGTCTATCATCATCGCGGCGCCAACCTGCTGGCGGTCGGCAACATCGTCACCGCCGACATGGGCCGCCACCCCGTCTATCTGTGGACCCTGCCGATGTTCCACTGCAACGGCTGGTGCTTCCCGTGGTCGCTCAGCGTCAAGGCGGGCGTCCACGTCTGCCTGCGCCAGGTGCGCGCCAAGGCGATGTACGACCTCATCGCCGAGCACGGCGTCACCCATCTGTGCGGCGCGCCGATCGTCATGTCGACGCTGCTCAACGCGCCCGAAAGCGAGAAGCGCCCGCTGCCCCATCGCGTGCGTTTCTTCACCGCCGCCGCGCCGCCGCCGGCGGCCGTGCTGGCGGCGATGCGCGAGGCGGGCTTCGAGGTGACCCATCTCTACGGCCTGACCGAGACCTACGGCCCTGCGGTCGTCAACGACTGGCAGGAGCGCTGGAGCGACCTGCCCGGTTCCGAACAGGCCGCGCTGAAGTCGCGCCAGGGCGTGCGCTATCACGCGCTGGAAGGGCTCGACGTCCTCGATCCCGAGACCATGAGAAGCGTCCCGGCGGACGGGACGACCCTCGGCGAGGTCATGTTCCGCGGCAATGTCGTGATGAAGGGCTATCTGAAGAACAAGGCCTCGACCGACAAGGCGTTCGAGGGCGGCTGGTTTCA